>JAAYBV010000050.1 GCA_012744475.1 Phycisphaerae bacterium
CGGGGCGACGACGACGCTGCCGCCGGCCCTGGGCGCGACGACGCAGAACTGGCTGGCGCGGTCGCAGTACGCCGCCGACGGATATTTTGCCGGCTCGCTGGATGACTTCGTGATCTACAGCCGGGCCCTCTCGCCCGGCGAAGTCCGCTACCTAGCCGGCGACCGGTAGCGTCCCTGCTTGATACGATGGTTTCGCATGATCCACCGGGCCTGTGCCACCCCAGCACAGGCCCGGTTCACATGTCCAGAGGACGCGCATTTGTCCTGGACCGACACGTTATCGGGCAAGAGCGATCCCTCATAACCTGCCAGGAGGTCACGATTTAGCCGGGGAGCTTCAAATACAGCCTCTTCCGATTGACTTTTCCATGCCGAGGGGATATACTGTGTTCTGGCAAACGGGGCGTTCAAACACGCGGTCCGCACATGACAGCCGCGTGGATGGGCGTGTGCACGTTCTGCCGGATTCCACACGGGGGTGGATGCGTACATCAGCCGGAGGCTCCAGGGTATTTCTGCAACGACCGGGCACACGCTGTCGCTGTATGGGCCGAGAGTTGTCACGGCCTCGGGACGGCATTCCGGCCGGGGCGTGCTCCGAGAGGTGGGTGATACATGCGGACCATCGCGATGGTCAATCAGAAGGGTGGGTGCGGCAAGACCACCACGGCGATCAACACCGCCGCTGCCTTCGCCACGCAGGGGCAGCGCGTCCTGCTGGTGGATCTGGACCCGCAGGCCCACGCCACCATCGGTCTGGGCTATGACCCCGACGCCTTCGACCGCACTGTTTACGATCTTCTCAGCGGTGCCGAGAACAGCCTGCACGCCGTGGTCACGCACACGCAGACGGAGGGGCTCGATCTGCTGCCCTGCAACGTGCTTCTGGCCAGCGCCGAGCTGGAGCTGGGGGCCGTACCCGGCAAGGAACTGCTGCTCGGACGCGGCCTGGCGGACGCACGCCAGGACTACGATTTCTGTGTCATCGATTGCCCGCCGTCGCTGGGCATTCTGACGCTGAACGCGCTCGTCGCCAGCACGGATATCATTGTGCCGGTGCAGGTGCACTACTACGCGCTGGAAGGGCTTAAGCGGTTGCTTGAGACGATACGAGTCATTCGCGACCGTTTTCATCCCTATTCAATGGAGAACATCAGCCTGCTTCTGACGTTTGTCGAAGAGCGGCGAACGTTCAGTCGGCAAATCCAGCAGCAGATGCGCGAGATCTTCGGAGACCTGGTGTTCGATACGGTGATTCATCGCGACGTTCGGCTGCCGGAATCCCCCAGCGCGGGCGAGTCCATTCTGACGTATGCCCCACGAAGCCGGGCGGCGGCCGACTACCGGGCGCTGGCTCGTGAGATTACCGACGGCGAGGCCAAACCGGACGAGCAATGCGCCGGCTCGGTTATCCGTCGCGGCATCCAGAAGCATCTGGTCAACCTCTTCGACGGCGTCTGGATCCCCAAAGGCGCGCGCACCTACCGCCCGGGAATCATCGAGTCCACCTGAGAGACCCGCTTCCACCGTTGTTGGGCACAGACCTGCGAGCGGACCGGCCTTGCCTGATCGCGTCCGCTGTGTTCGTCATTGCTTCTGCTGTGTCTTCCACGCCAACAGGAAGAAGATCGCGGCGGCCGTCACGCAGAACGCGATGATGAGATTGTAGCTGATCGGGTCGAGCGAGCCGTAGCCCAGGAATTCGTATCGCGCGGGCGACGCGCGCCAGGGTCGGCGTCCCAGGGTTAGCACGATGGCAACGAAGGCCCACAGATTGCCGGCGACGAAGTACCTCAACATATCCATTTCTCCAACAGCAATGCGGCTGCCCGCACGACCGGCGCCAAAAACCTGCCCTGTTTGCCTGGCGATTGTCTCGCGAGACCGGCGGGCTGTCAAACACCGTCCTTATGGGCTTGGACGGGGAAGACCGATCTGCTATGCTGTGGGGGACGAACCTCAATATGTAATCTCGGATTGGACGGGACTGTTCCATGCGAAGACAGAGTCTCCTGCCGGCTGCTGCAACCACTCTCGCATTTTGGATGACCGGCGTGTGTGTCGCCGGCGGCAGCGGGGACGTCTCGCTGCTCCGCGATCAGATGATCGAGTGGTACGGGCGTGGCGCGCCGCGGGCAGGGGTCGTCGAGAGGTACATCCACGGACAGAGACCCGACGGTTCCTGGCCGGACATTGACTACGCCAACACGGACCCCGGCGGGTGGCGGACCTACGAACACCTGGGACGGACCCTGGAGATGGCCAGGGTGTACCGGGCTGCGGGGCATCCGATGGCGGACAATCCGGCGTTGCGTGCGGCCGTCGTGGCGGCCATCGAGCATTGGACGAACGAAGACTACGTCAATTCGAACTGGTGGTATCCGCAGATCGGTGTGCCCGATGCGCTGGCGCCGACGCTGGTGCTGATGGCCGAAGCGGCGCCAGGCGACTTGCGAGACAAGGCTATACGGCAGATTCTTGGCCGCAGCAAGATGGGCATGACCGGCCAGAACAAGGTCTGGCTGGCCGGGATCGCGTTCATGAAAGGTCTGCTCTGCGACGATGCTGCAATGATGCGCGAGGCGCGAAATCAGATCTTCGAAGAGCTTCATGTCACGATCCAGGAGGGTATTCAGCCGGACTACTCGTTTCACCAGCACGGCCCGCAATTGCAGTGGGGCAACTACGGCGCCGCCTTCAGCGCGGACATGATCCAGTGGGCCAGCATCTTCCGGGACACGGACTACGCTCTGACGCCCGAACAGATCGATCTGCTCGGACGCTATCTCCTGGAAGGAACCGCCTGGATTGTCTGGAACGGGCGGATGGATATCAGCGGATGCGGCCGGCAGATCTTCCGCGATTGCCAGGCGAGCAAGGGACGCTCCGTCATTCGCCATCTCGATCTGATGGCGGAGATTGACCCCACCAGGGCCAATCTCTATCGAGACGCGATCGCCTGCAATCAGCCGGGCCAAGCCAACACCTTCGTGGCACATAAGCACTTCTGGCGATCCGATATCAGCGTTCAGCGCCGGCCGAATTGGTACGCGTCGGTGAAGATGTGCAGCACCCGTGTGATCGGCGCCGAAACCTGCAACAATGAGAACATGCTCGGCCTGCACCTGGGTGATGGGGTCACGTACTTCCAGCGGACCGGGCAGGAGTACGAGGACCTGTTTCCCGTCTGGGACTGGCGGCGCCTGCCCGGGACGACATGCGAGCAGGACCAGGGAACGCTTGTGCCAAGCTCGGCACTGTGTCGGGGTCGCAGCGATTTCGTCGGTGGCGTTTCGGGCGGCCGATGCGGCCTCGCGGCCATGGAATACCTCCGCGACGGTCTGAGCGCCCGCAAGGCGTGGTTTTTCCTCGAAGACGCGGTTGTCTGCCTGGGGGCTGGGATAGCGTGCGACACGCCCGAGACGGTGCTGACGTCGGTGAATCAGTGTGCTGCGAACGGTCCGGTGACGATTTCCGTCGACCGCCGACTGGGTCACCTGTCGAAAGGCCAGCGTTCAACCGGTCCGCACGAATGGCTCCATCATGATGGGATGGGCTACGTCTTCCTGACGCCGGGCAAGACCACCGCCGGTGTGCTGACACAGACTGGCACGTGGCACGATGTGCACCGCCGGGAATCGACGCAGCCCGTCGAGCGGGACGTGTTCAATCTCTGGATCGACCATGGGGCCAGACCCGATGCGGAACAATATGCTTACGTGGTCTGTCCCGATGTTTCCGTCGAGGCAATGAGGAGGCTCTCTGAGGCGCCTCCCGCGCGCATCGTGGCCCAATCGAACGAGTTGCTGGCGATCGTGAGCCATGACGGAAAGCTGTTACAGGCCGCCTTCTTCCGGCCCGGGCAAGTTACATGGGGCGACGGTCGGACCCTGGCGGTCGACGAGCCGGCCCTTGTCATGCTCGACGAAACCCGGGTCTTTCCCCGTCTCCGCGTTTGCGATCCGACCCAGAAGCGAAAGGCGCTCCGCGTCCGGCTTTCCTGGTACTCCAAGGCCGAAATCGTCGTTCCCCTTCCGGAAGGAGGATTCGCCGGCCAGACTGTGGATGTAAACCTTCATTAGCACGCGACGCAGCGTTTGCAGCGTGGCCGTCAGGGCACTGGGGGGAATCCGGATGTACACCGTGGTCACAACGAGTCTCAAGCCTTCGCCAGCATGGCCCTCCAGCGGTTGATGTGGCCGTCCTCGTCGGCCTGGTCCTTCTCGACGACCCTGCGGGTCTCATCGTCCCAGTCGATGGTCTCCAGCAGTTCAGCGTAGTGGTGGACCGCCTTGGATTCCACCCAGATCCCGGTTCGGAACATGGCCTTCTTGCCGAGCATCCGCGAGCCGAAGCCGAAGGCGAACCCGACCATCCAATACGCGGCCCGCAAGATGCTCGGACGGAAGCCGTACTCGTACAGCTTGATCTGGAAATCCTGATAGTGGCCCATCTCGTTGCACATCGCGGCGACGAGCTGGCGGTTGACCTCGTTACGCTCCCGGGTGAGCTGGAATTTATAGATCGTCTGGGCCATCAATTCCAGGGTATGGAGAGTGCGCAAGCCCTTCCGGACAGCCGCGAGCCGCTCCGGCGGGAATCCTTCTCCCCGCATCTTGAAATCCGCATCGCGCATCTGCGGGCGGATAATGGAAACATCGTACTTCGTTTTCGTCGCCGATTCTTGCTTCTCAGCCATCCGAGACTCCCCTTAATCCACTTCCACATGACCGGTTTACAGACCTTCCGTGACTTCCTATACGCCGCTTGACTGAAGTGGTTCAGCCTGGTTAGTGGGGCGATGTTGTTTCCGGGTAGGCGGCCAGCATCTCGATGAGTGCGTCGGGCAACTGAGCGATCATGGGTGTCTGCCGGACGGTGTAGAAAACGAGCCATCGGTTCACGTCCCCATCGTAGTCGGCAAGATGCGGATTCAGCAGACCCACGTGCGTAGTGTTGATGCTGATCGTGCGGACCGGGGTCTTCGGCGTGAAGTCGAGGTCCTTGAAGCGGACGGTCCGGACCTCGGCGCATCGCTGGGTCCTATAGTGGATTTCAAGGTTCCTGAGATCGTAGACGATGCTCCATTTCGTCGCATCACCCTGACGAACGGCGGCCAGCGTTTCAAAGGCGTACCGGATCGCCTTTGGGCGTGAGTCGTCCGGCCGATAGTCTTTGAGCCGATCCGCTGCGACGACAAACCGGTCGAGAGAATCGTGCGAACCTTTTCGCATCGGCCGCGTGCCGCCGAATCCTTCATGCTGGCCGAGGAAGCCGAGTGATTCGGCGCACGTATTGTTCGTGATCAGCTTGTGGGGCAGCTCGTTGCCTGCGTGGCAGATGAGTCTGCCGTCAATGAACTCGACGACCGCCGCACTGCCCTGTGCATCGCTGACGAAGAAGTGCAGAGGCATGGGCATAGAAGGCGAGATGCGGACGGCCTTGTCCGTGGCGATGACCTCGTCCACAGTTCGGCTGTTGTCGAGCTGATATTGCACCCAGGCGGTTACGGCGGGCCGCCGGTCGGGCGCCGGATTGCGGGCCGCCGCCAACATGAGCGTCTCGACGACCAGGCCGACCTCATTCATCCCCCCGTTGGGCATTTCCCGTCCATACTGATTGAACGTGACACTGCCGTATTGGGAGACCCACTCGGCGGCGTTCTCCGCCGGGTCGAGCATCAGCGCTCGCTTGGCGATGCCGCTCTTGTTGACGATCAGCAGGCCCTGGTCGAGATGCCAGTCGTAGTTCTTGCCCGCCAGCAGGTCCTCCTGAAGGAACGCCGTGCACGCGCAGGTGTTGGCGATGCAAGAAAGAACGATCGCAATGAATGCGGTCAAGACCATCAACCGTTGCCGCGCAGAAACCTGCTCTGATGTGACAGGCATGGCCATGCGATAGCTCCCGAAGAAGTATGTGTGCCTTCGTCGCCGCGCGACTCAGCTCTTGAGGACGTTGAGGGCCTCGCTGACGCCGGCGCCGTGGTGAACCATCTGGCTCAGTGCCCGGATCATCCTGTCGGGGTGCTCATGTTGAAAGGCGTTGCGTCCGATGGACAGTCCCGTTGCGCCCGCCTCCAGCGCGCCTTCGACCATGCGGAAGATTTCTTCGTCGCTGCCCATCTTGGGCCCGCCGGCGATCACCACCGGCACGGGGCAGCCTCTGACCACCTCGCGGAACGACTGTGCGCTGCCGGTGTAGACGACCTTGACGATGTCGGCCCCGAGTTCGGCCCCGATGCGGGCGGCCAGCTTGGCGTGCTCGACGTCGTACTCGTCACGGACCTTCGGGCCGCGCGTGTAGACCATCGCCACCAGGGGCATCTGCCAGAACGCGCAGCGTTCACCGACCAGGCCGAACTGGCGGAGCATCTCACGGTCGGTTTCCGCGCCCACGTTGACGTGGATCGAGACCGCGTCGGCCCCGAGCTTGATCGCCTCCTCGACGGTGCAGACCAGTTCCTTGGCGTTGGGGTCCGGGCTCAGCGACGTGCCCGCCGACAGATGGATGATCAGGCCGACGTCCTGACCGGTCCCGCGATGGCCTGCTCGGACCATGCCTTTGTGCATGAGGATCGCGTTGGCGCCGCCGGAGACGACCTTGCTGATGGTCGTCCGCATGTCCGCCAAGCCCTCGATCGGGCCGACCGTGACGCCGTGGTCCATCGGGACGATGACCGTCTTCTGCGAGTTGCGGTCGATGATGCGTTCCATTCGTATGGCTTTGCCGATCATGGCTGAATCTCCTGACATTCCGGATTTCGGACTTCCAATGGCGGATGGGACCTGCGGCTGGGCCGCACACGCTCATCCGCACCAGACTTGCGCCCTACTGTACTTGCCTTTGTGTCCAAGGCAAGAAAAAAGCACCTCGCCCGGAGCGCGTCACCGGTCATCCACCATCGATTGTGTCACTTTTTCGACGATGCGGCGGTCGACTTCCAGGGCATACTGACCGTCGGGGCAGTGGACCCGGCCGAGCTGGCCGAGCAGAACGAACCTGGGCCATCGGTCGATCGCCTTCTTGTCGTGCCTGATGAGGTCGATCAGTTTCTCTGCATCGAGGTCCGGGGGCAGTGTCACCGGGACGCCGAGTCTTGAGAGCAGTGTGGTGACGCGTTCGAGCCGGCCGGGCTCGGAGAGGCCCATCTCGATTTCGATGCGGCCCGCGGCGACGATCCCGATCGCGACCGCTTCGCCGTGCAGCAGCCGATAGTTGCTCGCGGACTCGACGGCGTGTCCGATCGTGTGGCCGTAGTTGAGCATCCGTCGCTGGTTTCGCTCGTCAGGGTCGGCCTCGACGACGCGGCCCTTGATCGCACAGTTGTGCTGCGCGAGCGTCTGGAGGACCTCGCCTTGACGGTCGAGAATGACGTCCATCTTCTGTTCGAGGAATTCGAAGTACTCCGCGTCGGCGATCAGCGCGTGTTTGACCGACTCGGTCAGGCCACTGCGATATTGTCGCTCATCGAGCGTCCGCACGGTCGCGACGTCCACGTACACCGCCGCCGGGTGCCAGAAGGCCCCGAAGGCGTTCTTGCTGACGCTGGAGTCGACGCCGGTCTTGCCCCCGATGGCGGAATCGGCCTGGGCCAGCGTCGTCGTGGGGATCTGGACGATGGGCACGCCGCGTTTGAAGATCGCCGCCGCAAAGCCGGCCACGTCGCCGACCGTGCCTCCGCCCAGCGCGACCACGACCGTATCGCGTCCAAGGTAGGCCTTCTCCATTGCCTCGACGATGGCCACGGCGGTGGTGATGTTCTTGGAGACCTCGCCGGGCGGGTCGATGACGAAGTGGGGTACCGGCCGGCCGCCCAGCAGCGTGTCGAGGTGGCCGGCGGCGACCACATTGGCATCGGCAATTACGAACGGCCGGCGGTGGCCGAACGCGCTCTTGATCTGCGGCCACAGGTTTGCCAGGAACCCGCTGCCGACAGCGACTTTGTAGCTCCCCGGCCGGGAGGCCGGGACCTTGATTTCCAGTTCGTGCATAGTCAGACTTTGTACTCGAAGCTCATTCGCGAATCAGGATCCTCCTCTCCTGCATACCATCCGACGAACCGGTATCTTATCGTATCGACCGGGGCAAATCAAGCCCAACTTGCTCCGAATCCTGCCCGAGTCTTGCTCGGGGTCGGGCGAGTTGGTATATGTTGGAGCCGTTATGACCTATTTGGCGGTTCCCATATCGGCGAAGAATGCGGCCCAGACCGCAGAGCAGGTCCGCCGCGCCGTCGCCGGCGGGGCCGAGATGCTCGAATTGCGGATGGACTACCTGGAAGGGCTTTCGCCGGACCTGGCGAGAGAGGTCCTGAGGCGGACCCGGGCCGTGGCCGGCGCGTCCGTGCCTCTGATTGTGACCTGCCGGGACCCACGCGAAGGCGGTGCCGTTGACTACCCTGAGTCGCTGCGTCTTGAGGTTCTGACGGCGGCCCTGCGCGAAGGGGCCGAGTTCGTCGATGTCGAGTTCGTCAATTTCCGGAAGTCTGCGTTTGGCCACAGAATAGAGTCGGCTCTGGCGTCGTCGCCGAAGGGCCGGCTGATACTCTCGGCCCATGATTTCGCCAAGCCGTTCGGCGACCTCAGGAGACTTCATCGCGACATCGTGCAGGCCTTTCCGGCGGCCGTGCCCAAGCTGGTCCACACCGCACGCCATATCAACGACTGCTTCCAGGCGCTCGATCTGCTCCACGAGGCGGACAGGAACGGCATAGTGCTGTGCATGGGCCAAGCGGGTCTGATCAGCCGGGTGCTCACGAAGAAACTCGGCGGGCTTGCCACCTTCGCCAGCCTCGACGAGGCCAGTGGCACCGCGCCGGGCCAGGTGACGCTGGATGCGTTCAAGAGACTCTACCATCACGATTCGATTGACCGCGGGACGACCCTGTTCGGCGTGATTGCCGATCCGGTGGGCCATTCGCTCAGTCCGGCCATTCACAACGCCTGCCTGGCCGACAAGAGAATCAACGGGGTCTATCTGCCGCTGCTGGTCCAGGGCGGCCGCGAGGAGCTGTTCGCGTTCCTCGATAACGTGCTGGCGCGACCATGGCTGGACTTTCGAGGCTTCAGCGTCACGATCCCGCACAAGCACAGCGCCCTCGACTACGTGCGGCAGAAGGGCGGTCTCGTCGAGCCTCTGGCCGAGCAGATCGGCGCCGCCAACACGCTGGTTCTCGATTCGCGAGCGACGAGCGACGAGCGACGGCTTTGTGTCTGCAACACCGACTATGCCGGGGCGCTCGACGCCATCGCCGACGGCATGGGCATCTCCCGCGAGGGGTTCCGCGACATGCCCGTCGTCGTCGTGGGAGCCGGGGGCGTTTCACGGGCCATCGTCGCAGGCCTGACGGATGCCGGCGCCAAGGTGACCGTCTACAATCGCACTGTCGAGCGGGCCGAGCAACTGGCCGCCGATTTCGCGTGCGCCTGTGCCGGCCTCGATGCACTCTCACATCTCGACGCCCGGCTCCTCGTCAACTGCACCAGCATCGGGATGCATCCCAAGATTGATGCAACGCCTGTCCCGCCGGAGGTGCTCAAGCCCGGCATGGCGGTCTTCGACACCGTTTACAACCCCGCCGAGACCCTGCTGCTCAAACACGCCAAGGCCGCCGGCGCCAAGACCATCGACGGCCTCGCCATGTTCGTCAACCAGGCCCTCGCCCAGTTCCGCCTCTTCACCGGCCAACCGGCCAACCCCACCCTCATGCGCGGCGTCGTCCTGGACAGTCTGCGATGAGTACCGTGCCAAGACAAATCGTCCTCGACAAGAGTGCATTCGATGGAACCAAGATCGACGCACTGCGCGACTTTGCGAAGCTTCACCCTCTCCTTGTCTCTGAGGTGCTCCTCTACGAGTCTGGGACAAGCCAGAGATTCAAGGATAGGCAGTTGCTGAGCCGTTGCCGCGATCTTCTCCTGGCTGGCGCCTCCTACTGTTCTCGCACCGAGGATCTCATCCGCTGGGAGGGGCAGCACTCACGTCCCTTTCCCCGACTGCTTGCAGACAGCCGGAGGACCTGTGGAATCCGCTTAGGCCCCGCAAGATCGGATCACGCTTTCACTGATGAGGAGATTGCCGCAGAGCAGCGTGTCGGCTTCGAGTATGCCAAGGCCTTCCTCTTGGATCCTGTCCGAGACCTGCTTGGCATGGCAAAAACCCGTCGTTCAGATGTGCCAGATTTCAGAGGATTGCCGAAGGATATTTCGGCTCGTTTGGCGGCGTTCGCAGCCACTGTGGACCATGTCTCTTTTCGGAAACTCGCGCTGACTCAGATGCCCAGGAATTGGGTAGAGGATGAGGAGAAGTTCTGTTTGTCGAGTGAGTGGATGGCGTGGCAGTTCTTTCGCCTCCTCGATATTATCCAGCGCGAGTATCTCTATCTCCACCAAGTCGGTGGCTCCCTGCGCGAGAAACGCGCGGAGCACGACTATCAGGACATAGGTTACGTTCTGCTGCTGAGTCGTGCCGATGCTATTATTACGCGCGACAGGCAGTTGGTTGAGCCGTTGGTGCGGGTTGCCTTTCCAGAGAAGGACGTGTTCTCGTCGCTGGAGGAGGTGCCGGAGTCGTACCGCTGTGACTGGATGGGCGATTGACGAGTGCTGGTTGCCTATGCAGGAGGGTTGTTGGTATACTGGACATTGGTTTTCAGTGGAGTGGTTTTGAGGACATGTGCTCATGGTGGCGATGAGCAGGATTGAGGAGTTCGGTCGGAGGATCGGGCGGGAGTTTGGGGCCGAGAAGGTGATTCTCTTCGGCTCCCACGCGAGGGGTACGCCGGCGAGCGATTCCGATGTCGATCTGCTGGTCATCGGTCCCTTCCGCGGACGCAGCGTCGATACCTCGGTGGCGGTTCAAATGAAACTGCGTCCGGGTTTTCCGGTCGACCTGCTTGTGCGGACGCCTGAGAAGGTTCGCGAGCGAATCGCGATGGGCGACACATTCATGCAGGAAATCCTGTCGCAGGGGATAATCCTCTATGAAGCCAATGACCGCTGAATGGGTAGCCAAGGCGGAAGGGGACTTCGCGACGCTGGAGCGAGAGTCGCGCGTTACGGACCGGCCCAACTTCGAGGGCATTTGTTTCCACGCCCAGCAATGTGCGGAGAAGTATTTGAAGGCACGTCTTTGCGAGGCCGGGCTCGCGTTCGGGAAGGTGCACGATCTCGTCGCATTGCTCGAGTCGGTACTGGATGTTGAGCCCTCGTGGGAAACTCACCGCGAGAACCTGGCCTATCTGTCAGGGTTTGCGGTCAGCGTACGTTACCCGGGCGACTCGGCCGACCGGGACTGTGCGCTCGATGCCCAACGTAGATGTCGCGTCTTTCGGGCGGTGGCGCGTCAATCTCTGGAGTTGGATGCCTGAGGTCCAGCGATGGTTGAACGGCCGGCCGATTCGTTACGGCTGGGTGATGTAGCGGTCGACGTTCTGCCGGGTGACGAGTTCGAAGGGGATCAGGACTGTCTTTTCGTAGGGCTGGCCTCTGACGATCTTGACGGCGGTTTCGAGGGCGGTGGCGGCCTGGCCTCGGGCGTTCTGGAAGACGGTGGCGTCGAGCCGGCCCTCTTTGACGGCGGCCAGTGCGTCGGCGATGGCGTCTACGCTGACCAGCACGATTCTGTCCTTGACGCCGGCGGATAGCAGAGCGTTCAGCGCCCCCAGGCCCATCTCGTCGTTCTGGGCAAACACGGCGTCGATGCCGTCCCGGTAGGCCTGAAGCCAGTTCTCCATCAGCGCCATTCCTTCCTCACGCGACCAGTTCGCGGTCTGCTCGGCGATCAGCTTCAGGTCGGGGTAGTTCCTCAGGGCGGCGCGCGCCCCTTCGGTTCGCTTGATCTCCGCCGCCTGGCCGGGATAACCGGTCATCATCAGGAGCCGGCCTCTGCCGCCGAGCCGTTCGGCGATGTACTTGATGGCGATTTCGGCCGATTCCTCATCGCGCGAGCCCACGAACGCCGTCGGCTCGGATCGCGTTTCGGAATTGACGTTGACGACCGGTATGCCGGCGGCGATGGCCTTGTCGACGGCGGGCGAACTCGCCTCCACTTCACACGGATTCAGGATGATAGCGTCCACCCGCCGGGTGATGAAGCTCTCGATCTGCTGAATCTGCTTCTCGGCGCTCCGTTCGGCGTCGGTGACGATCAGCGTGACGTCCAGTTCGGCGGCCTTGGCCTCCATCGCCTCTCGGATGTCGACGATGAATTCATTCGACAGATTCAGAAGGCTGACCCCGATCACAAGCCGATCCGAGTTGGATCCATCGGGTTTCATGAGCCACAGTATCACGACCAGGACCGCGACCAGAAGGACGACAATGAGTTTTCGCATGACTGCCGACTCCGTGCACCGCGCGATATCTGCGAGCCCGCCAGCAGCGTGACTATCTCGAACGCTTGCGGCGGTCGAGAATCACGGCGCCGATGATGATGAGCCCCTTGACGACCTGCTGATAGTACGAGGAAACGTTCAGCAGGTCCAGGCCGTTGTTCAGTGTCCCGATGAGCAGCGCGCCCAGGAGGGTGCCGGTGACAGAGCCGATCCCGCCGGACAGGCTCGTGCCCCCGATGACCACGGCGGCAATCGCGTCGAGTTCATACGAGATGCCGGCGTTCGGCTGCCCGGTAGTGATCCGCGAAGCCTGGACAATGCCGGCCAGACCCGCCAGCCCCGCGCAGATGGCGTATGAGGCGACCTTGATCCCATGCGTATTGATGCCGGAGGCGCGGGCCGCTTCTTCGTTGCCGCCCACCGCGTAGACGTATCGGCCAAAGGTGGTTCTTCGCAGAATAAAGCGCGAGACCAGAAAAACGCCCGCGAGGATCAGGATCGGGATGGGAATGCGCAGCACGCTTCCGTTGCCGATGAAATTGAATGACGCCGCCAGATTCGAGACGGGCCGGCCCCCGCTGAGGATCAACGCACCGCCCCGCGCGATGGTCATCATTCCCAGCGTTGCGATGAACGGCGCAACACGAAACCGCGTGATAACCAGACCGTTCAGTACGCCAATGAGGACTCCGCCCAGGATGCCCACCGCGATCGGAACGGCCAGCGGATAGGTATCAGGATGGGCAAACGTCGCCGCCAGGACGCCCGTCACAGCCACCACCGAGCCGAGAGACAGGTCGATGCCGCCAGTGAGAATCACATAGGTGACTCCGACCGCCAGGATGGCGTTGATGGAGATCTGACGCAGGACGTTGATGGCATTCTGCGGAGTCAGAAATGCCGGTGAACGAATCGAGAGCACCGCGCAGATCGCCGCAAACGCGATCACCAGGCCATATTTCTGCATCGCATTCCCATCGCGGGGCACGATGTTATGCTCGGGCATCGTTCAAATCCTTTCCAAGCTGTCCGGCGAGCCCGCCGCTAATTGGCCATCGCATTGCGCAGAATGTTCGCGGCGGACGCCTGGTCTCGATCCAGTTGTCTGGTCACGGCACCGCTGCTGAGAACGATGACCCGGTCGCTCATTCCCACCACCTCGGGCAGCTCCGAAGATGCCATCAGTATGGCCTTGCCCTCATGGGCGAGGCGGCCCATCAGTTTGTAGATCTCGGCTTTGGCGCCGACGTCGATGCCCCGGGTCGGTTCATCGAGGAGCAGCACATTGGGCTCGCCGAGCAGGGCCCTGGCCAGCACGGCCTTCTGCTGGTTGCCTCCGCTGAGGTTGGCAACCATCTCGCGGGTGTCAGGCGATTTGATTCGCAGGTCACCGACCATTCGTTCCACCAGTTTCTCTTCCCGCCCCCATGAGACGATGGGGCCCCATGAACAAAGGTCCAGATTCGAAAGTGTGATGTTGGCTCGCAGCGAAAGGCAGGGCACCAGACCCGTAGTCTGTCGGTCTTCGCTGACCAGGCCCAGGCCCAGTCGCAGAGCGTCGGCAGGGCTCCGGATGGGAACCTCCTTGCCATTGACTAAGATCTGACCTTGATCGTATCGGTCGAGCCCGAAGAGGCAGCGGATGATCTCGGTTCGCCCTGCGCCCATCAGACCCGCCAGGCTGACGATCTCACCCCTGTGAAGATCGAAACTGACGTCGTGAAAGGCGCCTTTGCGGCCCAGGTTGCGCACGCTCAGGATCACCGGCCCCGGCCGGCGGGTCCGTCTGGGGAAGACGTCCGCCAGTTCGCGGCCCACCATCATGGCGATCACGCGGTCCGCATCGATCTCGGAGACCCGCGCAGCGCCGACGACCCGGCCGTCACGCAACACCGTGACCTCATCGGCGATTCGGAAGACCTCCTCGAGACGGTGTGAGATGTAAATGACCGTAACGCCTCTGTCCTTCAACTGGGCGATGATCCCACAGAGCCGTTCGACTTCGTGCTGCGAGAGAGAAGAGCTGGGCTCATCCATGATCACGATCTTCGCATGGTACGAGATGGCCTTGGTGATCTCCACCATTTGCCGCTCGGCGACGTTCAGGTCTTTCATCAATCGGTCCGGTTCGAGGTCCAATCCCACCTGGTTCAGAAGCTGTTGGGTCTGTCGGCGTGCCTCTCTGCGGTCGATCCGCTTGAGGAACCTGGAGGCGGGCTCTCTGCCGAGCAGCAGGTTCTCCGCGACAGTCATGTGCGGCACGTACATCAGCTCCTGGTGGATCATCGAGATGCCGGCCTCAAGGGCCTGCCGCACGCCGGCATGGGTCAGACGTTGTCCCAGGAGGAGAATCTCGCCGGCATAGTCTGTGTAGAACCCCATCAGGATCTTCATCAGGGTGGACTTTCCGGCTCCGTTCTCGCCGATCAGCGCATGGACCGTGGCCGGCCTGAACCGGATGCTGACCCGGTCCAGGGCCTTGACTCCGGGGAAGCTCTTCGAAACATCCCGAAGCTCCAGAACGCAGTTCTTGTGCTCCATCGGGCTGCCTTGGCCTTCCGTATGCTGCGCCGCGGTCCGTATTCCGCCTTCTTCGGCGGATCGACGGGCATTCTATGGGGATGCGTTCCACAGTGCAATTGACTTGCCACGCGGGTGTCGTTCCGCGTTTTGCTCCATGGATGGCGCAACATCTTGGCTCGCCGGGCGTCTGTGCGTAGAGAAGACAGGCTTGGGCAGGCTTGTCGCCAGCCCTGGTCGGACGTATAATCGCCTCCTGAATCAGACGTGAGGCATTGTGCGAAGAGAAGGTCCCGTGCGAGTGGCAGGAGTGTCGTAATGGCCGGCCTTGGCAAGATTTACGTTTTCTGCATCGTTCTGTTGGCCGTTGCCGGTTTGGTCTCTGCGGCGCGCCCGTCGTTCGGGTCTGCCGGATCCGACGATCGCTGGGGCCAGACGGGTGTCTTCTTTCGGGAGCACTGGGCCGAGTTCGACGCCACGATCAGTAATTCGTCCGGCCGGATGCTGCGGGTCAACGACGCCGAACTGAGCCTGCACCCAGAACACGGCAGGAGGCCCGAAGCCCGCGCCAACGGCCTGACCCTGATCGACGTGCCGGAGGACCTGTTCGCGTTGCAGGGCGCCGATCTCTACCTCGAAGTCTGGGGCGGGCACCCCAAGACCGCCAACAAGCGTTTTCTCCTCAACGGCAAGCAGGTGTACGCCATTCCCGACGACGGTTGCGAGGCGGGGCACTGCGCGTACAGCTATCCGCTGGTCTCGTTGAAGGTCGAGCAGTTGGTCAGCGGCCGCAACGCGGTGCAGTTCGCCTGCGACCGGGGCCAGACTTTTTGGGGGCATTTCATCGTTGATGGAGCGGCGATCCGCTGCTATCTCAAGCCCGGCCATCCCGATTTGGCCGCGCGAGGTCTCCAGGGTTTCTCGGCGGGCGTCGAGCTGCAAGCCCAGCACGCCGCCCTCGGCGACGAGGTTTCTATCACGCTGACGTGTCCAAAACCGATGGAAGCGGAGATCGAGTCGGTCGAGTACTTCGCCCGGTACGATGGCTACGACGACGACGGCGATGGGCAGACCAACGACTGGCATGGCTATACGCACGATCGGCGGCACGTCCATCACATCGGCAAGGCGACGGCGGGCCCGTTTCCCATCGTCTGGGACACGCGGATGATCCCCGATCAAGATGGGCCGATGGCGCTGCGGGCGCTGGTCCGCCTGAAGGGAGGGCTGTGCTACTGGACACCCGTCCTGGACGGGCTCGAATATGCCAGAGGACGCCATCGCGTGCAGATGTACGCGTGCCGCGACATGCCTGTGCCGTTCTGGTCGCGGGCGTCGCAGGTCCGCACGGCTACGATTAACCTTCCGCAGGACCTGTCGGACGTCGAATCGGCAAGGCTGATCGTGAGGATCTGGGATGGAGGCGAGGGAAACGTGAAGGAGCCGTTCAAGATCAACGGTCATTCTTACTCGATCACGTCCAGTCGCGCTATTCACGACGTGGTGCATACGGATGTGGAGGTCGATCCATCGCATTTGAAACCAGGGCCGAATACGCTGACCCTGCTCAGTGACACGGAGCATCACGGGATCGAGGTGCTGCTGCCGGGCCCGTGTCTGGTGGTACGTTACGATAATTCAAGACGTTGACGAGAGGTTGCACGAGATACGCGGTTTTTTTTGAAGGGAGATTGCGATGAACGGGTTGCGGAGATTGTCATGGATTTGTTTGTCGTTGCTGGTTGTGGCCGGTTTCGTCGTCACAGACGTGGCGGCGGCCTCAGCGGTCGAAGAACTGACCAGGGTGATGCCCGATGACACCGTGTACTTCATCGCCACCAGCGGCTGCGACGCGCTGAAGGACGAATGCGCCAAGACCATCTTCGGCCGGATGTGCAGCGATCCGCAGGTCACCAGCTTTGTGACGCAGATCAAGAATGAGCTGATGACCAAGGTCGGACACGAGGATGAGCGTGCCGAGGTGGCCCAGATGGTCCAGATGGCGATTGGGTACGGCCAGTTGCTCCTGAAGAGGCCCATCCTCATCGGAGCGGCGCGGGCCGAGACGGTGGAAGGGCCGCCGGCGTGCTTCTTCGGCATCCTCGACGCGGGCGACCGCAAGCCGGAACTGGAAGCGGCGCTGGCCCAGGTGGAAGCCATGATCGGCGAGGACGAGATCGGCCAGATCGACGTCGGCGCCTTGAAGATGCACAGCCTTAAGGACAACGACGATGTCCCGCTCTACTGGGGCTGGGTGGGCAACTACCTGATTGTGGGCGTCAACGATCAGCAAGGGGTGGCGACGAAGTACCTGGCGAGCCCGCGCGCGACGCCGACCGACCATCTCAAGAAGGTCCCCGGCCACGGCGATGTCCTGGCGGTGTACGAGGATTTGCAGCAGATCTGGCAGATCGTGCAGAGCTTTGCCTTTCGGGAAGGGGGCCAGGACGATCTGATTCCCATCAAGCTGGCCCTGGACGAGCTGGGCGTAAGCAAGATCGGCACGATTGTCGGTCGGGTCGGCATCTCCGGAACCGATCTGGTCTCCGATTCGTTTGCTCAGGTGCCTGAGCCGAGGACCGGTCTGTTCGCGGCATTCAAGCCAGTCGATCCCGCCATGCTTGGCGTGGTGGATGCCCAGGCGGTGACCGCCGGGGTGGTGAACGTCGACCTCGGGCACATCTACGACACGATCATGAAGACGGTCAAGGCGGTTTCGCCCGATGAAGGCTATCCGGAGGTCCAGGAAGGCCTGGCGGAACTGGAGTCTGAGGTGGGCATCCAGCTTCGCGACGGCCTGCTCCAGAGTCTGGCCGGTCCCGTCGTGCTCTATTCGCTTCCGGCCGGGAGGATGCCCGAGGCGCCGATGGGAGGTTTGGTCGCGATGCTCAAGCTCCGCGACGCCGCGCTGTTTGAGAAGACTATGGCGACACTGGGCGCCTTCGTCAGCGAGAAGGCCGAGGGCATGCTCCAGGTCGGCTCTCAGACCGACGAGCAGGGGCGCACGATCCACGTCTGGGCCAGTCCGGTGCTGGCCTTTGCGCAGGTGATGCCGACTTGGTCGGTCGTCGGGGATCAGGTGGTGATCGGCTCCAACACCGCTCTGTGCACGATGGGGATCAAGCGGGTGGCCTCCCCAAGCCAGGGCGTCTCGTCGTTGCTGGACACCGAAGGTTACAAGAAGGCCACCACCGATCTACCTGCGAACCTGCTGAGCCTCAGCTACATCGACTCGCAGGCGCAGTTCACGCAGATGATGATGCAGCTTCGGCAGGTCTGGCCCCTGGCGACGATGGGCGCGATGAAGGCGGGCATCAAGCTGCCGGTGATGCTGCCGGACCTCGGCGCGATCATCAAGGACATGCAGCCGGCATGTGAATACGGCTACGCCCGCCCGGACGGGTTCTACTCACACTACCGCGGCACGGGGCTTGAGGTCAGCCTCCGAGGCGTGGCCGGGGGGGCACTGGCAGCCGGCGTCCTCATGCCGTCTCTGGCCCGGACCCGGCAGTTGGCCTTTCGGATGACGTCGGGGACGAATTTGTCGTCGATCGGCAAGGCCTGCCTGATCTATGCGAACGATCATGAGGATGAGCTTCCGCCAAACCTCGAAGCGCTTGTCACCGAGGCGGAACTGCCTGCCCAATGCCTGGAATCGAAACGCAAACCCGCGGATTTCGACGGACCCAGCTACGTCTACATCGCGGGTCAGACCACAGCGATGTATCCCGGAAACATCGTGGCCTACGAAGACACGCGGTACTGCACGGAAGGCGTCAACGTCCTGTTTCTGGACTCTCACGTGGAGTTTATGAAGCCCGGTCAATTCCGTCAGGAACTGAAGGCCACATACGAGCGGCTGGGCCGCGAGATGCCGGAGATCCGATTCAGAGACGAATGACGGGTCAGAAGTGCAGGATCAGAAGTCGGCATTGAGGATTTCGATGGTCCGGCGGCACAATTCGCGGCCGTAATCGGTCCAGGCGCCCTCGCCCCAGTAGCGAAAGCAGCTCGTCTGCGTCGTCAGCAAATGGTAAAGCGCGTTACGGTATCGCGCGTCGGTCGTTGGAACGCCGGCAGCGAGCACTTTCTCGGCGAACAGGGCGCTGGCGTTCTGCATGGGCCCGAGCACGTGGTCGTAGCCGCGAACCCAGGAGATGTTGGCGGTCCAGCTTCCGCCTTCCATGTGGAAGCGGCCATCCTCTTTGCGGAGTTCGGCAATGGCTTCGTCGAGCTTCTCCGGCCCAGCGCCGTCGGTGAATCGGTCCCAGAGGCGCTTCTGCATGATCGGCTGGATCGCGGGAAAGTCCGCCTCTCCGATTCCGAGGCGGTCGAGGTACTCCAGGTACTCCGTGACGTTGGCCGGAACGGTCGCACTGTTTGAGGCCTCGGCCACTACATTGAGGAACTTGGGCGGGAACTCGTTCATCATCACGCCGCCGTTTTCGCCGTCGGCGATCTGCGTCACGAGCAGCGGGATCGACCGGCCCGCCAGCTCCCGGCGGCCCAGACCCTTGGCCTCGTAGTACGGCTGCATCTGCCCGATGAGCTTGGTGTCGCTGCCCTGCGTCTTGACGATGGCGGTGATGCTCAGCGTCTGTCCCCGGGAGTTCTTCGCCACCAGTCGGTGCGGCACGTGGGGCATGTGCACCGGTCCGCCGTCCTTGATCCGCTCGACCGTATGCTCCTGGACGAGGATCCAGCGATAGCCGCAGTCCTTCAGCGTCCTGACGAACTCGTAGCAGACGTCCGGGTGGTTGGGAAGGGCCATCTCCGCCGGGGAGAAGCCTCGCACGCGGGCCAGCGCCTCAAGCCCGAACAACGCGGCGAAGAAGTGCTGCCACGCGCGGACGTGCAACCGGTAATCCTGTACGGGAGTCGAGGGCGCCACGGGGTGTCCCCACGCGGACCCGAGCCACTCGACGCAGGGCCGATACGCCCGCTCGCACGTGATCTTGCGAAGCCGGTCGATCACGTCGGTCGCGCCCATCCGGCAGAGCCCATCGAGCAGACAGCCCGAGTAGTCAAACATCACGCGAGGCTGTTTGCCTTCGGAGACGAGTTGCGGGATGAACCGGCCCATGCGCTCGTAGCACGAGCGGAATACAGAGGCGTTGTGGTTGTCCCCAACATGGGGATGGTTCATCATGTGTTCGAGGTTGCTGATGATCCGCGCCGTGCGGAGGTCGTCGCCTCCGGCCGGGATCAGCGGCTGGTGCATGTGCAACGCAATCGCGAACGCACTCTGGATACGGTCGAAGTCGATCCCGCTCTCGGGTAGGTAGAACGGCCCGCTGCGGCTCATCGTCTCGGCGATGCGGTCCTCGGACCCACACAGGTTGGGCAGTCCATTGATGTACTCGCGGGTCAGGGCTGGCTGGTTCACTTGCAGGGTCCTTCCTTGTGTCGTATCGACAGTATCACTTGGGCGATCCGTGGTCTGGTCACCCCACGCGCAGCAGGTTCCAGCCGGTGGCCGGATCGAGCTTGCGGCCCGCCTCGATCCCCACGATCTCGACGATCGTCACCTCCAGGATCAGGAAGGTCTTGGCGCCGCCGCGAGGGCAGCCCACCAGATTCTCGCCGCCCCGGCCCATCGCCGCGTGCAGGTGCAGTTTCGGACCTTTGTCGTCGCAATAGATCGTTCCGACGCCGAACGCTTCGCCCGGACCGGTGAACGTGCGGAAATCGGCCTCGATCCGGGGCTCCTCCTGTTTGGGGCCGACGACAACGTCGGCCTTGCGGAAGCCCCCGGTGATCAGCACGGCGGCACAGCGAATCTGTTCTTTCTGCGCGATTTGTTCGATGGACTCGTACAAATCCTCGCCTTCGAAAAGCCTGGCGGCGATCACGCGACCGGTTTGTCCGACCGAATACTCCATGCTAAACCCCCATGGTGACGGCAATCGCTACGGCTGAACCTCGTGCCACAATGTGACGTCCAGTGGCTCGGCCAGCAGATCGCCCGCCGCGGCGACGAACGCCTGTAGATGAGGCTTCTGGAGGTGCTCGTCCAGATCGGCCTGGCTTCTCCAGATCTCGACGAATACGAACACGCACGGATCGTCGTTGGACTGATGCAGCGCGTAACTGATGCAGCCGGGCTCTCGTCGTGTCGGGCCGATCAGCCCGGTCAGCGTCTCCTCAACTTGCCGCAACTTCTCTGCCCTGGCCCTCACGCGGGCCAGCACGGTCAGCGCCTGTTCCGACATCTGCATTCTCCTGCAAAGAACAGCCATTTCTATTGAATGATGCCATCGTCGGCGGTATCCCGCCAAATGTCAACGCCAAAACCCAGGTTCGTAGTGACGCCGTCAGGCGTTCTCCTGCAATCTGCCTCCGTTCGCGCCTCCGGCCTTGGCACAGAGCGAGTATCCCGATAGACTCTCTTGCAGGGCCAAGGCACCCACGTGCGTGCAACTCATCGATTAGGGCAACTGCAAGTGAAGGAGACAGGCCATGACTGGAAAGCTTGGACGGCGGGAGCTGCTCGGCGTCGGTGCGGCAGGCACGTTGCTCGGCTCTTTTGCATACGCACACGAAACGGACGCTTCGGACACCTCTGCATCGAAGGACGTTCGGCTGGAGTTCCTTCGTCCAAAGGAATTGGAGGCGGCGCGGGCGGCCTGTGCGACGATCTTCCAGCCGCTGGGCACGATCGAATGGCACGGCGTCCACAATGTCGTGGGGGTCGATGCAGTCAAGGCGCATGCGCTGTGCATCCGAGCGGCCCAGGCCGGCGGGGGTGTGGTCGCGCCGGCGTTGTACGGTGGCGTCGGCGGGCTGAGCGAGGCGCACACGTTCATCATGGACGCCGAAGATGACGTGTTCAGCAGATTGCTGCGGCCGTGGCTCGAGCAGCTTTGTCGGGAGATGGCCCGCGATGGGTACCGCGCGATCATCATTCTCACAGGGCACTACGGCGCGGCGCAGCAGATCGTCGTGCGCGAGACCGCCGTGCGTATGAGCCGGGCCCTGGCGATTCCCGTGCTGGGTACTCCTGAGTACATGCTGGCGCTGGATGTGGACTACACGGGCGACCACGCCGCATGGGGCGAGACGTCGCTGATGATGCATTTGTATCCCGACACGGTCAGGCTGTCGCGACTGGGCGACCCGCCGCACCGAGGGGTGCACGGACGCGATCCGAAATCACAGGCGTCGGCCGAGGACGGACGCGTGCTCACCGAGACGATTGTATCGAGGCTGGCCACGCTCGCGCGAAGAATGCCCACGTGGGACTACAAGACGCTCGACCGTTTCGTTGACGCGGAGGCGGCGCTGGTCGCCAGGCAGCTTGCGGCCCCACGGGGTAGAGAGCCCATCTGGGCTGCGTGGAGCAACATCGGTACAGCGATGCGCGACTACGGCAAGCTGCTCGCCGAGGAGCGTTTCGAAGAGATCAAGGCGTGTGTCACCAAGCTCGGTGTCAACGGGTGATCCATCAAGCTACGCTCGATAGGAGAGGTCGGATTATGGCAAGGACAAAGAATCAATCGAAGCGGAGACTCCGTCGTCGCGACTTCCTCATCGGCGCCGGTGCGGCGGCGTTCTCCATCACGGCCGCCCGGCATGGCGTCGTCCTCGCGGCAGCCGCCAACCGTCGAATCAAAGCGGGCGTCATCGGCGTCGGCCAGCGCGGCACGATGATCACAGACATGCTTGCCAAACACGGTGGCTACGAGGTCTGGGCGGTCGCGGACTACTTCGCGCCCGTCGCCAGGGCGGCGGGGGAGCGGTTCGGTGTCCCCGAGGCCAGACGCTTCTCCGGCCTTTCGGCTTGCGACAAGCTCGTTGCCAGCGGCGTCGACGCCGTCTTCCTGGAGACTCCGCCGTACTGCTTCCCGGACCACGTCGATGCCGCTGTCAATGCAGGTCTTCATGTGTATATCGCCAAGCCCTTGGGCTGCGATGTGCCCGGCTGCCTGCGCATCCGAGACGCCGCAAGGAAGGCAACGACGAACAGGCAGGTCTTCCTTTGCGACTTCCAGACGCGAACCGATCCATTCTTCATCGAGGGCGTCCAGCGCGTGCGGAACGGCGCCATCGGCCCCATTGCGATGCTCGGCTCGGAATACAACGACGAGAGTTTCAACGATCCGCCCAAGACTGCGACGATCGAGAGCCGCCTGCAGCAGTTGATCTGGGTCAACGACGAGGCCTTGGGCGGCAGCTATCTCGTGAACGCGGGGATTCACGCGATCGATGTGGCGCTGTGGATCGCCGGGCAGATGCCGGTCAGTGCGATGGGGGCCTCGCGCATCGGCCGGGCCGATCCGCATGGGGACTCGCACGATGTCTATTCCGTCACGTACGAGTTCGCCGACGGGCTGATTCTGAACCATCGAGGCGAGCACCTCAAGAACCGGTTCGAGTTCCGCTCGGACTGTTTCGCCCAGGGCCGCGATGGCTACCTGGAGACCGGCTACACCACACAGGTCCGGATTCTCGGCAATCGAGCCGGCTGGCGCGGCGGTGATGTCGTGGATCTCTATCCCAGCGGGGCCAGGCGGAACATCGACACGTTTCACAAGTGCGTTACGGATGGTCTCTACGACAACCCGACGGTCGAGCCAAGCGTCAATGCAACGCTGGCGACGATCCTCGGCCGCGAGGCGGCGCGCCGCAGGACCAGGCTGGCACTGGACGAGCTGCTCCGCGAGAACCGAAGGCTCGAGGCCGATCTGACCGGCCTGAGGGCCTGACCTGCCGGCCGCTGTTTGTCGCAGGACACGAACCGATCAGAACAGGTGTTTGGAGCCGGATAGTTCGCTACGGAGCCACCCCGGCCGGTCGGTCGTTATGCCGTCGACACCGATCCTGACGAGGCGGGCTGCTTCCGCAACGTCGTTGACCGTCCAGACGTACAGGCCCAAACCGGCATCTCGGACACTCTTGGCGAATTCCTTCGTGACGCCGGCATAATGCACGTTCAGGCCGTCCAGGCCGGCGGCAGCCGCCTGGTCGGCGAGGGTCTTGTCGTGCGGAATCCACGCCTCGGTCTGCTCGTCCTTCTTCGTGCCGACCAGCCAGTACGTGGGGATGTCCGGCATGAGTTGCTTGGAGGCTGTGACCGTCTCCAGACCGAAGCCGATGATCACGATCTGCGGTCGTTTGCCGCTTTCGACGATGATCTTCTCCAACGCCGGCAACACCTCCGGGCCGCACTTGATCTCCACAAAGAGCTTCTTGCCGGCAGGCACCGTCTCGACGATTTCTTCCAGCACGGGGATGCGCTCGCCCGCGAAGCTCGCGTCCTTGAAACTCCCGACGTCCAGACGGCGCAGTTGCTCTGCGGTGCAGTTCGCGACCTCCAGCTCCTCGCCGCCGGTCCGCTTGGTCGTGCGGTCGTGGATCACCACGACCCGCTGATCCGTCGTGAGATAGACGTCGACCTCGACGGCGTCGGCGTTCTTTTCCCAGGCCAGCCTGGCCGAGGCGACCGTGTTCTCCGGGGCCAGATACGAAGCCCCTCGATGCGCGACGATTTCCATTTTCGATGCGCAACCTGCGAACAGAACGAGGGCTGCCGATAGCAGTCCGAAGCGTGGAAGAGTCTTCATGCGATGCGTTCTCCAATCCGTCGAATCGACAAAGGCGACAGTCACTTGCTCTGGTAGACGCGGACGTAGTCGACGAAGTATTTCTGCGGCAGAATGCCATCGTCTGTGCCTTGGGCGCCGCCCCAGGAACCGCCATACGCCGCGTTGAGGATCAGGTAGTGCGGCTTGTCGAACGGCCAGACGTCATTGCCCGTCCTTTCATTGACGAACGTGAAGTACTTCGTCTTATCCACGAAGAAGTCGATGTGATCTTCAAACCACTCGATGGCGTAGACGTGGAAGTTCTGCGACGGATCGGTGACCTCGATGCGGTTACCCTTGTTGGTGCCCAGGACGTGGTTATACGCCTTGGTGTGGACGTTGGCGTGAATCTTCAACGGATCGAAGCCGACGTTCTCCATGATGTCGATTTCACCGCAGGCGGGCCAGC
Organism: Phycisphaerae bacterium; assembly: GCA_012744475.1. Taxonomy (GTDB): domain Bacteria; phylum Planctomycetota; class Phycisphaerae; order Sedimentisphaerales; family Anaerobacaceae; genus Anaerobaca. Next base: position 24,848 of record JAAYBV010000050.1, read on the forward strand.
CGATCTCGCGATTGACGCCGAGCATCCAGATCGCCGGCCACATGCCCTTGCCGGTCGGCAGCTTGGCGCGCACCTCGATCCGACCGTAACACCACGACGCCTTCCATCGCGTGTGCAGGCTGGCCGAGGTGATGGGATGGCCTTCGAATCCGTCCTTTCGCGTCTCGATGACGAGGCAACCATCCTCGACGCGTGCGTTCTCGGGCCGAGCCTTGGTGTAGAATTGCAGCTCTTTGTTGCGGATGTAGCCCTGCTCGTAGTCCCATTTGTTCGGATCGGGCGCCCCGGCGAGCTGGAACTCGTCCGACCAGACCAGTTTCCATTCCTGGGCGCCGGCGGCAGTCGTCAACAGCACCACGATGATTGACAGGCAGTTCATCAGCTTGGTCATGGTCCACCTTTCGTAAGAAGCCTGCTACCGCGATGGGGTCGGGTGATCTTCCGCTTTGGGATGGTGTTTGCCTGCTGGTCTTGAGTCGATACCGATGATGTCAACATGGACATCTTGCGTGGTCCTGGGACGCGTTGCCAATTCCAGGCGGCTCATCACCTGCGGCAGGCCATCGAGGCACAGTTGCGACCAGGTCTCCATCGTGGCGCGCACCGCCTGCAACTGCTCGATGGTCAGAAAGTCCATCTGTGTGATCATCTGCTCGCGCTTGGTGACGTTCGGTGTGTCCAGGACCCAGCAGTGTACGATCCCCAGGTGAACCTGGCCGACCTCATTGGAATCGTCGTTGAGCAGGGCTACTACGTGGTCGGCATACTGGGCCTCGACGCAGACCTCTTCACTGACCTCTCGCTCAACGGCTTCGCAGTACGTCTTATAGAAATCGGCGCTGAACAGCGTCCAGTCCACGGGATTGATGTGTCCTCCGATGCCGATGGACCGATTCCCGACGAGTCGTGTCTCGCCGGCCCGCTTGCCTCGGACGTAAGTGAGGCACTTGCCATCGCAGGTCATGATGACATAGGGGATGAGCTGCTTGAAAGAGGGGTCCTTCTCCGCCTGCGGTCGCGGAATGAAGCGCGGAGCGCCCTGGGCGAAAAGGGCGCCAAGATACCTCTCGACATCGAAATTCAGGCCGTGAAAGCTCCCCACCGCATCGAGGATCCTCCGTTCGACAACCAGTACCTGCTCTTCCTGGGGCACGCGACCACTCCTTCTGCCTGTTGACGTTTGGACGGCATGCCACGGCCGTGCTGGCCCGCCGTGACACCGTCAGGGGCATAGTACCGAAATCGACCCAGGCGGTCAAGCTACGGGCCCCGGACGGCGAATCGCCTTGCGGGTCACATTTTTTTTTCGACGATTTCCCAGGACGAGCGGCTTGACTTGCTAAACACATGTTTTAAACTGTCGTATTAAACGAGTGTTTTCGCAACCATTGGCGGCCTGTTTGCGACTGTGATATCAGGGTCCTGGGGCCCGGCGTTTACGCCGGACTGGAATGCCACTGATGGCTGTGAGAAGAGTGCGGAAGCCATGCTCATTTTGTGCCGGTTTTCACGGATTGGCTGGGCTCCAATGAGGCTATCGATCGCTGACCTTGCGTAAGGGTAGACGCAGAATTATAGTAAGAGGCTTGGCTGGCACAGCCCGGGACGCGGGTGCCTGTTCCTGTTGCCAAGAGACGGGTAGAGTTCATGAGCGACAAATCGAAGAAGAGCCAGGGGTCTAAGGAGAGTCGCGGTCGCTTTCGGCGGATTGCGACCAAGACAGTGATCGCCCTTGTTGCGGTGGGGGCGGTGGTTGCCATTGCCATGATGCCGCAGCCGAGCAAGGAGGCTCCGCCCACGGAGGCGCCCCCGGTGAATGTCTCCGTGATGGAAATCGTTCCGGAGGGGACGCTGGCGGACACGTTCATCCTTCCCGCCGTGATCGAGCCCAATCGCGTGGTGACCGTATCAGCGGAAGAGGCGGCGGCCATTGCACGTATTCTGCCGAAGGAGGGCGACGCGGTGCGGCGGGGCGATCTGCTCGTCCAGCTCAAGACGGATCTCATTCAGCCTCAGTTCGCAACCGCCGAGGCCAGATACAAACGCGATCAGATCGAATACGAGCGGATGACGGCGCTGGTGAAGGAAGACGCGGCGCCGCAGCAGGATTTGGACAATGCCGTTTCGCAGTTGGCGGCCAGCAAGGCGGCGTTCGAGGAGGCTCGCGCTCGCCTGGACCGAACGCATGTTCTCTCGCCCGTCAACGGGGTGCTCAACGATCTGCCCGTCGAGGAGGGCGAATACGTCTCGCCCGGCACGCCGGTGGCGGAAATCGTGGAGATTGACACCGTCAAGGTCGTCGTGGACATCCCGGAAAAGGACATCGCGTTCTTCTCCGTAGGACGGGAGGCGGAGGTCCTGGCGACCGTCAAGGGCTGTGAGAAATCCGTCGCGGGCAAGGTCACCTACATCAGCCAACTGGCCAACCGGCAGACGCGATCGACGCCGGTCGAGATCGCGTTGGACAACCGTCAGGGGCTGCTGCGGAGCGGCCAGATCGTCCGCGTGCGCCTGACGCGTCGCGTGATGAAGGACGCCATCCTGATTCCGCTACTGGCGGTGATTCCCCTGGAGGACGGCTACGCGGTCTACGTGGTCGAGGGTTCACAGGCCAAGCGGCGCGACGTTCAACTCGGCGTCATCCATGGCGACCAGATCCAGATCGTCAGCGGGTTGAGACCCGGCGACAAGCTGATCGTGGCCGGGCACCGTTTTGTTGCCCCGGGCCAGAACGTCAATGTCCAGTCGGAGACGAAGTAGACGCCATGCTCCTCACCGATGCCGCGATTCGAAACCGGACCACTGTCGCCGTCCTGGGCTTGATCATCGTTCTGCTGGGCGCCACCAGCTATGTCTCGCTGCCGCGCGAGGCGGCTCCGGACATTCCCATTCCCTATATCATGGTGACGACCATGTACGAGGGGGTCTCCCCCGAGGACATTGAGACGTCCGTCACGATGAAGATCGAAAAGGAACTCAACGGGATTCGAGGCGTTGAAGAGATTTCCTCCAGCAGCGCCGAGGGCATGTCGCTGATCAGCGTCGAATTCGACCCGGATGTGCCCAGCGAGGTCGCGTTGCAGCGGGTGCGCGACCGTGTGGACATGGCGAAGGGGGAACTGCCTCAGGACGCGGAAGAGCCGATCATCAAAGAGATCAACTTCGCCGAGTTGCCGATCATGTTGATCAGTCTGTCGGGCGATGTTTCGCCCGTGCTGCTCAAGGAGATCGCCGACGACGTGCAGGACGTGCTGGAAGCGACGCCGGGTGTCCTGAAGGTCGAGATGGCCGGCGATCTCGAACGGGAGATTCGCCTGGAGTTCGATCCCGACCGCCTGGCCAAGTACAACCTGACCATCCCCGAGATCCTGTCGCTGATTCCGTCGGAGAACGTCAATATCTCCGCCGGAGGGCTCGAGACTCCGGGCACGAAGTTCAACGTGCGCATCCCCGCCGAGTTCGTGACGCCGGAAGAGGTGGACCATCTGATGCTGACCGCTCGCGATGGCACCCCCGTCTACCTGGCCGACGTCGCGACGGTGCGATATACGTTCAAGGACCGGACCAGCTTCTCGCGCCTCAACGGCGCGGACACGATCACGCTGAGCGTCAGCAAACGCGTCGGCGCCAATGCGGTGCAGATCTCCGATCGCATCAAGGCGGTGATCGCCGAAGCGCAGAAACGTGTTCCCTCGGCCCTGAAGTTCGACATCACCTACGATATGTCGGAGATGGTTCGTGACACGGTGGCCGACCTCGAGAACAACATCATCTCTGCCCTGATCCTGGTGACGCTGGTTCTGCTGCTGTTTCTCGGCTGGCGTCCGAGCACCATCGTGGCGATGATCATCCCGCTGAGCATGCTCATCACCTTCTTCCTGGTCCAGGCCCTGGGCTACACCCTGAACATGATCGTCCTGTTCAGCCTGATTCTGGTCCTGGGCATGCTGGTGGACAATGCGATCGTGATCGTGGAAAACATCTATCGGCACCTTCAACTCGGCTACGGCTTGACCGAGGCATCGATTCTCGGGGCCCGTGAGGTGGCTTGGCCGGTGACGACGTCGACCCTGACCACCGTCTGCGCGTTCTTCCCGATGATGTTCTGGCCGGGCGTCATGGGCGACTTCATGAAGTACCTGCCCATCACGCTGTCCCTGGGTTTGATGGCTTCCCTGTTCGTCGGTCTGGTGTTCAACCCGGTGATCTGCTCGATCTGGGCGGGCCGGGCGCCCAAACCCCATCAGAAGGACCACTGGTCCCTGCGAGCCTATCGTCGCGTCCAGGAGGCGGGGCTGTACAATCCCGGCCTGACCCTGTTCCTGTCCTTCTGCCTGCTGGTCGGCCTGGGAATCCTCTACGCCAAGATCGGCAAGGGGACCGAGTTCTTCCCGGAAGGTGACCCCGAACGCGCCGTCATCGACATTCGCGCACCGCAGGGGACGAACATCCACGAGACCGACCGAATCGCCCGTCTGATCGAGGAGCGGCTCGAACCGTACAAGCCCTGGCTCAAGCACGTCATCACAAACGTCGGATCGGCGGGAGGGACCAACATGGGCCTGATGGCCAGCGCCGGCGGGTCCCACCTGGCCGGTGTCACTCTGGTGTTCCACGATTTCGTCGAGCGGACGAGGCCGTCCAACGACGTCCTCGTGGAGATTCGTCAGGCGATTGCCGACATTCCCGGCGCGGAGATCAAGGTCGAGAAGGAGGAAGAAGGCCCGCCGAGCGGAGCGCCCGTCACGGTCCGTGTCATGGGCGAAGACTTCAAGACGCTCGAGCGGCTTAGCGAGCAGGCCCGGCGTCTGATCGCGGCGGTTCCCAATGTCGTGAACCTGCGCAGCGATTTCGAAGGGGCGCGCCCGGAACTGGCCTTCACCGCCGACCGCCGCGTGGCGATGCTACTGGGCGTCAACACCGCCACCGTGGGCAACTTCCTCAAGATGGCGGTGTTCGGCAGCAAGGTCGGCACCTACCGCGAGTACAACGAGGAATACGACATCACGGTGCGCCTGCCTGTGGAGGACCGCACAAAGGTCGACGATCTGTACCGTCTTCAGGTTCCCAACACGGCTGGCAATGCCGTCCCGCTCAGCTCTCTGGGCACGTTCACCTATCGCGGCGGCTTTGGAACGATCAACCGTGTCGACCAGAAACGCGTCGTCACACTTACCGCCGACGCCGAAGGCCGTCTCGGATCGGAAGTCCTCGCCGACGTGCAGAGACGCCTGCACCCACTGGGCGATCCACGACTCACGGAAAGGGACGTGCTGGATTGGGATGCGTTGCGCCAGACCCTGAAACGCGGGCAGACAGAAGCATCCCACCCGGCGGGACGCATCTGGGCGGTTTTGACCACGCGCGGCGCTTCCTTCTGGTCCAGGGCTGCGATATCGAAGGAGGATCTTGCCTCGCTTCTCTCGGCGGATACTTTCGAAGAGGAGCAGAAGGAGCGTCTTGTTACCCTGCTGAACACCGCTTTGGGCAAGCCCGATCTGTATCATCCGGATGCCTTCTCCGATCCCGATCTTCCTCAGGAAGCTGCTGCCATGGTCACGAAGGGCCCGGAGAATCTGACGCAGGCCGAGGTGTTGTTTCTGAACAGGGAATTGCTCGTGTCCGTCTGGCCTGATGTGATCGCCCGCCCCATACGCGTGGCGCTGCCGCTGGGCTACGAGATTCGCTACGCCGGCGAGAAAGAAGAGCAGGACAAGGCGCAGGCTTTCCTGTCCAAGGCCTTTGCGATCGCGCTGCTGCTGGTGGTGATGGTCCTGGTGATCCAGTTCAATTCACTCATGGTGCCGTTCATCATCATGACGACCGTGGTGCTGTCTCTGATCGGTGCGCTGAGCGGCTTGCTGGTCTGCGGCCTGCCCTTCGGGATCATCATGACGGGGATCGGGATCATCAGTCTGGCGGGCGTGGTGGTCAACAACGCGATCGTGCTGCTGGCCTACACGCAGCAGTTGCAGAGGGAGGGTATGGGCCTGATCGAGGCGGCCTCCACGGCTGGCGTCACCCGTCTGCGGCCTGTGCTGCTGACCGCAGGGACCACCATTATCGGACTGATTCCCATGGCGGTCGGCGTCTCGTACGATTTCCATACCTTCACGTGGGCCACCAAGAGTGAATCGACCCAATGGTGGCGCAACATGGCGGTCGTCGTCATCTTCGGCCTGGGCTTCGCCACGCTCCTGACGCTGGTGGTGGTTCCGTCGCTCTACGTGATGCTCAGTCGGCTGTCTCTGTGGCTGGGCTTCGGGCGTTCCCACGTCGACCAGACCTCCAGCACACCCAAGTCCGAGGTGGCGGGCGCCTGGCCGTCGTGATGCGCGCAAAGAGACGAGGCCGCGAGTTGTCGCACCCCGCGGCCTCGGTTGCGATGTAACTCCGGAGGGTTCGGAGATTACTCCATACTGTGTTCCACTCCCGATGGACCGTCCCGATCCCCGTGAGAGGGGCTGCCTCTTTGCCCTCTACAACGGTAGTGCCGAACCTCGCGGTGGCCGTAACGCGGTTTTTCTCCTGTCCGGCGATCTCCATGCGCAAGAGAAAACCCTGCCCGCTCTATCGAGGGAGGGCAGGGTTCGATATGCCTTCGACAGGGAAGCTGTGGTTACTGAATGACGTCTCCGGTCACCTGGACGTCGTCGATATTCCAGCCGGCGTAGGTGACCGATTCATCGGTCGGACCGATGCCCCATCGGAAATAGAGCGTTGGTTGGCCGTCGCCGATCGACGCAGGCACGAGGTATTCCATGAATCGCCACGATTCGTCAGAGACATGGGAGTTGCCGACCGCCCAGAGGTCGGTCCAGTTGGCGCCGTCGCTGGAGACCTGGACGCATGCGTCGTCATACGGCGCCTCGATCCCGAGCCATCGCCAGTACCCCAGTCGAACGTTGGCATAGCCTTCGGAATTGACCGGTCCCATGGTCGCGTATCGCGTTTCCGCCATCCCGTCCTCATAGTCTCCATCGAGGGCGTACCCGATCACGCTCTGTCCGGTGCGGCCGGAGGCAGGATCCCCGTTCCACGAACCGTTGCCCGCCGGGGCGCCCCAAGTCCATCCTTCGTCAAGCTGCCAGGCCGGGTCCGTGTCCATGTTGGCCGAATAGATGGCGTCAGGCGCCACGGCGATTGCGACGCTGCGGCTGGTCTGGTGGATGCCGTCGGTGACCAGGAAGGAGAAACGGTAGGTGTGGAAGACCTGGTCCGTCGTGGGTTTCCAGGAAACCGTCAGCGCGTCGGCGTCGAAATAGGCGCCCTCCGGCAGATTGCCGACCACGAAGCGCAGTGGACGGTCTTCCGGGTTTGTGGCGCGCAGCTTTAGGAGCAGCCGTTGTCCCGGCTGGATCTGCTCCGTCGCGTCGTCCAGGTCGAGCGTGGGGGCCTTCGAAGTCCACGCGGAGTTCTGCGGATCATGCCTTGTGGCCCCCCAGTCGGTGGCGTCCGGGTTGTACTGACCGGGCAGGTCCACGACGTGGAACCGATAGTCGTAGCCGCCGACCAGAATCTCGATGTCGCCGTCCTGATCGAGGTCGCTGATCGCGGCTGTGCAGTAGACTTCGGTCGGCAGGGTCAGCATGGGGAATCCCGTCACGGTCGAGCCATCCGCCTCCCAGGCGATCAGCGGCGTGCCCGCCGCGCCGACCAGAATCTCCTTCTGGCCGTCCCCGTCGATGTCGGCGATCAGTGGCGCGCTGTCGCCGGGATCGCCCATGACGGTCTTCGGGAACCCGGTCTGCGTCATCTGCCGGCCCTGATGGTCCAGGGCGTAGACCTGCGTGAACGAGTAGCCGTCGGACTCCACGTAGCTGTTGACATAGACTTCGCTGCGTCCGTCGTTGTCGGTGTCTGCGATACTCAGCGAGCCCTCGGTGTCGAACGGATCTCGGAGCCGGGTCTTCCAGATGGTGCTGCCGTTGAGGCCGACGGCCTGCACGCCGTCCTCGACGCAGAAGACCAGTTCGGGCTGCCCGTCGCCGTCCAGATCGGCGATGGCGGTTCCCTTGCTGCTGCCGCCTCGCCACTTCTTGACGAGTTGGCCCTGGTGATCGAGGATGTGCGCATAGATGTTGCTGACGCCGGGACCGTAGCCGCACACGGCGATTTCCACGTCACCGTCCCGGTCGAAGTCGGCCACACTGATGGAGCCTTCGCAGGCGTAGCGTCGCTGCCAGAGCGAGGTGCCGTCGGCCTGAAAAGCGTAGAGACCGTCCATTTCACCGGGGTCCGCATTGAGGCCGACGAGGATTTCGCTGTCGCCGTCACCATCCAGATCCGCCAGCACCGGATAGCCGACGATGCTGTAGTACCAGCCGCCCAAGGCGATGGGCCAGCCGTCTACGTACTGGCCGCTCTCGGCGTGCCAGGCGCAGACGATCCCGTCGTAATTGCACGTTCCGACAATCTCGTAATCCCCGTCGCCGTCGATATCGCCGACCGCGCAGTAGGGCGGGTCGTAGGCAAAGGGCAGTTCCTGAGGCCAACCCGGCAGGGCCGTGCCGTCCTCGCGCCAGACCGACAGCCGGGGGACGCCGTCGAGGTTGGTCCAGGAGATGGAGGACTGAACGATTTCGTTGCGTCCATCGCCGTCCACATCCATGCAGATCGGTCCACCGAAGAACTGATCGTCGGGCGGATAGGCGACACTGCTTGGCGCCGGCCATGGGGTTTGCGCCGGCGCCCATCGGACGCCGAAGATCTTCCGGTCGTGGTGCGGCTGTCCCTCGGTCGTCACCGTGAGTCTCAGTTCAAACGTGCCGGCGCCGGGGCAGGCCAGTGCGAGCCGTACGAATCCATTCGGGTCGGTCGGGCCGGCGCCTTCGGCGACGAGCATCCAGTCGTGGTTGCCGTAGGTGCTGTACTCAAGGCGATAGCTGTCACCGTGAACGAACAGAAGCACGTCGATGGCATTGACGTCGGCGGCGAAGGACTCCGCCTGCCGGGGAGCGACGATTTCGCCGAGGGGATGTCTCTGGCCGGCCGCCTGGAGGGCGGCATAGGCGTTGACGCGTCCGGTCCCGATGTAACCAAGGTCGGGATCGACCAAGCCGTAGTAGACGGGGTCGGTCGTGTTCTCCAGGACCGCGCGAAGCTCGACGTGGGTCAGGTTGGGCTCATGGGCCAGCACCAGTGCGGCGACCGCCGCGACATACGGCGCCGAAAACGACGTCCCGGCCGTGGCGATGTACTCGCCGTTCAGATCGGTGGTCACGATGTCCGTTCCGGGAGCCGCGATATCCACCCACGATCCGAAGGTGCTGTGGTCTGTCTTGGCGTCTTCGCCGTCCGTGGAGGCGACGGACATGACGTTGTAGTAGCCGGCGGGATAGTGGATCGCGTCCGTCGCGGAATTGCCTGCGCTGGCGACCAGCAGGATGCCGTGAGCATAGGCATTGTCGATAGCCCGCTGCACGATCGGATCGCCGTTGGGGCCGAACTCGTCGGCGCCGAAGCTCATGTTCAGGATGTCGGCGCCGTTGGCGGTGGCGTAGTACAGACCTTCGGCCACCTCTGTTGTCGTGACGTAAACGCTCACGCGCAGCGGCATGATGCTGCACTGCCAGTTGACGCCGCAAACGCCTTCGCCGTTGTCGCCGACCGCCGCGATCACGCCGGCGACCATGGTTTCGTGTCCCTCGACGCCATAGGTGGTCGACTCGGGGGTCACTTGGTTGTTGTGGCTCTCGAAGTTGTATCCGTGTACGTCGTCGACGTAGCCGTTGTTGTCGTCGTCCAGGCCGTTGTCGGGAATCTCGTCGGCGTTCAGCCAGATGTTGTCCTTCAGGTCGGGATGATTGACGTCCACGCCGGTGCCCAGGACGGCCACCACGACGTCGCGACTGCCCGTTGAGATGTCCCATGCGTCGGTCATCTGAATCAGTTGGTGTGCGTACTGGTCCGCGAAATCGGGATCGTTGGGCACGCGGGACAGATGGTACACATAGTTGGGCTGGGCGGACTCCACGTCGGGATCGCGGCGAAGTTGCGCGCAGATCGCCTCGACATCGCCTTCGATTCTCAGTCGATGGAACGACGCTCTCGTCTGCTTCGCGGAAGCCGCTTTGTTTCCGGCGTCGAGACAGACCGACTGGCGAACCTCGAATGGATGGCGTTTCTGGAGACGAAGCAGGACCGCCTCGTCGGTCTGCGAAGCCGTCTCAGGGGCCGATGCAGAGGTCGCCTTGAGCTTCACGAGGACCTCGCCAGGGACGTAACGCAGTCCGTCGGCTGGGTTCGAGCTTTGTAGAGCGGCACTTGTCTCCGCCTCTTCCTGGTGGGCCTGCTGTTCTGCGGCCCACAGCGGTGCGAGGGCGGTCATCACCAGCACAGCCACCGTGGTCCCCAGGGTCTTGCTCCGATTGCGTGTCTTCATGCGTGCTCTCCCTTCTGTTGTCGTTCACGATTCTTCGGTATCACTCACAGGGCGGCAGACTGATCTGGTCCGTTCGATGGAGAAAAGCAGCGTACGCCATGCCGGCAGGCGCGCACGCCATGCGAAATCCAGAACGAGTCCTCCTCCCTCCAACGCGTTTGCTCCGAGTTCCTCTGTGGACCGCCAAACCAGTTCCTCGCTCATGGGAAGCCCTCGCCTTCCGCACAGGGCCTATACTACCCATCATAACGCCCCTATGGATGAGGTCAACCTCTATTCCCGCCGGAAACACCTCGATCTGCTTGGAATGGGACGGACATCATGCCTGGGAGGGGGACTGTCCCTTACGACGCTCCGTTTGCGTGTGGGACGGGACGCTTGCGTGTCCCAACGGTCGGGGAGATAATGCGTTCGTCGGCGCAGGCGGAACGAGCTGTCCGACCGGTGGTTGCGGCTGAAGCACCGGCGCAGCAGGCACGCGCTGCAAGTGGGGTGGTCTGGCGGGAAGGAGAGACGATGAGCGCCGAACAGGTAGCCAGGCGGTTTGCCGATGCGATCAGCCGCCAGGACGTGGAGGGCATCTGCTCGCTGATGACGGCGGACCATCAGTTTGTCGACCCCGGCGGCCAGGTTGTGGCCGGCTGCGAGCCGATGCGCGACGCGTGGATCGCCTATTTCCGGATGGTCCCCGACTACACGATCGAGGTTTCTGAAGTCTATGGTCGGCGTGACAACGTGGTTCTGCTGGGCCAGGCGAGCGGGACCTACACCGCCGACGGGACGCTGCGGCCGGAGAACCACTGGGTGACTCCCGCTGCCTGGAAGGCGGTCGTGAGAGGCGATCGTATCGCTCTCTGGCAGGTCTTCGCTGACAACGAGCCGATGCGTATCATCATGAGCAGAGAGCAGGCGCATTGAGGGGTCGCGACGCGATGCAGAAGACGGATCAAGCGATCTTGTCGCAAGGCAGTTGGGCGGTCGAGGGCGTGTTGACGGTGACCTTCCCGACGGCGGCTTGTCTTCTGACGGCGCGGATGGCCTTCGGGGCTCGGGCGATTTCGCCCGCTTCGCCTGCGTTCCAGGTGGTTGTCAACGGCTTTCTGGTCGGCGTGCTCGTATTTGCGGCGCGCCGCTGGAGGTCGGCCGGTCTGTTGACTGCTGCTGTTGTGCTGACCGTCGGCATGCTGGGTTTCGCCCCCGGCGCATCGGCGCGGGTCGCGGTGCACACCATCGTTCTGATGATTGCCCTGACCGGCATCGTATTCGTGAACGCGAGGCTTCTGCCCCGACCTTCGCGTCCGAGCTTCTGGCGGACGTTTCTGGCGTGGGCGGCTGTCTCGATCGCGCTCTATTTCCTGGCGGGTATGCTCCTGTTGCTTCTGTTCCGTGCGGCGGAGGTTGCGCCATTCCTGCGCCTCTACGCGAGATTGTCCACGGCCTTGGGCCTCGGCCTTGCCCTCGGCTTCGCCCTCCGCGGCCGCCTTGCCCCCGTCTTCTGTCGGGGGACCGCATGATGCCAAGATGGTTGAGGGTACCGGGAGATTCGCAGCGATTGAGTTCTCACGTGCCTTGTCGGGTGTGTATGGTCTGGAGAGACTTCGGGAGAGGATTGACATGTCACCGGTAGTATCGGCATTTCTTGAGACATTGGGCGTTGTGGCACTCGCAGGCGCCGGCGTTCTGTCAGGCCTTCGCTGTTCGAGATGGCGTCAGCCCTGGTGGTTACTCGGCTATGTAGCGCCATTGCTGCTGATGATCGCCATCAGCTTGTCGCGCTGGTGGCCGCGGCTGGAACAGCATCCCCCGTTTGAATGGGTCATGGCAGGGCGGGTGGAGTTTGCGTTGCTGGCGGTCATCTGTACCCTGCTGCTGACGACGCCGCTGTCCCGTCTGTCGCGCCGACGCGACCGGGTATGGCTCTCGATCCTCATGGTCGTCTGTGTGATGAATCTGTCGGTGCTGCCCTTTCTGGCCCCGGCCATGAACTACCATGAGCTTGCGAGTCTCCAGACCACCGTGGATTATGGCGGCGTGTGCATTCAGGGCACAGGATACACCTGTGGACCTGCGGCGGCGGTGACAGCGCTTCGCGTCATCGGCATCGAAGCGGAAGAAGGGGAACTGGCTATCCTGGCTCACACCACGCGTTTTACTGGCACGCAGCCGGATGTCCTCTGCCATGCGATTATGGAGCGGTATGGTGTGCCGTGCCGCCAAGTCCATTTCTGTAGCATCTCAGAACTCTGCGACCGGGTGCCAGTGATCGCCGTGGTCAAGTTCGCCTTTCTGATCGATCATTTCGTGACAGTTCTGGATGTGGCGGAATCTGTGGTTGTGGTCGGCGACCCCTTGCAGGGACGCATTGAGATGACACACGAGGAGTTCACGTCTCGCTGGCGCAGGTATGGCATTGTTCTGCGTCGTTCGGATCCGATCCCATCTAAGGCGATCTGAATCGTGGGCAATACATCACCTGTCCGCCGTGCGCGGACAACGCCGAGGCTTCCGGGGCAAAGAAGACGGGCCGGCCGTTCGCGGCTCGCCGAACGGACGGCCCGCTCAATGGTCCTGGGTTACCCTATCGGTCAGGCCAGCGCCTGCTTGCAGAACTGAACACACTTGGTCGTCTCGGCGACGGAGTCCGAACCCTGCGGGACGGGGTACTCCAGCTCGATGTCGGCCGGGATGTCCCACTTTTCTCTCTTGAGCAACTGGAGGACCAGCGCCACCGGCGTGTCGCCCTGGCCGAATGGCATGTTCGGGCCGTTGTTGACCTTGCGGTCCTTCAGGTGCAGGCTGAGAATCCGATCGTGGAACTTCTCGATGATCGGAATCGGAGACTGATTGGTGCCCGCGACGTAGTGGCCGATGTCGAAGTTGATCCCGAGGTGCTTGCCGTAGGACAGAATCGGTCCATCGTAGGTCGTCGGCGTCATCTGCGTGTGGTTGTGAAAGCCGATCATGATTTTGTGCCGGTCGGCGATGGGGCCGAGCCGCTTGGCCGCGTCTTCCGACAGCTCGCGCGTGATACCCCGGGCGCCGAGCGCCTTGGCGACGTTGAAATAATAGTCGATCTCGCCGTCGCTCATGTTGCCGTCGCCAATATTGCCAAACTTGACGATGTGAATGTTGACGCCCGCATCATTGTACATCTTGCGCAGCGCCCGGAACTTCTCCATCGGAGCCGATAGACGCCACTGGAGCTGTGCCTCGCGGTTCTGCTGCATGGCCTTGCGCTGCTCGTCGGTCATCTCTCGGCGTCCGCGCATCGCAGCGGGGACTCCGGCGTACTGTTCGACCGGCTCGCCCATCAGCTCGATCGAGCTGATCCCGCACTGGACGACGTACTTGAGGATGTCCTCCGCCGTGCCGGGCAGGTCGCGGAAGCTGTAGGTAATCGTCCCGATCTGCACGCCGTTGAAATTGGAGTTGGGTTTGCCCGCCGCCTGGGCTCCGACGCGGCGCATCGCGCCCCCCGGCGCCATGGCCAGGGCCGCCACCGCCGCCGCTCCGCCCAGCAGCTCTCGCCGGGACATTGTTCGTCGTTCGTTCGCTCGTTCGTTGCTCTTCATGGTCGTGCTCCTCAATGCGCCAACCGCTCCGTCAGATCACGTTACGGGCGGTCACTATGGGTTTTTGCCGTCAGCACCAGTTCAGGTGATCGCGGGGGGCGAGACGCCGCATGAAGAGGCTCTTGTCGGCCTCCTCATCGTTGGTGATCTTCATGTTCTTCGCATCCCAGAGCAGCGTCCGGCCGGGGTGCAGCAGGGCGATGTCGCCCAGGACGATGATCTCCGACAGCGGTCCGGCGTAGTCGAACGACGACATGGCCGTATCCTCGCCCTTGCAGGCCAGCGTCCAGTTGTCGAAGTGTGTCCGACCCTTGCAGCGGAACGCCACCGCCGGCGGGCGGGGCGTTTCTTTCATCACACTCTCGGGAATGATCCGCGCGCCCTGGCTGTGGCTCCCCGCCATGATCGAAGCGTGTTCGCCAACCATGACTGAACCGCTGTCGATCCCGCGACGCTCGGGCTCCAGATGCTTGGGACGCGGAAACTCGATGTCGTCGCCCAGGTAGTACTTCATCGTGACCGGCGGCATGTTCCCTCGCGGGCCGAACTCATACGTGATGACGCCGGACCTCGGAAGCGATCCGGGATAGGCGGGAGTCTTCACCTCCGCCCGCACGCTGAGCGGCACGCGCAGGTCCAGGGCGTAGTAGGCCGGATCGAAGATGTGTGCCGCCATGTCACCCACCGCGCCGCTGAAGTGCGTATACCGGATCCACTCTCGATTCATGTAGCTGGTGCTGAAGGGGATCATCTCCGCCCGGTTCAGGTACAGGTCCCAGTCCAGCGTGTCCGGCACGACGCTGCCCTCTACGGGCGGTTTGTCGATCCAGTAGTTCTTGGTGGAATAGCAGATGACCTCTCGGATGGGGCCGACCGACCCGGCCTGGCCCCAGTCCCGCAGCAGGGCCGAACTGCTGCCGGAATGGCCCTGGTTGCCCATCTGCGTGACGACCTTTGGATACTTCTTCGCTTCCTCCATCAGCATGCGGACCTCGTTGACCGTGTGGCACAACGGCTTTTGGCAGTAGACGTGCTTGCCCCGCCGGATGAAGTAGGTTGCGATCGTGTAGTGATTGTGTTCCGGCGTGGCGATCAGGACGGCGTCGATGTCCTTGCCGATTTTGTCGAACATCACGCGGTAGTCGGTCCAGAGTTTGATCCCGTGCAGACGGGTGCGATTCCGAGTCTGCTTGCCGCACCAGTCCTCATCGACGTCGCACAGGGCGATCACGTTGTCGGTGCCTGCCAGATACTCGGCGTTGCCCGAACCCTGCATGCCTACCCCGATGCAGGCGATATTGAGCTTGCTGTTGGGCGAGGGACCCGCCTTGAGGATATTGAACGGCGCCGTACCGACAGCCGATGCGGCCAGCGTGCTCTTGAGAAAGTCGCGACGTCTCATCGATTTCATGGTCTGTGCCTCCACCCAAAAAGGATTTCGAACGTGCTACGGCCGTCATGCCTCTGTTTCATGCCCCATAGACTACCGCACGAGCCGCGTCACCACAATCTTATCTTCGGCACAACCGGTACCAGCCCCATGGCATGCCTGCCACTTGGCAGATGGTGCGTCCTGTATCGGCCGGCACGCCGTCGAGCTGTTTGGCGAGTCCGCACACCTCGGTATCCCCTCCGAGCATGTGCCTGGCAGGCAAGCAGGGTTTGACAGCATGAGCCAGACGGCGGTAGAATCGCAGCCCAGAGAAAGGACAGGATATGTCGGAAACGAGCGGAGAAGCGATCTCGTCGGAATGCGACGACATGGAGCGGCGCCGGCGACGCTTTCGCTGGTGGCCTGTGGTCCTGATTCTGCTCGTCCTGCTGGCCCTGGGTCTCCTCTCGCGGCGGCTGTACTGGCGGTGGCAGTTCGAGGCGCGCGTCGCGGCGCTGGAAGCGGCGGGGTATCCTGTCCGAGCCGAACAGCTCGAAGCGATGTATCCGCCGCTAGCGCCGGGGCAGGCGAACGCGGCGGACCTGCTCAGAGAGGCGGCCGAGCTCTATCGCGATTCGCTGTCGGTCCAGGAGGTCAAGCTGCTGCCGCTGGCGGGGGATGGCGAGATGCCGGCGCGCGGCCAGCCGATGCCCCCGGACGTGAAGGAGATTGTGACGCGGTTTCTCGATGAGAATCGCGAAGGTGTCGAGCGGGTTCATCGAGCGGTCCGTCTCGATGCCTGCCGATATCCTGTGCCCTGGTCGTTCGATGACGCGGCCGATTGGTCTTTGCACAGGACGTATCGCAGCGGCAGTTTGCTTTGTCTGTCGGCGTTGCAGTCGTTCGACGACGGGCAGGCGGAGGCGGCGGTCGATGCTCTGATTGCGGCCCTTCGATTGGCGCGATTTGTGCGGCAGGTGCCGACACTGAGTGCGATGCTCACGTATATCGAGGCGTGCGATGACGTGGCAGTGACCTTGGAGTGGGGGCTGGGCCGGGGCAGTCTTGCCGATGGGCAATTGCACCGGCTCCAGCAGGCGATCGGCGAAAGCGACAGACCCGAGACCATGGCGCAAGCCCTGGCATGCCATCGCTGCATGCTGCTGCCTGGGTTTCGGCGGCTGGAACGGTATCCGAACAGGCTGCCTCGGGCGCCGATTGCGGCGGTCTACGGGGCGATGGGATTGCCATCGCGTGATGGGACCCTGTTCATCGATGTGGCAGAGTCGTATATCGATGTCACGCGGAAGACGATGTCCCGCTGGCAGGCGGAGATGACGCAAGTCCAGACGCAGTGGGAGCCACGGCTTCGCCGTTCCATGCTCCTGGCGGACATGGCCGAAGGCGGGTTCTCGGGTGCTCTGAGAATCTGGCTCTCGCGGACCGCTCGGATCGAATGTGTGCGGGCGGCTCTGGCGGTCGAGCGGCATCGCCTGGCCCAAGGCGCTTTGCCGGAGGCCCTCGCCGACTGCGCTCCGGGTCTTCTTGAGAATGTCCCTGCCGATCCGTTCACAGGCAGAGAACTGCGGTACGAGCGGCTGCGGTCGGGGTTCGTGGTCTACAGCGTGGGCGAGGATGGGCGGGACGATGGAGGCTGGGAACCTCCGTCTCGGTCCCAAAGAGCTTTGGGCCAGACGTACGACATCACGTTCGGAGTCGAACGGTAGAAATGCGGCCGCGACTGGAAATCCACCTGAAACCGTGTAACCTTTGCGAATGCGGCACGTCCTATTGAATAGGCGTGCGTGAACACAGCAGCAGGTCGGCGGCGTGCCTGAACACCAGTGTGCAGGTGCGGCGTTGCGGGAGCAGTGCAGATGTCCTTGGCGAAGTCATTTGGAAGGAAGGTCCGGGCGGTCCGCATCCGGTGCGGAGTGAATCTGTTTTTGCGCCAGATGGGCCGCGTACTGGTCGTTGCGGGCATCGTCGCCTCGCTGGCGATCCTCGTCGAGCGTCTGCTGGCGGTGCCCGTCCGAACGCCCCAGAGCCTGTGGGTGTTTGCGGCGGCCTCGGTCGCACTCGTTCTCGTCCCGTGGCTGCTGAGGTTGCCCAGCCGCATGCAGGCGTCCCTGCTGCTGGATGAGCGACTGAAGCTCAGCGAGCGGTTCAGCACGACGCTGGCGCTGGCGAAGTCTGACGATCCCTTTGCCATCGCGGCCCGGTCCGAGTCCCTTCGTACCATCGAGGGTGCAAACCTTCGCGGGCATTTTCCCATTCGGGTGTCACGCGGGTGGTTCTACGGCGCCGCCGTGTGGATCGTCGCGACAGCGCTGGTCCTGTTCCTGCCGCAGAAGGACCTGCTCGGATTCCTTCGAGACCGGCAGCAGAGACAGCAGCAGGCGGCGGAGGTCCGCCAGACCCAGACCGACGTCCGCCAGACCACGGATGCCGTCAAGGCGGCGGTAAAGGGCCTGGGCGATCCGAACCTGGCGGAAGACCTGCGTAAGCTCGACGGGCTGGCCGAGGCGGGGACGCCCGAGGAGATGAAGCGGCAGGCGATCAAGGCCCTGGGCGACCTCTCGGAGAAGATCAAGCAGATGCAGAGCAGCGCCCAGGTCGATGCGGCCGAGGTCATGCAGCAGATGCTCAAACGCCTGCGCGGCTCGGCCGATCCGTTCTCACAGCAGATTCGCATGGCGATGGCCAAGGGCGACTTCGCCCAGGCCGCTAACATGCTCGGGCAGTTGCAGAAGCAGTTGTCTGAGGGGACTCTGCCCGCCGAGAAACGTAAGGAGATGGCCGATCAGTTGCAGCGGTTGGCCCAGGAACTCCAGAAACTGGCTCAGGACAAGCGCGAGCTGGAGCAGGAACTGGAGAAGCTCGGACTCGACAAGAAAATGGCCCAAATGACGCGGGAGCAGTTGGAGCAGGCGTTGCGTCAACAGGGGCTCAAGCCCGAGATGATCGAGCAACTCATGCAGAAGGTCGCGGCCTGCCAGGCGGCGCAGGGACGTTGCGCTGCCCTGGGACAGGGCTTCGGGGCGGCCGGTGGCGGCGCGGGCGGCCTGATGGCGGACGAACTGACCGACGCGATCGATCAACTCAACGCGATCGAATCACTTCATCAGGAGGCGATCATGCTGCGGGCCAGCCTCGACGAGATCGGCCGCTGCATGGGGTGTCTTGGCGAGGGCATGTGTTCCGGCATGGGAAAGGGCTGGAGAATCGGCTCCGGCGGGGGGCAGGGCGAGGGCATCGGTACCTCGCCGGGGGCCTACTCGAAGCCGATGGAGATCGACAGCGATACGAAGACGACACGGTCCGTGGGCAAGTCGGACGATGGGCCGATCATCGCCAGTTGGTATTTCAAGGACGCGCAGGTCAAGGGTGAGGCGCGGCGCAACTTTGCTGAAGTGGTGCAGGCCGGGCGGGCCAGCGCCGCCGAAGCGATCAGCGAGAATCAGATCCCGCGCCGCTATGAGGAAGCGGTGAAGGAATACTTCAGCCAGTTGGAGAGCAGCGGTCCTACGCCGTGACATTGTTCGAGTGTGGTGCTTGTGAGTGATACGTACGGCTTCCATTTCGGTCAGCCCTGGTGGCTTCTGGCGAGCGTGGCGATTGTTCCGCTGGTCTGGCTGGCCCATCGGAACCTCGCGGCGTTGGGTCCGGCCCGCCGCACCCTGGCCATTCTCTTTCGCGTTGCGGTCATTCTCCTGCTCGTGTTGCTGCTGGCTCGACCGATGCTCGCGCGAAGGAGCCGCCGAGCGACCGTGATCGCGGTCGTGGATCGCAGCCGGTCGATCCCGACGCCTCTGGCGGATGCGGCGCTGGACTATCTGGCCAAGGCGGTCGCGGCCAAAGGGGCGGAGGATCGGTTTGCCGTCGTGGACGTGGCCGAGAGCGCGCAAATCTCCCGGCTGCCGTCGGGGGACATTGCCTTCGGCCGACGCAACACCATGCTGACAGGACAGCACAGCCGCCTGGCCAGCGGGATCGAGATGGCGATGGCCATCGCGCCGCCCGACACGGCCGCACGCATCGTGCTGATCAGCGAAGGCAATGAGACCGAAGGCGACCTGAAAGCCGTCGCCGGAACCGCGGGCGCCAACAGGATTCCAATCGACGTCCTGCCCCTGCGGTACCGCTACGACAGCGAGGTGCTGTTCAAGCGTCTGGTGGCGCCCGCCCGCGCCCGCAGCGAGGAGACGATCGACCTGCGTTTTCTGCTGGACAGCACCGCTTCGGTTCGAGGCAGTCTCTTGCTGACCCTGAACGATCGGCCGCTCGATCTGATGCCGGGCAGCGCCGAGGTGGCCGTCCCGGTCGAACTGAAGGCGGGGACCAACGTCAAGACGGTGGCGGTCCCCGTTGGGACGCGCGGGCTGCACCACTTTGAAGCGGTGTTCATGCCCGATGATTCGCGGCAGGACCGGATCGTCGAGAACAACCACGCTTCGGCGGTGACATACGTTGCCGGCCCCGGCTCCGTGCGGGTCTTCGACAGCGAGGACGCCGGCGCGGATATCGCCCGGGTTCTTCAGGAGGCGGGCCTTGACGCCTCACACGCCGATGCCGCCGTCGCGCCCGACCAGTTGACGCGTCTTCTGGATGCCGATGCGGTCGTGTTGGTCAACACGCCTATTCACAATTTCACGATGGCCCAGCAGGAGATGCTGTGCCGCTACGTCAACGACCTCGGGGGCGGCCTGGTCATGGTGGGCGGGCCCGAGTCGTTCGGCGCCGGCGGATGGATCGACTCGCCCGTGGCGGAGATTCTGCCGGTCGACCTCGATCCGCCCCAGAAGAAGCAGATGCCTCGCGGTGCGCTGGTGCTGGTGATCGACCGCAGCGGATCGATGGTGGGCGAGAAGGTGGAGGTCTGCAAGGTCTCGGCCGCCGCGTCGGTCAGGCTGCTCAGCCGGCTCGATTACATCGGCGTCCTTGCGTTCGATGCCGGCTTCGACTGGCTGGTGCCGATGAGGCCGGTTGGGGAGAAGGACGACATCTACGAACAGGTTCGCCAGATCGGCGCCGGCGGCGGGACGATCATGGGCCCCGCGATGCAGGCGGCCTTCGATGCGCTCAAGGAGGTTGAAGCGGCGGTCAAGCACGTGGTCCTACTGACCGATGGGATGACCAGCGACAGCGATCTGTGCGTCGCGTTGGGCCAGGAAATGGCCAGGAGCCGCATCAGCGTCTCGACCGTGGCGGTGGGCGAGCAGGCCAACACGCAGCTTCTGTACGATATCGCGGATTGGACGCAGGGCCGGTTCTACCGCGTGACCGACCCGATGAGCATTCCCGAGATTTTTGTCAAAGAAGCCCAGGTGGTCCGCCGATCGATGATCGTCGAGCAGACTTTCTCGCCACAGGTGGTCTACTCGCTCAGTGAGACGGTCAAGGGTCTGACGCCGCCTCTTCCGGCGCTCGACGGCTACGTGCTGACCGGTCCGAAGGGTGGACTGAACCAGCTCGTGCTGACCAGCCATGAGGCGGACCCGATCCTGGCGACGTGCCAGTCGGGCCTGGGACGCTGCGTGGCGTTCACCAGCTCGGCCGACAGCCGCTGGGCGGGGCAATGGGTGCAGTGGCCTGAGTTCACACGGTTCTGGGAGCAGGTGGTCCGCTGGGCGGGCCGGCCCTCGCAGTCGGCCGACTGCGAGATCTTCGCGGATGTGCAGGGCCAAGATGTCTCCGTCCAGATCGAAGCCTTCGACGACGAGGGCAAGTTTCTGCAATTCGCAGGCATCCAGGGTCAGGTCCTGACGCCGCAGATGGGAAGCGAATCGCTTGCATTAAGCCAGAGCGGGCCGGGCCAGTACACCGGACGATTCAGGGCGCCTGAGGCCGGCAGCTATATCGTCAACTTGCAGTACCGCCGGGTTGGCGACGAAGGCGTGCGTCTGGCCAACACGATTATGACGGTCCCATTTGCCCCGGAGTTTCGCGACCTGTGCGACAATCTGCCGCTCCTGGAGGAGGTCAGCCGCATCGCGGGAGGCCGCATCTTGCCGGCTGATCCGAACGCCGCGAATCTGTACGACTACGCTGGGCTGAGTTTCCCGGAGACGAATCTGCCGCTATTGCGTCCTCTGATGCTGATCTGGCTGGGCCTGTTTCTGTTGGATGTGGCGGTGCGGCGGGTCGTGCTCGACGTGCGCGCGGGCCTGCGACATGTGCAGACCTGGTTTCTGAGGCTCAGCCGGCGCGAGCAGGACCAGACGATCTCACGGCTCCAGGCGACGCGGCAGAAGCTTCAGGCACAATGGGCGGCGCGAACGGCCGGGACAGTAGCGTCAACACGGTATGATGGGGCCGAACGCGTCGCTCGTCCCTCGTCGCTCGTCGCGAGCGATACCGGCAGCGAGAGAGACAAGATCGAGGCGCCGAAAGAGCAAGATAAGCAACCGGAGAAAGCCGCGACGGGCGAAGAAGCGTCGCATATCGACCGGTTGCTTGCGGCCAAACGCCGGAAGACCGGACAGGACGAGCACGACCACCTGGACAATCGGTGACTTGCAGGAGAAGAACAACATGACGACGAGCGAGAAAGAAGTGGAAGCACAGTGCCGACAGTTTCGCGAGGTGTTTCTGGCGTTGCGTGGCCAGGTCGCCAAGGTGATCGTCGGGCACGAGGGCGTCGTGGACGATGTGCTGATCGCGCTGTTCGGCGGGGGCCACGTGCTGCTCGAAGGCGTCCCGGGCCTGGGCAAGACCCTGCTGGTCCGTACGCTGAGCCAGGCCTTCTCGCTGGAGTTCCGGCGGATTCAGTTCACGCCCGATCTGATGCCCGCTGATATCGTCGGGACCAACATCGTGATGGAGGACGCCGCGAGCGGGCGGCGGGAGTTCCAGTTCCAGAAAGGCCCGATCTTCGGACAGATCATCCTGGCCGATGAGATCAACCGCGCCACGCCCAAGACGCAGTCGGCCATGCTCGAAGCGATGCAGGAGCATTCGGTCACCAGCGGTGGTCAGATCCGCCCGTTGCCCTCGCCGTTCATGGTGCTGGCGACACAGAATCCGATCGAGCAGGAAGGCACGTATCCGCTGCCCGAGGCGCAACTGGACCGGTTCTTTTTCAAACTGCTCGTCGGCTACAGCGACCGTCGGCAGCTCAAGACGATCCTCGACCGAACCACCACGGGACATGAATCCCAGGTCGAGTCGGTCGCCGACGGCGAGAAGATCCTGTGGGCGCAGAAGCTGGTGCGCCGCGTCGTGATCGCCGACCACGTGCAGGACTATGCGATTCGCCTGGTGCTGGCGACGCACCCGGAGGGTGAGTTCGCGACGGAGATGGTCAATCGGTTCGTGCGGTTCGGCTCCTCGCCTCGCGGCGTGCAGGCGCTGGTGCTGGCCGCCAAGGTCCGCGCCATGCTGAACGAGCGTTACCATGTCGGGTTCGACGACATCACGCAGTCGGTGCTGCCGTCGCTGCGGCATCGCCTCCTGCTGAATTTCGAGGGCCAGGCCGAGGGGATTCGAACCGACGAGGTGCTCGGTGATATTATCAAGAATACACCAACCACGACAGATCTGAAGGTTTAGGTCTCTTAAGTCCTCTTGGTCCCTGAGGACCTACGGGACGAAAAGGACCCAAAGGACTTGTTCTGAGAGAAGAATCCTATGCCAAGCACGCGATCGACAACGCGAAAGCTGACCGAGTTGCTGGACGCCAGATTCATGGCCCGGCTCGATTCGCTCGACGTGCTCAGCCGCAAGATCCTCCAGGGCAAGATGCAGGGCGAGCGGCGGTCGAAGAAGCGGGGCCAGAGCGTGGAGTTTGCCGATCACAGGCCCTACGTCGCAGGCGACGATCTGCGTTTCGTCGATTGGAGCGTTTACGGCCGGCTCGATCAGTTGTTCCTCAAGCTGTTCCTGGCGGAGCAGGACCTGACGGTCCACCTTCTGACCGACGTGAGCATGTCGATGAGCGTGGGCGATCCGTCGAAGGCGCAGTTCGTCAAGCGGTTGAGCGCGGCACTGGGCTACGTCAGTCTGGTCAACAACAACCGTGTGACGATCAGCCTGTTCGCCGACGGGGTGCGCGTGCGGTTGGCGAACATGCGCGGCCGGGCCTATCTGCCTCAGATGGCGGAGATGCTGCTGACGGCGGATTGCGGCGGGTTCTCCGATTTCGAGAAGGCCTGCCGCGATGTGGAGAGCAGGCGGATCGGCTCGGGCATCACGGTCGTGTTGTCCGATTTTCTTTTCAAGCAGGGCTACGAAGCAGCGCTGCGAAGGCTGATCGGCGCCCGTTACGACCTGTACGTGATTCAGGTGCTCAGTCCGCAGGAGATCGAGCCGAAACTGGTCGGGGACCTGAAGCTGCTCGATATCGAGGACGCCGATGTGGCGGAGATCACCGTCAGTTCCGCTCTGCTGAAATACTACAGGAGGAACCTGGCGGCCTACTGCGCTGAGCTGAACGAGTTCTGCACCCGTCGCGGTGCGGTCTATGTGCGAGCGAACTCGACCGATTCGGTTGAGTCGCTGGTCTTGAACTATCTGCGCCGCGTCCGCCTGCTGGCGTGAGCGCGGAAGGAAGAGAGCAAAGCACCTATGCAATGGCTGACACCTTTCGTCGGACTTCTTGCTGCGGCGGTGGCGGTGCCGCTGTTATTGCTGCTCTACTTCCTCAAGCTCAAGCGGCGCGAGGCGGTGGTGTCGAGCACGCTGCTCTGGAAGCGAGCCGTCCAGGATTTGCAGGTCAACGCGCCGTTCCAGCGGCTGCGTCGGAACCTCCTGCTCCTGCTCCAGTTGCTGGCGCTGACGGCCATGCTGGTGGCCCTGGCCGGACCGGTCCTGTCACTGGACCGAGGACCGGGACAGCGCTACGTCGTGCTGATCGACCGCTCGGCCAGTATGAACGCGACGGACGTGACGCCCAGCCGGCTGGCAGAGGCGAAGAAACAGGCGAAGGTCTTCGTCGAGTCACTGCGGAGCAGCTCTGCGATGGCCCTGGCGGACCGCGCCGACCATGCGATGGTCATTGCCTTCGATCGTCACGCCCGGGTGATGTGCAACTTCACCTCCGACAAGCGTCAACTCATGGTGGCCATTGACGCCATTGAGGCCGGAGACGGGACGTCGCAACTGAGCGAAGCCGTAACGGTCGCTCGGGCGTTCGCCCAGTCTCCGGGGCCGGACAGCGGGCCTCGCAGCGATGAAGGGCTTGCCCGGATGGTCCTGTTCAGCGACGGACGCATCGATGACCTGGGCGCCATTGCGGTCGCATCGGATGAGTTGGTCTATCATCGCATCGGCGAGTCGGCCGACAACATTGCGATCACTGCCATGAAGGCACGACGCTCGTACGAGCAGCCGCAGCAGGTCGAAGTCTTCGTATCGCTGGCCAACTACGGGACGCAGAGCGCTGCGCGGGATGTGCAGCTTGGCATCGACGGTGACGTTCGCGCCGTCCGCTCCGTCACGATCCCGCCTCGCCAGGAGGGCGACGAGACCCAGGAGTGGACGCCCGGCAAGGTGGCGGTCAGCTTTTCGTTGACTCACGAGGGGCAGGGGGTCGTGGAGGTTCGGCAGTTGGAACCTGATGCGCTGGCGTGTGACGATGCCGCGTGGAGCGTCCTCGATCCGCCCCCAAAACTGTCGGTACTGCTCGTCACGGAAGGCAATCCCGTGCTGGAGTCGTCGTTGCGTGCCTGCCCGATTGCACGGCTGGACCCGTGCGCGCCCGCCGCATTCGATGCGATGGAGCCGTCGGCCTTCAGCCTCAGTCCGTACGACGTGATCGTGCTGGACCGCCATGCACCGCTTCATCTGCCGCGGTCCTGCTATCTTGCGTTCGGGGCCGTGCCTGCGGGGATCGACGTCAACTCTCCGGGCGAGCTTGAGAATCAGGTGATCGTCGATTGGCGGTCGCGGCATCCGGTGCTGCAATACGCGAACCTGACGAATCTCTTCGTGGCGCAGACGCGAGCACTCCAGTTGCCGCGCGACGCCGAGGTCCTGGCCGAGTTCGGCGAGTCGCCTGCGATCGCGCTGGTGCGTCGGCACGGCAGCACCTTCCTTCTGGTTGGCTTCGACGTTCTGGCGAGCAACTGGCCCTTCGAGCCGAGCTTCGTGCTGTTCTGCTACAATGCGTTGAGCTACCTGGCGGCGCAGCAGGGTGGCGGCGGGCCGCACGAGCTGGCGGTGGCCGAACCGATCGTCATCGACGACGTTGCGGCCGGAGGCGAGGTCGCGGTGACGCTGCCCGACGCGTCCACGGTGCAGGTCGCGCCCGACCCCGGAGGGACGGCCCGTTTCCCGGGGACGTATCGTGTGGGCCTGTACGCCGTGGACGTGCCGGAGGAGCCGAGGCGGTTCTATGCGGTCAACCTGGCCGATGAGAACGAGAGTCGCATCGAGCCTGGCGATGAAATGACGTTTGAGACGATGACGGTCTCGGCGCAGCCCCAGGGCGTCCAGCGGGCCAATGTTCCATTATGGCCGGCGCTGGTGCTGACGGCGCTGGTGCTTGCGTGTGTCGAATGGCTCATCTACAATAAGAAGGCGCGGATCTGACTTTGCATCATTGCGGATAGCGGGAGTTTCCTATGAAGAAGCTGACGGCCATGGTCCTGCTGGGGCTGATCTGTGTGACGTGTGCCCACGCGGCCGACGACGATGAGTTCGACGTGTCTTTCTCCTGCGGGTGGGATGGGTACTACCGGCCGATGGAATGGACGCCCGTCGAAGTCGGCATCAGCAGCGATCTGAAAGAGCCCTTTGGAGGGACCTTCATCGTCTCAGCGCCGCAGGACGGCCTGAACACGCTGAACGTGATGCGCGCGTTTGTGCTGACTCCCGGAGTCCCGCAGACCCTCTCGCTGGTGACCAAGCTGGCGTTCGGAATGGGCCGGTGCCGTCTGGAGATTCGCGACCAGCGGGGCCGCATGCGATGGGACCAAGGCCTGGAGATGTGGGACTACTCCAGCGGCAATCGTCTGATCCGTGTGGTTCAGGAGCGAGACCTGCTCGTCGGCGTGGTCGGCACGCCGCAATTCGGACTTCTAAGGCTGCCCCGCGAGAGCCTCTGCGTCTCCAATCATGGTTCGGGCAAGGTCTGCGTCGGAAACAAGCCGCTTCGCATGGTGCCGTGGGACTGGACCGGATTTGTGAGCCTCGATTTGCTCGTGCTGTACGATCCGGACTGGACGCTGTTGCGTGACGAGCAGCTCAAAGCGATCGGCAGGTGGGTCTCCAACGGGGGCAGGCTCCTGATTGTCCTCGGGCGGCATCCTCCCGGCCAGAACAATCCGCTGATACCGTATGTCCCGTTCCAAATCGGCGAGCCCAGGCAGACCGTGCTTGCTTCTGCGGCGCTGGCTCAGTGGCAACTGGACGCAACGCAGAACCAGACGGTGACGGCGTGGCCTCTGTTTCCCAAGCCCAACGCCGCGCCGCTCGAGGGCATCAAGATGGACCAGGGCGGATACCTCTACGGCCTGGGTTATTCCGGATTCGGGCGAGTAGCAGTGCTGGGCTTCGACCCCGCCCAGTTGGGCCAGTCCCAGGCGACGCGGGCAGCCGGTTTCTGGACCACGCACATCGCCGCTTGCCTGGTCGGGCCAGGCGATGCACTCGAAGAGACGCATCTGACGCCTGATGGTGTCGCCACGAGCCTGGGTGCGGTGAGTGGTCACAGGCGTTCGATTGCGCTGGCGCCCTCGGGCGAAGACCCGTCGCAGGACGAGGCCAGTCGCAGCGGACGGTACGGCGAAGACAACCGCTATCGGATCAGTCTCGCTCAGATCGCGGGCAATCAGGTGATGGAGTATCTGTACCGGCTCAAACAGATGCGTCCTTTGAGCATTTGGTGGGTTATTCTCACGCTGACGGCGCTGGCGCTGCTGCTGGGTCCGGTCGATTACCTGGTGCTCAAACGTCTGGATCGCCTGCCGTGGACGTGGGTGACCAGCACGGCGTGGATCGTGATCTTCACGGTCGCCGCCTACTACGGCGTCCAGGCCCTTCGCGGCGGCCGGATGCAGTTGCGGGCGGTCTCCGTGCTCGATGGCGTCGGCAGCGCGGACTGCGCGTGGGCAACCTGCTATGCAGGTCTGTTCTCTCCGCGCAGCGCTGATTACCGGCTCGAAGGGTTGGCTCCCGGCCAGTGGTGGTCCGGGATCGCCCCGAGCCAGGAGGAGATGTGGGCGCACCATCGCGAGTCGGCGATGCGGCAGATTCGCTGCGTTCAGGAAGACGGCTCAAACCTTCCCGTTTCGGTGCCGATCAATATCTGGACCGTGCAGTCGCTGGTGGGCGAGACGCCGCTGGGCAGCCTGCCTTTTGACGCCAAGGTGGACAGACGCGGACAGGAACTCGCCGTCGAGATAGCGAACTTCTCCGACGAGGCCATCGTCTCCGCCGTGGTGGTGATGGACGACGCCTGCGTGGAGGTCGGGCCGGTGGCGGCGCGGGCGACCCGGTCGTTTCAGCCGAAGGCGCGAGCGTTCAATCCGTGGCGCCAGACGCAGCGCATGATGGCCAATCCGACGGGCGGCAGAGGCATGGCGTCGTTCACCGTCCCGCGATATCCCGATTCGGTGCCTCTGCCGGCGGCCAATGCGTTCCTGGCGCCGGGTTGCTTCGACCGGACGCAGACGATGCATGCCCAGCTTCGCCAGGGGGCGGCCATCGTGTGTGCCGTGTTTGTCGATGCCCCGCCGCCCTTCGGCATCCAGGACCGCTCTTATGATGTCGATCACATCAAAGTCGCCAGGCAGATCGTCTTTCCCAGAGGGGCGAGTAAGGAAGAGAACCATGATTGAGATCACGAAGCTGACCAAACGCTTTGGCAACCTGACGGCGGTCGACAAGCTCGACCTGCACATCGGCGCCGGCGACATTTTTGGATTCATCGGCCCCAACGGCGCGGGCAAGACGACGACGATGCGCATCCTGGTGACGCTGATGGAGCCGACGAGCGGTGGCGCGACGATCGACGGACTCGACGTTCGCAAGAAGGGCAAGGAGGTGCGCCGACGGGTGGGCTACATGCCGGACTTCATGGGGGTCTACGACGACCTGAAGGTGTTCGAGTACCTCGAATTCTTCGCCGCGGCGTTCGGCATCGAGTACCGCAAGCGCAAGGCCATCGTCGAGGGCGTTCTGGAGCTGACGGACCTGACGAGCAAACAAGCCGCAGCGGTGGACAGTCTCTCTCGCGGCATGCAGCAGCGACTGGGTCTGGCCCGCGTGCTGATCCACGATCCCAAGGTGCTGATCCTCGACGAGCCCGCCAGCGGGCTGGACCCGCGGGCGCGGATCGAGATTCGCGAACTGCTGCGAGAGCTCAAACGCATGGGCAAGACCATCATGATCTCCAGCCACATCCTCAGCGAGTTGGAGGAGATCTGTGACCGCATCGGGATCATCGAGCACGGCCAGCTCGTCTTCGGCGGCACCATGGACGAGATCCGGCCCCGGCTGGGCATCCAACGCAAGGTCCGCGTCAAAGTGCTCGGGGATGACGGCAGGGCGACGGAACTGCTGACGGCGCTGCCCCAGATCCAGCAGGTCGAGAAGGTCGGCGATTATCTGTCCGTGACGTTTCGCGAGGGCGAGCCGACCGACGGCGTCATCGCGCGGACGCTCGTCACCGGCGGAGTTGATCTGGTGTACTTGCAGCCCGAGCAGTTGAAGCTCGACGATGCGTTCCTGAAACTGACCAAGGGTATTGTGCACTGAGACGGGTTGCGATTATGCCATATCCTGGAAGACATGCGAACCGCGGTTCTGCCATTTCGAGCGCAGTCGAGAAATCTGGCCGGGATCCGAAAGCGCATACCGTCTATGGCCAGACCCCTCGACTTCACTTCGTTCCACTCGGGGTGACAAACGCGGGGGGGATGGAGCAGATCAACATGGTGTTCTTCCCCTGCAATTGGATAGTCCTGGAGCAGTCCAAGGTGACAGACGTATTTGCACGTGAGGACTTCACCTGATCTATATGAGATGGCCAGACCACCGTCTGCCACACGCAACAGCACCTGGGAAGATTATGATGACGTCGCAGACCACCAGAATACTGGAGCAGATCAACCCGCTGCGGCTGGCCGGGCCCTTGTTCGACAAGGAGCTGCGCGTGGCCAGCCGGCGGCGACGGTTCTATGCGATGCGTTGTGTCTATATTTGTCTTTTCGGCATCGTCGTGGTCTACACGTGGCTGCTCGTGGCGCGTCCCGGACACAAGTCCACGCCCCTGGTCTGGGCGTCGCGCATGTCGGAGGTGGGCAAAATCGTCACCGCCGCGATCGTCTGGTTCCAGTTCATCATGGCGCAACTCCTCACGGCGATCCTGCTCAGTGGGGCCATCGCGACGGAGATTCGCCACAGAACGCTCGATGCGCTCCTGGTGACACCGATCAGCGACGTTCAGATCGTTACGGGCAAGCTCGTCAGTGGATTGCTCCAGCTTGTTCTTCTGCTGGCCGTCAGTCTGCCTCTTCTGGCGATCGTTCGGGTCTTTGGAGGGGTCCCCTGGAACTTCCTGGTCTGTGGCCTGTGCCTGACGTTCGCGACGGCGGTGCTCGTCGGCGCGCTGAGCCTGTGCCTCAGCGTCACGAACCGCCAGGCGCACCAGGTGGCGACCAATGCCGTCGGGGTGTGTATGCTGTTCTGGTTCTGTACCGGAATGCTGATCGCGGTACTGGTGCAGACGAGCCGACTGAGCAACTCAACGGCGACAGGCATACTGGATCTCACGAGTCCCTACGTCGTCCTGTTCCGCCAGACACGGGCGATGCTGTTGGCCTCCGGCCCGGGACCGGTGGTCTTCCCGTGGCCGGTCCATTGCCTGGTCGCGCTGGGTGCGGCGGGGGGGCTGTTGCTGCTGTCTGTCTGGCGACTGCGAAAGGCGGCCGCCGGCGCGATGGTCAGTGCCTCGCCCGAGGGCCAGAGCGCCGGAGCGGAAAGACCAGGTCGCCTCTCCTGGCTGGGACGCCGGGCCATTCGCCCGGTCAAGGGCTCGCCCATCGTCTGGAAGGAGCTGTGCCGGCCTCGCGTCCCGAGAAACCGACGAGGTATTCTGAGCGTGGTCTTTCTGACGATCGCCATTGCCCTTGTCGTTGGCTGTGTCGTGGTCCTGATTGTGGTTGGCCATGCGCCGGTCGCGTCGGTATGTGCGGGTGCGGCCTCTGTCTTCACGTTGCTCTTCATCCTGGATGTGACCACTTCGGCCGCCGGCGCCATTCCGCGAGAGAAGGAGGCCCGCACCTGGCCGATCCTGCTGGCCACGCCGCTGGGCAATGGCGAGATCGTCCGCGGCAAGGCGTTCGGGGCCATCCGGAGGAGCTGGCCTCTGCTGGCGGTGGTGGTCATACTGACGCTGGCGGCGATGCTCTTGGCGCCTGAGGATGGCCGTCACTCGGAATCGGCACTGCTCCAGATGGGGATGTCGGCAGTCAGCCTGTCAGCGACCCTCGTCTTTCTGATCACTCTCGGCTTGTACGTGGGCACGCGGGTCAGAACCGCGACGATGGCGGTCGTCGCCACGCTCGGAATCTACGTGGGGACACAGATGCTGATCGGATTTCTGTTCTTGATCCTGGCAGTGCCAACAAGTCATTCTTCTCGATTCGTGATTGCCAATCGCCCGTTCCTCCTGTCCATCGTCAGTCAGGTTGTCCCGGCGATGCTCTATGCCGGCGCGGGGCTGCTTCTGGCGCGCGGTGCGGTGGTCCGTTTGCGACGAAACGTCTTCTCGTAGGATTCAACAGGTTGCCGATGGCTTCGAGCACAAACCATGTGCGGCGTCTCAATCTCGGATGGCTGACCGGGCCGATCTTCGAGAAGGAGCTGCGCGTCTCGAGCCGTCGGCGGCGGAACTTCGCTCTACGGTTCTTCTACATCGCGCTGCTGACGATCTTCGTGGCGATGGTCTGGATCAGCGTCGTGCATTATCACGGCAGCGTCGGTTTCATGCAGAGCCGCATGGCGGCCGCCGGCAAGCAGATCATCGTGACGGTGGCGTTCTTCCAGTTCATCACGACCCAGATCCTGGCCGTCATCATGCTCAGTACCGCCATCAGTGACGAGGTGTACCATCGTACGCTCGGGCTGCTCATGACCACGCCCATCAACAGCCTCCAGATCGTGATGGGCAAGATGCTCAGCAAGCTGCTGCAACTGATCCTGCTGCTGGCGATCACGCTGCCGATCCTGGCGATTGTCCGCGTCTTCGGCGGCGTCTCCTGGAGTTACCTTCTGTCGAGTCTGTGCATCACGTTGACGGCTGTGTTGCTGAGCGGCTCGGTCAGCCTGGCCTTCTCCATCCGCAACCGGCGGGCCTACGCCGTCATCCTCAAGACCGCTTTCGTCCTGGGGGCCGCATACTTCGTTCTGCCCGGCGCCCTCGGCACGCTGACCAACGCCTTCATGCCTATCCTGGGAGGCATCGGCCACCTTCGGGGGGTGTTCACTTCCAATGCGGCGGTTGCGATGCTGCACTTGAACCCGTTCCTGGCGATGTGGCAGGCGACCGAGGTCATGATGTCGCCGGGCGGCAGGACGATCCCCTTCTCCTGGCCGGTCCACTGCGTCTCCATGCTGGGTTTCTCGGTCGTGGTGCTGGCCTGGTCGGTGAAGGTCGTGCGCAAGACGGCGCTGCGTCAGGCCACCGGACAGCTCGATCCTCTGGCCAGGGCCAGGAGAAAGGCGTCGCGTGCGAATCCGATGTCCGACTCGTTAGATGGACCGATCAAACGGGTCATCGGGCCGCCGATCGTCTGGAAAGAGCTGCGGGCCCCCTTCATCCAGGGCGTGGACAACCGCAACAGCTACATTGGCCTTCTCGTGGCGGTCATCGCGCTGTGTGTGACCTATCTGGCCACCGCCCGGCAGGGCGCCCTGGACGAGAGCTACTCGCACGTTTCCTACGGCCTGCTCTTTGTGCTGATGGGCATCATCTTCGGCGTGGTGTTCTCTGCGACCCGAGTGACCAGCGAACGCGAGTCGCAGACGTGGCTGCTGCTGCTGACGACCTCCCTGGGGGATTGGGACATCCTCGTGGGCAAGGCGGTCAGCGCCTTTCGCCGGTGCCTGCCCATCTGGGGTCTGCTGGCCGGACACGTGTTGCTGTTCATCTTTGTCGGGTACATCCATCCCATCGTCGCGTTCCACCTTCTGCTGGTGGCCGTGTGGGTGAGCTTCTTCGTCGTGGCCGTCGGGCTGTACTTCAGCTCGCGTTTCGGGCGCACAACCTCGTCGGTTGTCGCGAGCTTCGGGCTGCTGCTGACTCTGTGGGCGGCCGGGCCGGTGCTGGCCATCGTGCTCGGCACAATGATCCAGAAGATGGATGTGTTTGTCACGTACATGATGTTTCATCCGGCGATTCAGACCGAGCTGATCTTGAACGCCGCCGGTGGCGCGCAGAACGCCGATCTGCCGCTGGGGAGTCTCGTTTACGCCGGCGAACGCGTGATCTTCGGAATCAACCAGGAGGTGTTTAGCTTCTGGAAGATGACCGGCATCCTGGCCGGCACGGCCCTGGTCTACATCGCCGCAGGCGCGCTCTTCCTCTGGCGCGCCAAGGTCCGGCTTCGCAAGAGCCTCTTCTGACGACGATGGGAGAACCAGTGATTGACATGGCACCGAAGCGATGGGCGCCGACGGTGAGTCTGTCCTGGCTGACGGGGCCGATCTTCGACAAGGAGCTGCGCGTCTCCAGCCGGCGTCGCCGCAATTATGTGCTGCGCTTCGTCTATGTGGTGTTCTTCCTGGTATTTGCCAGTCTCATCTGGATGGAGGAAATGCCGAGCGGCGCCGGTTCGGTGTACCAGGTCTCGCGCATGGGCCGGGCGGCCCAGCAGATCGTGGTGTCCGTCGTCTGGTTCCAGTTCATCGCTTCTCAAGCCGTTGCCATCGTCATGCTGAGCACCGCGATCAGCGATGAGATCTACAACAAGACGCTCGGCCTGCTGATGACCACGCCGATCAGCGGCTTTCAAATCGTCATCGGCAAGCTGCTCAGCAAGCTGCTTCAACTGGCGCTGCTCCTGGCAATCACGCTGCCGCTGCTGGCGATC
Source organism: Phycisphaerae bacterium (assembly GCA_012744475.1). Classification (GTDB taxonomy): domain Bacteria; phylum Planctomycetota; class Phycisphaerae; order Sedimentisphaerales; family Anaerobacaceae; genus Anaerobaca. The sequence goes on from JAAYBV010000050.1 coordinate 58,211, forward strand.
ACGCGGGTTCTCGGCGGTGTCCCGTGGGGATATCTGGTCGGCGGGCTGTGCGTCACCCTCAGCACGGCGCTGTTTTGTGGGGCGCTGAGCCTGTTCTTTTCGATCTTCACGCGCAAGGCGTACGCCGCGATCATCACGACCGCGATAATGGCCGCCGTGTGGTTTGGCCTGGTGCCTGGAATCAGCATACCGGCCCTTCACAACGTCATCTCGGAACGAGCGATCACCGACGCATTGTGTCGCGTGAATCCGTATTGCATGCTGGTTGCCGACACCATCCGCCTGATGACAGGTCAGTCGATCAGTTCCGTCCATTGGACAGCCCACTGCGGCGTATCGCTGGCCGGCTCGGCGCTGCTGCTGTTCTGGGCGACCGTCTTCGTCCGCAAGGCGGCGCTGCGCCAGGCGGTGGGGTGGCAGCCTCAAGTCCGTGGGACTTGGGGATGGCATAGATCGGGACGGGATGCAGAGAGACACCCTCCCCTCCCGATGTCTATCGGGACGCTTGAGGCCGCCACACGAAGGTCTTTGGTCCGGCGTGTGACGGGCTCGCCGGTGTTCTGGAAAGAGCGTCGTTCGCCGCTGCTGGGTCGGCTCGGTCTCGGCAAGATTGTTATCGGGATCGTCTTGATCGCATTGGCGGTTCTGGCCTACGTTTCGTGCGCCAGGCAGAACATGCTCAACGACAGCGAGACACAGGTTGCCTATGTGGTCGTCTTTTTCGCATTGGGGACGCTGTTCGCGGCGGTCCTGCCGGCGACGTGCATCACGAGCGAGAAGGAATCGCGGTCGTGGCCCATTCTTCTGACGACGCCGATCTCGGACCGGGCCATCCTCTGGGGCAAGTTCCTCGGCGCTGTGCGTCAGTGCTCGATCGCGTGGCTGCCGCTGTTCGCGCACGTGGGCCTGTTCACGGTGTTGGGGACGATCCGTCCGATTGGCGTCGTGCAATTGGCTGTTGTGGCGGCTTGGTTGACCGTGTTTCTCTGTGCGACCGGGTTGTATTTCACAAGCCGCCTTGCGCGAACGACGACTGCCGTGATCGCCAATGTCAGTCTGGCAGCCGGCCTTTGGGCGCTGCTCCCTCTGTTCCTGGCCATTGTCGACGAGGTGTTCCGGATTCACGGTGGCTTTCCGTCGGTGTATGAGGACATGAACCCCTTCGTTCAGGCGATCGTCATTACCGACGCAACGGCGCGCCGACAGCTCCATGACTACAATTGGATGCAGGATGGAATGCGTCGGGCCGGCGAAGCGACCAAATGGATCCTGCTCAACGGTGCGCTCTATGTCGTCATCGGACTGGGCTTCCTCGCGCGCGCCCGGGCGCGCCTCCGGCGAAATCCTGTCTGATCCTGCTCTCATTTGCCCTCGCCAACGGCACTCGGACGCTTGAGCCTTGTTCGCATTGCCGTCTCGGGGTATGCTGGGATCGCTCTGAAACCAATGTCCGCACAGTTCGGGAGGTACGCACGATGGCACGTCAGATCACAGACATGATGGTCAGGCCCAGGTTATTCTTGGCCGTAGTGTTTCTTCTTGTTTGGGTCGTAGGCGGTTGGACCGGAGCCGCGACCTTAAGGAGTCCCGCCCTGCGCGTGGAGATCGACGATGTAACAGGCCAATGGCGGTTGTCGGACGAACGTTCCGGCGTGATGTGGCCTTCTGAGGGCATGGCGAGTCCGGGCAGAGCCGCCTGGCTCGAAGGGGATTTCGCCCGGGCCGAACGCGGCGGTGAGAATTCGGTGCGGCTGGTCAAGGAAAGCGGCAGGGCGGTCACATTCGCACTGGTGCACGGTGGCGAGGCGCTGGAGATTCGCTACGAGAGCGCGGACGACGCGACGATTCGCGTACTTGACGATGCCCTGACGATCGCGGGCGACGACGACGGCTACGTGATCGTCCCGTGCCGGGAGGGCCTGCTGGTGTCTGCCGATGGAGACAAGGCTTTCAAGCAGACCTTCGGCACCTCGGACTACGAGGGCTGCCACATGAGCATGCTGGGCCTGGTCAAGCGAGGCTCGGCGCTGATCGTGACGTGGGACGATGCCTACGTGTTTCCCGAATTGGAGCGTGCGGTCCCGGAAGGGCAGGCCGAGGGCCGCAAGCTGACGACGACGTTCGAGATGCGGCGCAGCGCCAAGGTCTTGCGGCTGATGCCCCTGGGACGCGGCGATTGGAACGACATCGCGCGAGCGTACAGGCAACACGCCGGCCAGCGGGGGTTCGCGGCAACGCTGCGCCAGAAGATCGAGCGGGACAAGCACCTCGAACGAATGGTCGGCGCATCGAACGCCAAGCTGTGGACCTGTCTGGCGCGCCGGATGAACGAGGACAGCACCGCTGAGGAGTCGGTCCAGGTCCGCTGGACATTCGACGAGGCGGCCCGGATTGCCGAACACCTGCACAACGACGTGAAGCTCGACCGTTGCTTCTTCATGATGGGCGGCTGGACCGAGGGCGGCTACGACTGCCGGCACCCGGACAACCTGCCGGCGAATCCCGAGTGCGGCGGCAACGAGGCGCTGGCCGATGCGGTCCGGCGCGTGCAGACACTGGATTACGTCGCCTGTCTGCACGACAACGTGCAGGACATGTACCGGGACGCCAAGAGCTGGGACCCGGGATTCATCGAGAAGCACCGCGACGGCTCCCTGATCGCCGGCGGGCGCTGGCTGGGCGGCCGGGCCTACATGGTCTGTGCGCCGAAGCAGTTGGAGCTGGCCCAGAGGCCCCAGAACCTGCCTGCGATTCGCGAGCTTTTTGCGCCCTGGAGCTACTTCATCGACACGACGTACGCCGTCGGGCCGCGGGAATGCTTCGACCCGAACCATCCGATCGGACGCAACGACGATATCGCGTGGAAAATCCGCCTGAGCGACTACGCGCGAAATGTGTTCGGCCTCTTCGGCAGCGAGTGCGGGCGCGAGTGGGCGCTGCCCCACAGCGACTTCTTCGAAGGGCTGGTCGGCGTAAGCGGGCGGTACTACCACAACCTCAAGCCCGAGGAGTTGGGCGCGACCGTGATTCCGTTCTTCGAGATGGTCTATCACGACTGCCAGATCTGCTACGGCAAGTACGGCTACCGCGCTGAGGAGGCCGGCGAGTACATCGCACACCACGTCCTGTGCGCCAGGCCGCTGCACTACCATTCATTTCCCGACCATCTCTACTGGCAGTCGGAACGCCGGACCGAGCCGGAGACGCCCACAGCACCTCTGGCCTACTACACGCGCAGCGACGGTGGCTGGGCGGAGGGGATGCACCCGCTGGACGTGTTCATCAAGAACACGCACGAAGTGCTGGGCCCACTGCACCGTGTCACCGCCTATGACCGGCTGACGCAGTTCGACTATCTCTCCGACGACCGCAACGTCAGGCGAGCGGTTTACGGGAGCGGCGCGGACGCAACGACCGTCATCGTCAACTTCGGCGCGGCCGATGCCGAGGTGGCATGCGAGCTTGGCGGACGCACTATCCTGCCGCCCTGGGGCTTCGTCGTCGAAGGACCTCGGTTCGTCGCCTTCCACGCGAAACGCTGGAGCGGCACGGACTACGCGCAGGCGGCCCTGTTCACGCTTCAGTCGGCCGACGGCAAGCCTCTGAAGGAGTCGGCGTCCTTTCGCGTCTTCCACGCCTTCGGTTCGGCTGCACTCTCCTGGCAAGGCCGGACTCACGAGGTCCGCCGCGAAGAGGTCATCGAGCAGCGCGTCCAGTGACGCAGGAACGATGCATGCCCAAGGAACTCGGTGGGAGGATGGGCGATTGGCGGCATTTGGAAATGCAAAAAGCGGCTGATGAGACTCGAACTCACAACATCGACCTTGGGAAGGTCGCGCTCTACCATTGAGCTACAGCCGCAACTACGATTGAATTGTATGGCCCCTTGGGGAACCCTGTCAAGCAAAAATCCTGCCCGGATTGTGTCCGGTCATCCATGGGTGCAGGTGTGAACCGTCGGTACGAGAGCGGCATGAAGGCCGCAGAAGGGGATGTCAACCGATGGAGTCGACGCAGATTCAAGCGAACCGCCTCTATGGCGACTTGGCTTACCTTTGGCCTCTGGTCAGTCCTGTCGAGGACTATGCCGCCGAGGCTCGATGCTGGCGGGATGTGCTCCGGAGCAAGCTCGGACCCGGACGGCACTGTCTTCTCGAACTGGGCGCTGGCGGCGGGCACCACCTCTCGCACCTGACCGCCGACTTCGAGGCGACCGCTGTCGACCTCTCGGAGGCCATGATGCGGCATTCGAGACGCCTGAATCCTGGCGTCGAGCACCTTGTGGGCGACATGCGGACCGTGCGTCTGAACCGGAAATTCCAGGCCGTGCTCGTTCACGATGCGATCAGCCACATGCAGACGGAAGCCGATCTGAAAGCGGTGTTCGCCACCGCCGTGGCGCACCTGGAGCCGGGCGGGGTCTTCATCACTTCCCCGGATCACTTCCGCGAGACTTTCCGCGATCCCACGGTGGACTCCAGCACGAGATCCGACGGCGAAACGGAGCTGACGTTCATCGAATTCACCTGCGACCCGGACCCCGCTGACACGACGATCGAGACGGTCTTGTTCTATCTGATTCGTAAGCGGGATGGACTGCGGATCGAAACGGACCGACTCACGACAGGGCTGTTCGGCCGTCAGCGGTGGTTGGACCTGATGGCCGAGGCTGGCTTTCGGGTCGAGTGCCACCAGCGCGACGTGGGCGATGTGGCTGCGCAGCCGGACCTGCTGGTCGGCACGCTGTCCGGCGCGGCGACTTGATTTGTTCGGCCCACCGTGCTATGAAGGGGGCACCGGATGTGGATGTGTCCGGTCGCGATGCCGGACACTGAGCAGACGCAGCGGATGAATGGCTTGACGGAGTACGTGCGATGAGAAATCTACTGCCCCTTGTTCTGATGACGGTTGCGGCGCCGGCTTCCGGCCAGCCGCTGATTTCACCGGAGATCCATGCCGATGGACGCGTCACGTTCCGGTTGCAGGCGCCCAACGCCAGGGAGGTCGTGGTTCGCTGTGAGGGCACCAACGCCTCGGCGATGCAGAAGGACGAGCAGGGTGTCTGGTCGGTCACGACCGAGTCGATGCCGCCGGACATCTATGCGTATTCGTTCAGCGTTGACGGGCTGCGGACGATCGACCTGGCCAATCCGCTGCTGAAGTACAATCTGCTCAGCACCGACAGCCAGTTGCACGTGCCCGGTCCGGCGACGCTGGCCTGGGAGATCGGCAACGTTCCGCACGGCGTGCTCCACCGGCATTTCTACCGCTCTGCCATCATCGGCCTCGATCGGCCCTTCGTCGTCTACACGCCGCCGGGGTACGATCCGGCCGGCCGGACGAAGTACCCCGTGCTCTACTTGCTGCACGGCTTCAGCGACGCCGAGGACGCCTGGACCAGCGTGGGCCGCGCGAACGTCATCCTCGACAACCTCATCGCGCAGGATAAGGCCAAGCCCATGCTGGTCGTGATGCCTCTGGGCTACGGAAACAGCGAAGTGATCGCCGGCGGCTGGGCGGGCCTGCGCAACATGGCGGTCTGGCGGGACAGCAACGAGAAGTTCCGCGACGCCTTGCTGGCCGAGGTGATCCCGCAAGTAGAGAAGGTCTACCGCGTCTCGACGGATCGCAATGATCGCGCCATCGCGGGTCTTTCCATGGGCGGCACGCAGTCGCTTCTGGCCGGGCTCAACGCCCTCGACCGTTTCGCTTGGATCGGCGCGTTCAGTTCCGGCGGCCTCGATGCCGATTTCGACCGGCGATACCCGGCGGTGGACGGAAGCCTCAATACGCGTCTGCACCTGTTCTGGATCTCGTGCGGACGTGAGGACGGCCTGCTGAGCGTCAACCAGAAGCTTGTCGACTGGCTCAAATCCAAGGGGGTGGCGCCCAGGTGGGTCCAGACGGACGGGGGCCACAGCTTCAGGGTCTGGCGCCGCAACCTGATCGAATTCGCGTCGCTGCTCTTCCAGGATCAGCCGTAGCACCCGCCTCATTTCGCAGCCGGCAGCGCGGTATAAACCCGTCCTTCGGCAGGCTCGGTGACGATGCCCTGACGGGTGGCAAACGCGACGGGGTGGGACCGAAGCCGCTTGCCGTCGAGGGGCGAATAAACGCCGAAATGCAGGTGCGGGAAGGTCGAGTACCCGGTGTTGCCCGACAGGGCGATGCGCTGTCCGGCCTCAACGCGCTGCCCAATCTCCACGAGCACGCCGTTCTGCCGGAAATGATGGTATTCCCCGATCGTGCCATCGTCGTGTGCGATCGATACGAAATTCACGCGGCTCTTGTACTTCTTGGATGGTCCGCCGGTCTTGTATGATTCCTCGAGGTCGACGACGACGCCGGAGCGGGCCGCACAGACCGCTGTGCCTTCCCGCATGGCGAAATCCACCGCATATTGATCCTGATCGAAGTGTGTCAGTGTACCGTTATAGCCTTGGGAGACCCGGAAGGACCGGCCCGCCTCGAACGGGAGCAGGTACAGGGTGTTCTCATCGTGTCTGGCGTGTACGTTGCCCTTGACCCACTTGAAATGGAATCGCCATGAACACGGCCGGCTCGGATTCTCCGGGACGATCCGGACGGCCTCGGCTTCGGAACCGGCCGGGCAGGTCTCGGTCTCCGGACGAATCCAGGTCACACGCACGTTGCTGCCGTCGACAATCATCGTGACCGTCACGTCGCACGGCGCGTGATTCTCCACGATCAGGTTGACGCCGTCGCCCGATGGGACCCGGCGGACAGATACGGCCTCGTCTCGTCGCGCCGGCCGCTCGGCCCCCAGCAGGATGCCGATCCACATGGTCGACAACAGAAAGCCCGCCCAGAGGATCGCTCGTCTGGCAATTGCCGAAAGACCTCTGCCGGATTGCGGGTTTCTCATTGCCACTGCGGTTTCTTCCCTGCTACTCGACATCCTCTCGCGACCGCTGCACCAAATCCACCCCATTGGCTGCCACATCCATGGTATTCGGATTATAGCGTCGCGGCGGCAGCGGATCAACGGTCTCGTCGCGGGAAGTTGTGCGCGGCAGCCTCAAGTTCGAAGAACCTGGGGATGGTTCTCAGCGTTGGCGACACTTTGCCGCCGATACAATAGCCAGGTATGCCATCCCCAAACGCTGCGCGTTTGAGGCTGCCACCCGACTACAGGATGAGCCCAATAGCGGGGCTTGCTGCGCCGCTGCATGTGAGCTATAGTGACGTGTGAAGTCCGCGCTCTCGGACAGCGGCTTGCGAGCCCTCGCCCCATGAGAGCACCGGCAAACCAACCGATGAAAGGATGAGCCATGAATCGTCGCCGCATCGCTGTTGTCGCTGTCACCGTTGTTCTTGTCTTCTGCCTGCTGTATGCCGCCAATGCGATTGCGGCCGAACTGGTCAAGGCCAAGGACGGCTCAGGCGTCGTGGGCTACAAGGATACGCCCGTGCTGCCCTGGTGCGGGTACCACGTGCACGATCCCGACCGGCCCAAGCCGACCAAGGTGACGCCGGGCCGGCGCGGCGCCGCGCCCTCCGACGCGGTCGTTCTCTTCGACGGGACGGACCTGTCGCAGTGGCAGCCTTCGGACTGGAAGGTCGAGGATGGCGATCTGGTCGTCGTCACGGGGAGCCTGACGACGAAGGAGTCGTTCGGCGATTGCCAGCTTCACGTCGAATGGCAGGCGCCGAATCCGCCGGTGGGCGAGGATTGGGACCACGGCAACAATGGCGTCACGCTGATGGGCCTCTTTGAGATTCAGGTGTTCGACACGTACACGACGCCGCTCTATCCCGACGGTCAGGCAGCGAGCGTCTACGGCCAGACTCCGCCGATGGTCAACGCCTGCCGCGAGCCGGGACGCTGGCAGACGTATGACATCATCTTCTTCGCTCCCGTCTTCGAAGGAGACAGGCTCGTCAAGCCCGCCTATGTCACGGTCCTGCATAACGGGATTCTCGTCCACCACAACCAGCAGATCTACGGCCCCACCGGCCATCGGATCATGCCCCAGTACGACCGGCCGATCGCGCCGAAGCGACCGCTGGTGCTGGCGGGACATAACAATCCCGTCCGTTTTCGCAACATCTGGATTCGCCCTCTGTGACCGGTATGGGTCATAGAGGAGCAGCCCGTCAATTGTAGAGCATCGGCTCCTTGCGCCAGTCTTTGTCGATGTCGTGGTGGTACTCGCTGACGCGGGGTCGTCGCTCTCGCAGTCGGACGGATTCGATGCCGAGATAGCAGCCCGTCGAGGCGGGGTTCCTTCCGACACATTCGAGCCGCAGCGTGTATTTGCCCGGCTCGGGCCAGAAGTCCAGCAGGTGGAACTCGCGCGACGCAACGTCCTTGCTGTAGAGGTCCATGACGCCGCCCAGCTTGACGCCGTTGAGGTAGGCCTGATACTGGCCGAAATCATAGGATTTCGTCAGGACCAGCAGCAGTCGCTTGGGCTCTTTCTTCTCGATCTCGAAGGGAATCTCGACCCATGCGTTGTCCGGGCTGTCGGGCTTGTACAGCAGATGCCCGTCGGGATAGAGGTCCAGGTTCTGCGCCTCGGCCTGACCTTGGCCGTGATACTGCTGGGCTGTGAACTGGCAGGCGGCAATGACCCGGTCAAGGTTGGGCAGCGTTCGCTCGTGCGGGGCTCGCGCCGTGAACGTCGGCCAGCCCGTCTGATACCAGAACGCGACGCTGGAGTAGTCATCCTCCCGCTCGTTCCAGCTATGCGATTTGTACTGCGGATTTTCGTCGGGCGACATCCAGCCGAAGTGCTCGAACGTCACCTTGATTCCCTTGTTGAAGACCAGCGGGTCCGCAATGTGCCAGCGGTAGGCGGAGGTGTGCCCGCCGACGATGCCCCATTCGTCGAAGTAGGGCACTCCGAAGTACGGCGTGCTGGTCGTCTGGAGACCCCAGGCGGAGAGGAAGTAGTCTTCGGTCCCGGTGCCCCAGATCGAGGGTTTGGCTTCGCCGTCGATGTAGATCTTCTCGTCACCTTCGCCAAACCAGGATGGGCTGCGCGTCCGTACGCTCAGGACGGTGCCGACGTAATGTCCCTTGCCCTGCGTTTCGAGGACGACGTAGTCCTTGCCGTTCTCGACCGGGTATTCCTGGCGGTACTGGGCGTAGAAGTAGGGCGTGTCCCTGGCTATCTTGTCTTTCTTGATCCAGTCGATGTTGAAGTAGAGCAGGCTGATCGGTCTTTCGCTCTGGTTGACGACCTCGACGCGGGCGGACCTGCGGAAGGGCATGTGCCAGAAGCAGTTGTACGAATCGGCGTCCTCGACGATCACCGGCAGGCTGATCACCTCGCTGCGTTTGCCGAAGCTGTTGGCGAAGAAATCGCCCACCGGGGCCTCGACGCCGGGCCGGTCGTCGCCGTCCCAGTAGATTCGCAACAGCATCTCCTGGTGGTTGGCCGAGCCATTCTTGGCCCAGGGGTGCGGCTCGGGCCCGAGAAACGTCATCCAGATGTGCGTGATGACACCGGGACCTTTGACGTCCATCAAGACCTTCGTCTGGCCCGGCGGGACGCTGCTGTTGTCGCTGTTGCTGTTCGGGTCGGGTTCCCCTTGCCATTCGCGTGGGTTGGCGCCCAGCTTGGCGGTCGAGGTCGCCCGCATGCTGCGGCCTTCGTGAGGTTGCGCCAGATCCGCCAGAAAGTCCGCCCAGCCAGTCGCGCACAGACAGAGAACCAACAGAACTGCCACCGCCTTGATCCGCTCGCTTGCCATACCTCACGCTCCTGACTCGATGTGACCATACCCAGGTTCATGCCGCACACGCTGCCGCGACCATACCCGAACGGTGAGTATGTAGTCAAGCCATGGCATCATCTTCCTTGGGCGGCCAATGCCTACTGTCGCTTCTTCAGCATGTGGCAGGCGAGACGCCGGACGCTGGCAGAAGGATCGTTCGTCGCTCGGCTCAAGGCGGCGATATCCTGCTCCAGCATCTCTGTCGGGCCCGCGGTCTGTGACGCACCAAGAAAGGCCGCAAAAGCTTCTTCGTGATACCTCTTCAACTCGCCCTCTTCGCGTCGCACGCGCCCCACAGCCTTTCTCACATAGGTCTTGGTCCGATCCAGCGCCTCTTGCCAGTCGAACTCGGCCGGCACCGGGTGAGGGACAATCAACTCGCAGAACGGCAAGGATGCGACCGAATAGCCGTCCTCCTTGCGGACCAGAAAGGGGCCTGCGAAGGACAGATTCTCTTCGCATGGAACCTCTGCGGCCAGCTTCAAATCATGCAGGCAGTCCTCGCACAATCGCTGCTCTCCGTAGTAGAGATGCACCCGCCCTCCAATCTGCGACAGCAAGTCGGGCGTCGGGAACATCAGGCAGCCATGCTTGTCGCAATGGGCTCCATCGCCATGAGCGGCATTCCGGCACAGCCCCAGGATGTGACCCAACTCATGCCTGAGCATATCGATCCTCGTCTGCTCGGGCCAGGACCGCGCGTAATCGACGTTCCAGAAGATGGCGGTAGGGCAGGTGAACAGGATATGAGGTTCACGCATTGCCCCTTTGAACGTCGTCTTGCTGTCGTAGGCGACGATGTGGAGATACGCCGCCTGCGTACCATCGCCCGGAGCGGGGCCGTCGGTGCACAGGATTGACGCCGCACTGCGAGGCAGGTTCTCGAATTCGGAAGCGGGAATCGGCGGATCGAGAACGACTTCGACGCCATCCGGCTTGGCACAGTGTTCGCCCAGAAACGCCTTCAATTCGTCGACGAAAAAGGACGGCAGGTCCACGCCTTCGGTTCGGTCGATCTCCACGTAAAGACGTGTACAGGGTCTGTCCTGGAGGTAGAGTCGCTCGGGATACATGTAGGGTGCGGGAACGGAGGAGCGGGAGGCGCAGCCGAAGAGCGCGGCGATCGAGAGCAGGGTCACGATCTTACGGGCGATCTTCACGGGTGTCGGGCGATTCATATCCGAAAGAGTCCTTTGGCGGGATGTCAGGCCAGAACGCCGCCGACGATCGCGCCGACCAGGAGCATCCCGACGCCGCTGGCGGCCAGCAGGAATCCACCGGCGCCGGCCAGAAGGCCCACCACAGGCATGCCGGTCAGGGCGGTGGAGAAGACCAGGAAGAACACGCCAAGCGCGATGGCGGGGAAGAACACCGCCACGACGGCCGGACCGACGCCGCCGGCCTTCTTGCCCCCGACCAGACCGGCGATCAAAGGCCCGAACACCGGCAGCCAGAACAGCAGCAGCGAGATCACGAACATCCACACCACCGCTGCTCCAATGCTGCCCTTTCTGCGTGCTGTTCTGGCGCTCACCACGGCTCCTTTACGTCATATCACGCAGGGGGGTGGTCGCGACAGACTACAGAGATTGCCCCATTCTGCCGGCCCAGTGCTCATCCGGCCCGGCGCTCGCCGACGCCGGGCCGGGCTGCCGCGAATGACGTGTCCTGTTCCGAGAGACCGGAAACCAGTTTAGCTCCGCTTGAGCAGGTCTCTGATCTCGGTCAGCAGAACCTCTTCTCTGGGAGGCGCCGGGGGCGCTGCCGGGGCTTCTTCCTGCTTCCTCTTCAGCGCGTTCATCGCCTTGATCGCCATGAAAATCGCGAAAGCAATGATCAGAAAATCGATGACGGTCTGAATGAACTTGCCGTAGTTCAGGGTGACCGCGGCCGTTTCGCCCACCGCTTTCTTCAGGGTAAGGGACAGGTCGGAGAAGTCCACGCCCCCGAGCAGCAGCCCGATCGGCGGCATGATCACATCGGCGACAAAGGACGACACGATCTTGCCGAAGGCGCCCCCGACGATGATGCCCACGGCCATGTCCACGACATTGCCTCTCATGGCGAACGCTTTGAACTCCTGCAACATACCCATACTCATGGCTCCTTACTCAAGGGTTTTGCTGGGTCCCCAATATGCCGGCTGGTCAGACGGTCTGGGCAGCCGCGATTCTCCATTTCCTTCGTGAACGGTGCTCCTGCGCACGATGTGTCCCGACATATAGTCGTTCCGGTCGGCATCGGTTCAGTCTATCCTCTACAAAAATCGCCGTGTCCAGATCTGTCGGCGGTCGCCTGGCCATGCCTGTGGTGTGTGTTGGTGACCGACCTTGCGGGTATGAGTCCTTGCCTCGATCCATTCTCCCACCCTTTCAACGAATGGCACCGACCTCCCCAATTCGGCGTCCAATATGGCCAGGGCCGGGGGCGACTGTCAAGTCCTATCCTCGCTTCCGGTTTGCCAAGTCTATTGACAGTCGCTGCTTGCGGACGTCTAATCGGTCAACGAAACCACAGCAGGATGTGTCCAAACGTGCTGGAGCCGGATATGAAGAGACTCTGGGTAAACGCGAACCCGTACGTCAAGGAAATCGCCATTGCGGCGTTGGAAAGCGGCGCCGAGGCGGTCGTGCTGCCTGACGGGCATAGCGATACCGTGCGGCAGTTCGGCAGGATCAAGACGGTCGAGACCTCCGGCGACCTGAAGCCCGGCGTAGACGTCGAGTTCATCGACATCAGCAGCAAGGCCGACGAGGACCGGGCCGCCGCCGTGCCCGCCGGCAAGCTCGTCGTCCTGAAGATGCTCGACTGGACCATCATCCCGATCGAGAACCTGCTGGCCCGGCGGGGCGGTAACCTGATCGTCCAGGTCGAGAACAGCGACCAGGCCAGGCTCATGGTCGAGATCCTCGAAAAGGGTGTCGACGGCGTCCTGCTCAATACGACAAACGTCAACGAGATCAAGAAGACCGCCCAGATCGTCCACGGGGTCAGCGAGAAGGTCGGTCTGGTCGAGGCCACCGTCACCACCGTCAGGCAGCTCGGCATGGGCGACCGCGCCTGCCTGGACACCTGCACCCAGATGACGGTGGGCGAGGGCATGCTGGTGGGCAACACCGCCTCGGGCTTCTTTCTCGTGCACTCCGAATCGATCGACAACCCCTACGTCGCGTCGCGTCCCTTCCGCGTCAACGCGGGCGCCGTGCACGCCTACGCGATGGCGCCGGGCGGCAAGACAAAATACCTGGCCGATCTGAAGACGGGCGACGAGGTTCTGCTGGTCGACTGGCAGGGGCGCAGCCAGGTTGCCTATCTGGGCCGCAACAAGATCGAACGCCGGCCCATGATGCTGATCGAGGCCGAAGCCGGTGGGCAGCCCATCAGTCTGGTTCTCCAAAACGCCGAGACCATTCGCCTGGTCGATCCACAGGGCCAGGCCATCGCCGTCACCAGTCTCAAGCCGGGCGACAAGGTCCTCGCTCACACCACCCACGGCGGTCGTCACTTCGGCATGAAGGTCGACGAATCCCTCATCGAACGGTGACCGGCGACGCGGTCTTACCGGTCCTTCTGCCAAAGATCGTGTGGTTCATCCGCCATAACCGCGTCGAGGTCGATACCGTGGCCTGCGGCGATTTCTCTTTCTCCTTGCGCCAGAAGCCTCAGCAGCTCCATCTCGTGCTGGGAACGTTCACAGGTTTCGATGCCAACCATCACAGCGGCCGGTCGACCCCGCTGCGTGATCACGATGGGTTCCTAACACGAGAACACGATGCAGCCGCTCAATGACGCCATCGCCAGGATTGCCGCAACCAACAGCAGGATTCTCTCGATCGTCTTCATGGTTTGTGCTCCCAGGTGAAGGTTTCCATTCCGTGGGGCCCTTGCCCTACATGTAAAAGGCTGTGCGCGCCAGGCCGGTAACCGGTCCCTGGGATGGGGGCAGGGGATCTCCCCGGTGCCCCTGCGATGGGAGAATTGCGGAGAAGGTGCTTGACGGCGGGGCGGATTGTCCTATCCTATGGCTTTTCACGCCCTGGAAAGGAGCCAACCAAGTGCAGGGAAGTACGCCTTCAGGCCAGTTCGTTTTCGAGCCGCCCGTCGCCGAGCCGGCGCCAAGCGTGCTGTATGAAGAGCATCTCAAGCTAACGAACAAGTCGCGGATGAGCCCCTTTGCGGGGTACGTGATGCCGCTGTGGTATTCCACGATTGCGGCCGAGCACCAGGCGGTCCGCCGGGCCGCCGGGCTGTTCGATTGCACCCACATGGGCGTGCTGGAGTTCTCCGGCGGGGGGGCGGTGGGCGTCCTGCACGCCGCTACCACCAACGATGTCCGCAAGCTGGCGGTCGGTCGGGCCCAGTACGGCTACATCCTCGACGCCGCCGGCAACATCCTGGACGACATCATCGTCTATCGCCGGGCCGAGCAGCTCTACATGGTCGTCGTCAATGCCGCCAACGAGCCGAAGATCAAGGCCTATCTGAAAGAACTGCTGGCCGGTCGCGTCGTGGTCGAGATCGAGCCGCACCGGACGGGATTCAGTCCATGCGAGCCGTGCGTTCTCCGCGACATGCGCGACACCACGACCGGATCGGACTGCCGCGTCGACGTCGCCTTGCAGGGACCCGCCTCCATCGACGTGCTGGCGAAGCTGTCTTCGGATGGATCGATCGCTGAGAAGCTGTCTGGTCTGAAGCCGTTCGCGTTCTTCGAGGAAAAGCTGTCCGGAATCGACTGCCTGATCTGCCGGACCGGCTATACCGGGTCGAAGGTCGGCTTCGAGCTGTTCGTCCATCCCGACCAGGCTGCCCGGCTCTGGAACCTGATCCTGGAGGCGGGCAAGCCGCTGGGCGTGCTGCCGTGTGGGCTGGGCGCCCGCGACAGCCTCCGGATCGAGGCAGGTCTGCCGCTCTACGGGCATGAGTTGGACGGCAAGTTCGGGATCTCGCCTTTCGAGGCTGGCTATGGGTGGGCGGTGAAGCTGGATAAGGCGTTCTTCGTGGGCAAGGCGCCGATGGCGAAGATCGCCCAGACGTACGAGATGCAGGTGGCGCGTCTGGAGTTCTCCGCGGCGAAGGGGGTTCGCCCGATCCGGCCGGATGACCCGGTCGTTGACGGTTGCGGCGTCTGCGTCGGCTGGGTGCTCAGCAGCGCGACGGCCGGCGAGAAGCAGTATGCCCTGGCCTGCATCAGCCGCAATGCGGCGACGGAAGGCAACACGCTGGGCGTCTATTACCTGGCGCGAAGTCCCAGCCAGGTCCAGCAGGGCAGAGCCGAACGCATGGACAAGGGACAACAGGCACAGGCCGATCTGACGGGAACTGTCGTCGGCCGATTCGAGAAGTTTTGACGGGAGGCAACGCAATGGTCGTCGAGGGTCTGCTCTATACGAAGGACCACGAATGGGCGAAGGTCGAGGGGGACGTCGTCACGATGGGCATTACGGACTACGCCCAGGAGCAGTTGGGCGAACTGGTGTTTGTCGAGCTGCCCCAAGTGGGCAAGCAGTTGATCGCACGCAAGGAGATCGCGGTGGTGGAGAGCTCCAAGGCCGCCGGCGATGTCTACAGCCCTGTCACCGGGACCGTTACCGAGGTCAACTCCGAGCTGGGCACGAAGCCCGAACTGATCAATGAAGACTGCTACAAGAGCGGCTGGATCTGCAAGCTCCAGGTCACCGATAAGAAGTCGCTCGACAACCTGATGAACGCCAAGAAGTATCAAGAGTACCTCGACACCCTATAGGTCCTATAGTACCACATCCTCGGAGCAAAGTTCATGCCTTTCATACCACACACGGAGCAACAGCAGCGCCAGATGCTCGCGGAGATCGGCCTGACGATGGACGGTCTGTTCGCCGACATCCCCGCCGATCTGAAAGCCCAGTCGTTCCATCTGCCGGCCGGCCTGAGCGAGATGGAGGTCCGCAACCGCCTGGCTGAACTGGCCGGCAAGAACTCCGTGGACCTGACGCTCTTTCTGGGCGGCGGGTTCTACGACCATTTCATCCCGTCGGCGGTCTACTCAATCATCTCCCGCAGCGAGTTCTATACCGCCTACACGCCGTACCAGCCCGAGTTGTCCCAGGGGACATTGCAGGCGATCTACGAGTATCAGTCCAGCATCTGCCGGCTCACCGACATGGAGGTGTCCAACGCCTCGCTCTACGATGGCGGCACCGCCATGTACGAGGCGATGATGATGGCCATGCGAATTACGGGTCGCAACAAGGTCATCATCGACGACAGTGTTCATCCGATCTACCGCGTGATGATCCACTCGCACACGCAGAACCTCCCGGTCGACCTGAACGAGACCCACTGCACGAACGGCTTGGCCAATCGCGCCGAGATTCTCGACCGGCTCGACGACCAGACCGCCGCGATCATCGTCCAGAACCCGAACTTCTTCGGCTGCATCGATGACTTCACCGATCTGGCCAAGGCCGCCCATGAGAAGGGCGCGCTGCTGCTGGTCTCATGCTATCCGATTTCGCTGGGCATCCTCAAGACGCCCGGCGCGATGGGCGCCGACATCGTCACAGGCGAGGGCCAGAGTCTCGGGATGCCGATGTCGTTCGGCGGTCCGTACCTCGGCTTCATGGCCGCCCGCAAAGAGCACGTGCGCAAGATGCCCGGACGCGTCGTCGGCGAGACGACCGACCGCGAAGGCCGCCGCGCCTTCGTCCTGACGCTCCAGGCCCGCGAGCAGCACATCCGACGCGACAAAGCGACGTCGAACATCTGCTCGAACGAGGCCTTATGCGCCCTGACAGCGCTGGTATACCTCGCGCTGCTCGGCAAGGAAGGGCTCAAGGAGACCGCCCAGCGCTGCGCCGACAAGGCCAGTTACGCCTACCAGCGTCTGACCGCGATCAAGGGTGTGGAACCGCACTTCAAGGCCAGGTGGTTCTTCAACGAGTTCGTGCTCGACCTGCCCTGCGAGGCGGCCGACGTGATCGCCAGACTGATCGAGAAGGGCTTTGCGACGGGATTTCCGCTGAGCCGGTACTACAAGGGAATGGAGAACTCCATGCTGATCTGTGTGACGGAGAAACGCACCAGGCAGGAGATCGGCATGTTGGCCGAAGCCGTGGAAAGCGTGCTGTGACATGAAAACTCAAACATAAAAGATCCAAATTATGGAATCACCTTCGGCGATGGTATTCTGAACTTGGATATGTGATTCTGATCTTTGCCTTTTACATTTTGATTTGCCTTGTGGGTGTGTTATGAAGCTGCTGTTCGAGAAGAGCGTCCCGGGCCGTCGGGGTGTGGGCCCCGGGCCGAGCGATGTCCCGACAACGATCCACCTCAACGGTGACCTGCTGCGCGACCGTTGTGCGGCGTTGCCTGAGTTGAGTGAGCTGGACGTCGTGCGCCACTTCACCGAGCTGTCGCGCCGCAACTTTGGCGTCGACACGAACTTCTACCCGCTCGGCTCCTGCACGATGAAGTACAATCCGAAGGTCGCTGAGCGCATCGCCGGCTATCCGGGCTTCGCACATCTGCACCCGCTGCTGCCGCAGTTACGCATGGGCGACATGCTCGCGCAGGGGGCCCTGGCGATCCTGTACGAGATGGACCTGCTGCTGCGCGAGATCACCGGGATGATGGGTTTCACGATGCAGCCGATGGCCGGCGCGCACGGCGAGCTGACCGGCATGATGATCATGGCCGCCTACCATCGGGACAAGGGAAGCCAGAAGACTGTCCTGCTGGCGCCCGACAGCGCGCACGGCACCAACCCCGCCAGCGCCGCCATCGCAGGCTACCGTGTTGTCTCGATCCCCAGCGGCGCCGACGGTTTGATGGACTTGGCGGCTCTCAAACGAGCGATCGGCGACGACGTCGCCGGCGTGATGTTGACGTGTCCTAACACGCTGGGCCTGTTCAATCCGCACATCCGCGAGATCTGCGACCTGATCCACAGCGTCGACGGCCTGGCCTATTATGACGGCGCTAATCTCAACGCGATCGTGGGCAAGGCGCGGCCGGGTGATTTCGGTTTCGACATCGTCCACCTGAACCTGCACAAGACCTTCGCCACGCCGCACGGCGGCGGCGGCCCCGGGGCCGGTCCGGTCGGCGTCAAGGAGCATCTCGTCCCGTTCCTGCCCGTCTCGATCGTGGTCAAACGCGCCGACGGGACCTACGCGCTGGAGTACAACCGGCCCAAATCCATCGGCTACGTCGCGCCGTTCTATGGCAACTTCGGGATTGTGCTGCGGGCCTACGTCTACATTCTACTGCTGGGCAAAGAGGGCCTCGCCCGCGTTGCCGAGAACGCGGTGCTCAACGCCAACTATGTCCGCTGCAAGCTGAAGGGCCACTACGCTCCCGCCTTCGACAAGCTCTGCAAGCACGAGTGCGTCTTCAGCACCACCGAGGAGATGGCTGCCAACGGTGTGCACGCCATCGACATCGCCAAGGCGCTGATCGACCGGGGATTCCATCCGCCGACGGTCTACTTTCCGACGATCGTCAAAGAGGCGATGATGATCGAGCCGACCGAGACCGAGAGCAAGGAGACGCTCGACGCGTTCATCGCCGCGATGATCGAGATCGCCGAACTGGCACAGAAGGACCCCGAGCAGCTCAAGGCGGCACCCGTCACGACCCCCGTCTCGCGTCCCAACGAAACCGCCGCCGCCAAGAACCTCAACATCGCCAGTCTGTGACACGGGACCGATGGCAGCCGCAAGCCCGCAGGGCTTGGGGATGGCCGGCGGCCGGGAGAGGCCCGCGCAAGGGCGAACGGATGACACGCTATTTCTGGCGGAAGTAGTCGCCTGTCGATAGGGTGAACAGCTTCCACCCGTCGGCGGTTTCGTGGAACAGCAAGGCGGGGCCATCCGTGAAGACCACGATCATGGTCCCTTCCACCTTCTGACCGTGGAAGGATTCCAGCTTTTCCGCCTGGCTGGTGTTCACCTCGATCGATTCGATTGTAGCCTTTGCGATCTCTTGCAGGTCTCCAGGCTTTTCCAACAGCCGTTGACGGCGTCGCTCTTGTCTCTGGGCGACGGTCAAGTCCCTCCCATCGATCTGCTCCTTCGTCTTGTCGTCCCAGAACGCCGCGTAGCCGTCAATGTTGTTGGCCTTGCAGATCTGCTGCAAGGACAGGAATGCCGCTCGTACCTCTTTGATCTGCTTGTCCAACTGGCCTATATCACCTCCCGTCTGCGCGGTGGTGGAAGCCGCGTCAGACACCGGCGAGGTCGCTGTCTGCTGCTCGCTGTTCTCCGCCAGGGGCTTGCTCTGAACGGAGTCCGTACCCGTTTCCTCCGTCGTCTGATCATCCGGCTTGCCGCAACCCCACAGCAGGAAAGGCATTGCCAACGCGATGCCGACACAAGCGATGACCCCAGTGGTCCTCATGACTGTCTCCCTTCCACTGACACAACTCTGCTCATGAGGGCCGGCGCGATAGTTCACGGTCCTCGGGAGAACACACCGTCCCCTTTCTCCAAGACGCACGATCTCCCGATTCGTTATTCGGAAAACCACCTTGTCAAGGCAGAAATCGGGTGCTGCGCAATGCGATCAGGCTCACGATGGATCGAGAAGCTTGGCGGCCCACTGTCGGGCGTGGTCGATCTGACCTTCTTCGAGCAGGTCGGTCCCGCCGGCCGCCGGTGCACCGTGCATGGCGACGAAGAACGTCTCCGGCTCGGCGACGGGCGTGCCTCCCAGCCGACGGAGCCGTCGCAGCAGCTTGGGCGAGGCCCGCAGACGCCGGAACGGCCAGGCGCGGACCGTCGTATCGAACGCCGCCACCGATTTGCCCGCCAGGATACCTTGCGGCTGCACTCTGAGAACGAAGCGGACCGCCGCCGGCACGCTGAACGCATGCGTCGGAGTACCCACCACCACGAGATCGACTCCCTCCCAGTCGCCGGCGGTCAGTTGCTCGATCCCGACCACACGCACCTCGCCTGCCCGACCCATCACCTCCGCCATCGCCTCCGCCACCCGCCGCGTGTTGCCAAACTTCGAATAGTACACAATTACCGTCCGCATAGTCACCGCCTCTAACGCGCCGTCTCCGAACGAACCGGACCGATGAGCAGCTCAGTTCTGTCTTCTATACGCCCTCCTCATTCACCGACATTCCCATCGCCTTCGCCTGTACATAATCATAGCCTTGCTCCTGCCGCCACGCAAGCAGGGCGGAACCCCATTGCTGTTGCGACTTCTCAGGGTGGGCAGAGACTCTCCGAAGACGAAGGCGAGAGGGATGATCGCTCGCTGGCTGTCTGGGCGACGCAGAACCACGGCGGCGGCCCGGTCATTCTCTTGGTCGCCGATTGTCGGACTTGGTCGGGAGGGAACAAAAAAGCCCCGCGAGGGGGCGGGGCCTTCTTGAGCTGGTGCCTGGTGGGGCTTAGCCGGGGGTGACGTTGGTCGCGCAGGGGCCTTTCTTGCCCTGTCCGATCTCGAAGCTCACCGTCTGGCCCTCACTGAGTGAGGCGTAGCCCTGGGTCCTGATCTCCGAGTGGTGGACGAACAGATCGTCGCCGCCACCGGCGGGGCTGATGAAACCGAATCCTTTGCTCTCGTTAAACCATTTTACTGTTCCTGTTGCCACGTGCTCTTCTCCTGAGGCCGATTCGGCCTGCAAACGTACTTTCCCTCTGCCACTGAATAAGGGGTAAACCTCGAGGGAGGAAAGCGTACTCCTTTACAAGACCTGTACTATATCGGTGCCTCTCCCATATGTCAACAAAATAAATCGCCAAAATACGAAATAGTTACGCCTGCGCCCCGCCGGGCCAAAAACGCTGGGCGCGCCCCGCCGGATGCTGCATGGGCTTTCCGACATACCGCCGGTGAGAGGGGCATCTGGAGTATTTCGGAGGTGATCGCGTGAATCCGCTTGAGTCGCCGCTATGACGTGGTATAATGGAGACTGGTTCGCTGTTGCGAACCTGGGATGATCGCCTGATGAGGCCTTGAAGCACGATCCTCTGGCATCGATGCCATCACCGGCCTCAAGACCCATCTCCCGAGTCCTTGCTCCTGGCTTGGCACCTCTTCGCGAAGACATGCGTTTGACGTAGAGGGCCGCACCACCTGATTTGAGATGTAGGAGGTCGAACATGACGAACGATCAATACCGCAAGTCGCGAGGTACAAACAAACCGTTCATCGCCTCCGAAGAGCAGGTCAAGCTGACCTGGAACGAGTCCGTTCGCAAGGAAAAGTATCAGTACAAGAAGCTGAATCCCTCACCCGACGCCAGACCCAAAGCGGATTAGCGGGGGCAGGAACTGCCTGCCGACAGATACATTCCTCTTTCTGGCCTTCTTCGCCATCGACGTCTCTGTCGGCAGTGAGCCGTCACGATCTATTGTTCTGCGCTTGGCGTGCCACCGCATCGTGGTATCGGAGCATGAGTCGGGCGGCTTTGGGATGCCGGAGACTCTCGCGTGCCTCCAGGAAATACTCGAGCCCGAACCACAGCATCAGCCCCTGAACGAAACCCAATGCCAGACCGGCAGCCAAGGCGCCCCACGGCGTCGAGGCCGAGCGGCGAAGTGTGTCAGAAGTCACGAAGCGAAGCCACATCACGCAGAGCGCAACCGCAACCGGCAACATCGCAAGAAAAGTGTGTGTGAGAATATCGTGGCATGTGGGTGGCAGCCTCAAGGCGTAGTGCAACTGAGCTTTGGGGATGGCGAATGGGAGTGGCGCATCCGTACGGAAAGGCCTCTGCGAGGCGATCCATCCCCAAGTCCTGCGGATC
>JAAYBV010000051.1 GCA_012744475.1 Phycisphaerae bacterium
CCCTGGCTGAGCAGCACATCCATCGGATTGGCCCGTCCGGCGGTATTGACGTCCGCGAACGAGGTCCCGAAGTACACATCGTGCGAGGCCGCAAACTCCCCCGCCGTCCAGCTCAGCGCCACATCCCATGGCACATCCACCTGCCCATCTTCGGGATACGGGCCGGCGGCTATCGGTTCACCGGGTTTGGATTTGAAGTTGTTGGCGATCGCCGCCGGGCTCAAGACACCGTCATGGATGCGCACTTCCGCGATGGAGCCGGTGAAGTTGACTGACGCGTAGGCGCTCGTGCCGGCGTCATCCGACTGGGCGGCCACACGGATGATATTCGGTCCATGCGTGTTCAGCACCACCGCGCGCGTGGTGTTCTCCTCGGCATTGACATAGAGACGAACGGTGGCGCCATCGTACGTGTACACCAGATACCACCAGTTGTTGGCCGCCGGAGCGGGCGAGTGCTCGCCCGACCAAGGCATGTCCGCGGTATCCCAGTGCCCCACGGCGCCCCACGTGGCATGGTTGCCATAGTTGAAACCGATGTTTGTTCCGGCCGGGCCGCCGCGATGGCTCCAGGAAACCATCGTCTCCTCGCCCACGAAATCGGGGCCGTTGTAGACCCAGACTTCGATGGAGCGGGTACCCGCCCCCTGGATGCCGGGGACCGACAGAGGACCCTCGAAGTAACTTGAACCGTCGAAGGTCACCGCCTTGCGGCCGGCCACGTCTTCAACCACGGGAACGCCCTGGGGCTCGAAATCGTTCAGCGTCCCATGGTTGACCCACCTCTGCGTCACGGTTCCATACGACAGATCCTCAGCTCGCAGATCGACCAGCAATTCCTCGGCCACGATGATGCCGGCAACCGCCGGGCCGGACACACCAGAGACCAGACCGATCAGGATCAGGTACACCAAAGCCTTGCGCATCGTCATCCTCCTTTCAAAGACACTCATCTGTGATATTTCGGCAGAACGGCATGACCATACCCCCTCCCAGCCAGCCATGCGACGTGAACTGCGCACCCTACTCCTCGTCCTGGCACACACACACCGGAACTTGCCGCTTCGGGACCCTTGTCTCCAATTCTCTCGATCTAGGAGGTCTGCCTCCACAGCCGATGACGAGACATTGCCCACGTGACGATCCTGCCGAAACATATGGAGGAAACCGTCCAAGCCATGCTATCTTATACCAAATGGCACATCGTTCGGCAACAGAATTCCACCCGGTTACGGCTCTGGGTGGGCGGCTTGCTTTCGGCATCTGGTCGAGTAAACTGAATCCGTGCCGGAAATGCCGGCGGAAACAGGCATCGTCTATGAGGCGAATATGCCGAGGTTCCGGTCTGTACAGGACATACTGGATTTCGCGATCGGCCAGGAGATCGAGGCCCATGACTTCTACATGAGCCTGGCCGAGACCGTCATCGATGTTGACCTCCGTGAGACCATCAAGGGTTTCGCGATCGACGAGGTGCAGCACCGGATCCACCTCGAGGCCATCAGGGCCGGCGAAATCGGCTTCATTGATGATGCGGTCGGCAGCCTGGACGTGGCCGAGACGGCGCCTGAGGCAGAACCGAGCGTCGAGATGAGCTACGTCGACCTGCTCGCACTCGCCATGAAAAAGGAGAAAACAGCATTCCGCATCTACACGAATCTGGCCTCCATTACGACGAACGAGCGGTTCCGAGACACACTGCTGGGACTGGCGAGGGAGGAGGCTCAGCACAAGTTGAGGCTGGAAATTGAGTACGATTGGGAGACGGCGTAGCGTGCTTCATCGCAGCGTCGCAGAAGGACGTGACATGCATATCCTGGCACTGGAACCTTACTACGGAGGCAGTCACAGAGCCTTTCTGGACGGCTGGTCGGCTTTGAGCCGGCACGCCTGGACCGTTCTGACGTTGCCGCCATACAAGTGGAAGTGGCGGATGCGGCACGCGGCGATAACGTTCGCGCAGGAGGTTCACGAGCATTCGTCCGCCAACCTCTCATGGGACTTGCTGTTCTGCTCGGATATGCTGAACCTGGCGGAGTTTCGCGGCCTGGCGTGCCGCGAGATCGGCGAGCTTCCCGCTCTGATCTACTTTCACGAGAATCAACTGACCTATCCGGTGCGCGTCGAAAGCGAACGAGACTACCAGTTCGCGATGACCAACATGACCAGCGCGCTGGCGGCCGATGCGGTATGGTTCAACTCCTCATTTCATCGGGACGAGTTCCTCGGTGCGCTCGATGCCTTTCTGGGGCGTATGCCCGACTATCAGCCCATCGATGCGGTGCAGACCATCCGAAGCAAGACGTGCATCCATCCACCCGGTGTCACGAGGATGCTGATGCGTGACATAAGGAAGGCTGGACCGCTGCGGATTCTCTGGGCGGCCCGATGGGAGCATGACAAGAACCCGGAGAACTTCTTTCGGGCGCTCGAAATCCTGCGACGGCGCGGCGTCGCGTTCCGCCTGAGCGTCATCGGAGAGCAGTTCCGCGAGACGCCGGAGATCTTCGTGCGGGCCCAGCGGGAGTTCGTCGACCGCATCGACCGATGGGGCTATCAGGACAGCCGGGCGGAGTATGAGGCGGCGCTGGCGGAGGCGGACGTCTTCGTCTCGACAGCGCGACACGAGTTCTTCGGTCTGTGCGCGGTCGAGGCGGCGTTGGCGGGCGCGATCCCGCTGCTGCCGAACCGCCTGGCCTATCCGGAGATCTTCGGACTGGGCCAGAACGAGGATGCCGATCGGTTCTTCTACGATGGGAGCCCCGAGGCCCTGGCCGAGAGACTGGCGGACCTGGCGGCTCTCGTGGCGCAAGGCCGGTCATTGGTCGATCAAACCGGAGAACTGGGAGAGCGGCTCCGACGATTCGAGTGGCCCAATCTCGTCCCCGCGCTCGATGAGGCCGTAGAGAAAGTCGTCGGGAACCAGATGAGGCCTTGACCGGCGCGTCTACCTCGGGACGTGTTTCTTGCGGTACTCTCGCAGACTGGTTCCTGTCTCTTTGCGGAAGTAGCGGCTGATGTGCTCGACGCCGTCAAAGCCCGACTTGACGGCGATCTCCGTGATGCTCATGTCGGTCCCCACGAGGAGGCCGATGATATAGTTGACGCGAACGCGCCGGATCTCCTGGTAGACGGAGCGTCGCAGAATGCCCTTGAACCGTTTCTCGAGAACGCGCCGCGAGACGTTGGTGGCCTCGACGACGTCGTCGACCTGGATCATACGATTGGGATTCCGGCGGATGAAGCGTACCGCGGCGGCCACCTCCGAGTCGGTCACAGCCAGCATGTCGGTCGACATTCGCGTCACGATGTGCGTCGGACGCACGGGGATCTGCTGGCCGGTCATCGGCTCGCCTTTCATGAGCCCGTCGAGCAGTCGGGCCGCCTCGTGGCCGGCGGTCTCTGTGTCCAGCGCAATGCTGGAGATCGGCGGATCGGCCAGATCGCAGAGCAGCACGTCGTTGTCGACCCCGAGCACCGCCACCTGGTCGGGCACGTAGAGATCCGCCAGCTTGCAGGCCTCGATCACCTGCAAGGCGCGATCGTCGTTGCAGCACATCAGCGCTACCGGCTTGGGCAATGACTCCAACCACTCCGCGATCAGGTTCTGCTCGCTCTTCCAGGCGCGTTTGGCCCGAGCCTTGGGCTGGCGGTACACGTTCGTATGGAACCCTGCGCGCTGGAGCCGCGCGGTGAAATGGCGGGCGCGCAATCGAGACCAGATGAACTCATCGAGGCCGCAGTAGGCGAAGTTCTGGAAACCGCGATCGAGAAAGTGCTCGGCCGCCATGGAGCCGATGGCGGCGCTGTCGGTGATGATCGCCGGGAACGGGGTGTAACTCTCCCTGTTGTGCTGGGCAAAAATGACGGGGAATTTCCACCCGGAGAGATTCTCCGCAATCTGGACATCGCGCATGATGGCCCCGTCGATCTTCAGGTCCCGCCACTCGGGCAGCGAGGAGTCCAGACCGGCAGACCACCGATAGACGCGCCACGGCCCGTGCAGCCGCGAGTAGCGCGCGATTCCGTAGAGCAGACCGCGCCCGAACTCGCGAGAGGTTTCGACGAACAGAAGAACCGAGGGCGCCGTGTCTGCTCCCGGCCTTGCCAACTTTCGTGCACTGGTTCGCTCGGTCTTCATCAGATCATGGACATCCAGTTTCGTGCGCCTTGGCGAGGGCATCACCCGGTGCGAGGCTCGATTCCGACGAGCGCTCGTATCCGAACGGATCAGACGTGTCGGTAGACGTCCCAACCCAGGTAGTTGCCCAGCGCCTCCGTGATGGCGCCGGCCCTCTGGCAGAGGTTGACCGCCACGTGGTGTTCGAATCCCATCTGGCAGATGTAATTCAGGAGCATCTGCAGGTTGTCAATCTTGATGACGCCGTAGCCGCCGAACGTGTCGAGCTTGTCGTTTGTGAACGTGCCCTGACCGACATAGGCGCGAAGCAGACCTTCCACATCGTCGGTGCTGGTGCGACAGAAGGTCGCCGGCGAGGGCTTGATTCGCCCGACGATAGTCCCAAAGGTGTTGTCCTTGCCCACCGATCCGGCGATGATCTCCTGGAAATCCATCCGGTCGGCCTTGAAGAACGACTTGGGCAGATTGCTGCAATGGAAGAGCACGCACTTGTTCGGATCGCCCTCGAAGTTGTTGTTCCAGTCCAGCAGCGCGCTGGGCGACTCGCCGGCCAACTGAAGGATGTGCATCGCCAGCAGTCCGGTGATGTCCACCTCGCAGGCGCTGGGCCGCAGCGATTCGCTCATCATGCTCATCAGGGCGCAGGGCACGATCCCGAAATACTCCTCCAGCGCCGTCCAGCACTGGATGGCGGTGCCCGCCAGTTCCTTCTCCTTGACCCAGGCATCGATCACGGCCCCGAACTTGGCCATCTTCAGCAAGCTGTCGGGTGGGATGGTCCGCACGTTTGTGTACCTGCGGATTGCGTTGAGCTTGGCCCGGACCGCGGGGGCCTTGTCGGCCAGATGATCTACCTTGGCGAGAATCTCGTACAGATCGACCGGCTCGATGGCGATGTCGGCGAACTCGAGAATCTTCTCGCTGTAGCGAACCGTGTTGAAGGCAGCCGGCCGACTGCCAATGGCGCCGAACCGGACGTTTTTGAGGCCTTTGACCACACGACAGATAGCGGCAAACTCGTCCAGATCGTGCTTGAATTCGTCCGACACGACCTTTACGGTGTGCGAGGTCGTGAGCGTGAAGGGGATCCCCGCCTGTCGGAGATTGTTGCACACGCTGATCTTGCCGCAGAAGGAGTCCCGGCGACCGCCCATCGCCATCTGCCCGGCCGCATCCTCTTCCGCCTGGATCAGGATCGGGACATTCAGTCCACTGCGTCTGACCGCTTCGGCAACCCCCCGCTCTTCTCCGAAGTTGGGCAGCGTCACGATGATCCCGTCGATCTTGTCGGCCTTGGAGGCGAACAGGGCCGCACATTTCTTGGCGTCTTCGAACGTCTCGACCGCTCCGAACTTCGTCTCGGTCATCGACAGCGCGACGCTGTCGTAGCCGCTCTCTTTGAGAACCTTCAGGATGTCCCTGCGACCTTCTTTCGCCAGCGCATCGGGAAAGAAGCCGCGGTTGCCCACGATGACTCCGAACGTAACCCTGGCCATTTCGGTTCTCCTTTAGGTTTGCCCGTAGTAGGCGTTCTTGCCGTGCTTTCGCAGGTAGTGCTTGTCCAGAAGGTCCTGAGAAATGGGCTGCTGTTCGGGATGGATCGCAAGCACCCCGGAAGCCATCTTCGCCACCTCCTCCAGGACCACGGCGTTCTTGACGGATTCGGCAGGCCCCTTGCCCCAGGTGAACGGGCCGTGATTGGCCACGAGGACCGCCGGCATCTGCATCGGGTCGATCTGCTGGAAACGCCGGACGATCACCAGGCCCGTATTGGCCTCATAGTTGTCGCGAATCTCCGCGGCCGTCATCGCGTCGGTTACCGGGACGGCGCCGTAGAAATGGTCGGCGTGCGTCGTCCCGAGACACGGGATGTCCCGCTGGGCCTGGGCCCACATCGTCGCATGGGGCGAGTGCGTGTGGCAGATGCCTCCGACGCCTTGGAAGCTGCGATACAACTCCAGGTGCGTCGGCGTGTCCGACGACGGACGCAGGTCCCCTTCTACGACGTGGCCCTGCAAGTCGAGCAGGACAATCTGCTCGGGCACCAGCTCGTCGTAACTGACCCCGCTGGGTTTGATCGCGACGATGCCTGCCTCGCGGTCGATCCCGCTGACGTTGCCCCAGGTGAAGACGACGAGATGATGCCGCACAAGATCGAGGTTCGCTTGGCAGACCTGTTGTTTGAGCTTCTCGTGCATCGCTACGCGTTGGCCTTCTCTTTGATTTCCAGCAGTTCCTTCATCACATTGCCCATCGCCAGCGGTTGGCCTTGCAGACCGAAACCATCGTGGAGCTGCCGGTAAAGCCCGTAGAACCGGCGATAGACCGCATGGTTCTCCGGGATCGGTTTGAACGTGGTGCTCTTGATGCCGCACATGGCCGCCTGGGCCTCGGCAAAAGTCGCGAACGCGCCACCAACCACGGCCGCCGCGATGGCCGAGCCCAGCGCGCAGGTTTGGGCCGAGCGCGAGATCTTCATCTCGCGTCCGGTGACATCGGCGTAAATCTGCATGAGCATGGCATTCTTCTCGGAAATCCCGCCGCAGTTGACCACCTCGGAGATCTCGACGCCATACTCCTCGAACCGGTTGATGATGGTCAGGGCGCCGAACGCGGTCGCCTCCACCAGAGCGCGGTAAATCTCCTCGGGCCGGGTGTGAAGGGTCTGGCCCAGGAGCAATCCGGTCAGCCGCTGGTCGACCAAGATCGTTCGGTTGCCGTTGTTCCAATCGAGGGCCAGCAGTCCGGACTGGCCCGGCTTGAGCCTGGCGGCCTTCTCGGTCAGCGCCTGGTGCGAGCCGGCCTGCTTGCCACCGGGCTGGATGTAGTTGACGAACCAGTTGAAGATGTCCCCGACGGCGGACTGGCCCGCTTCGAGGCCATAGAAGCCCGGCAGGATAGAACCATCCACAATGCCGCAGATACCCGGGATGTCGGGCAGCTTGGCGCTGCATGGAGCCACCACCATGTCACACGTGCTGGTGCCGATGATCTTGACGAGCACGCCGGCCTTGATGCCGGAGCCGACACCGCCCAAGTGGGCGTCGAAGGCGCCCATCGCCACCGGGATGCCGGCCTTCAAGCCCAGCTTGCCCGCCCACGCATCGGTGAGTTTGCCCGCGATCTGATCGACGGCGTAGGTCTTGTTGCCCAGGGTCCGGCGGAGCTTGCCCAGCTTCGGGTCGAGCCTGGCGAGGAACGCTTCATCGGGATAGCCACCCCACTCGTCGCTGAACATGGCCTTGTGTCCGGCCGCACAGCGACATCGCCTGATCTTCGCCGGCGCATCAGTCCCGGTCAGCACGGCCGGCAGCCAGTCGGCGTGTTCGACCCATGTATACGCCGCGTCGAAGACGTTGGGCGCAGCGCGCAGGCAATGAAGGATCTTGCTGAAAAACCATTCCGAAGAATACGTCCCGCCGCACTTGGCCAGGTACTCCGGGTGCTCCTTCCTGGCCAGTTCGGTGATCTCGGCGGCCTCGGCGTATCCGGTGTGGTCCTTCCACAGCCACGCGTGAGCGTTCGGATTGTCCTTGAACGCGTCGAGCACCGCCAGCGGCGTCCCGTTCTTATCGACGGGCAGCGGCGTCGAGCCGGTCGTGTCCACACCGATGCCGATGATGTTCTTCGGGTCGAACTTCGAATCCGCCTTGCGGGCTTCGGCAATCGCTCCGGCGACGGAGACCTCCGCTCCCTTCAGGTAATCGGCGGGATTCTGTCGGGCGAGATTGTGATCGGACGCATCGAGCAGGATGCCCGCTTCGCCCGCCTCATACTCATACACGCACGTCCCCAGCTCGCGACCGTTCGATGTATCGACGATCAGGCATCGCACGGAATTCGTGCCGTAGTCCAAGCCAATCACATACGCCATCGTTCACCCCTCGAATGAAACCTTTCAACCTCGGAAGTACAAGTACGCCGCAATGATCGCCGCCAGAACCGCCGCAGACGCAAGCACGTCCCAACCGTTCCAGGACGCCCGCGATGCTCTGCGGTCCTCGTCGGTGAGAGTCCCGTAGGTCAGGCCGCCGATCTTGCTGTACGCCGGCTCATTCGTCAGATGGCTGACCACAACCATGACCATGATGCAGACCAGGAAGATCAGGAGGCTGTAGTACTGGAAGTAGATGTTGTTCACGATCCACAGGAACGAGCCTTCCGTGTACGCGAAGTCGGGGAAGATGCTCTTCAATTTCACCGGCGTATCGACCGCCAGGCGGAACAGGCCGAGCACAAACCCGACGATCAGGGCCCACAGGCAACCTTTGGCGTTCAGTCGTTTGCTGAAGACCCCCAGGAAGAAGACCACAAAGATCGGTGGAGCCAGGTAGGCCTGAACGCCTTGCAGATAGTCGTAGAGGCCCTTGCCGCCTTTGATGACCGGGATCCAGGCCAGGCCGATGAGCACCATGACCGCGGTGGCGACTCGGCCCACCCACACAACCTGTTTTTCCGGCGCCTTGGGGCGCAGCTTCGAATAGAAGTCGATGGTGAATAGCGCCGCGGAGGCGTTGAACGCCCCGGCCAGCGAGCTCATCAGGGCCGCGAGCAGACCGGCCACGACGACCCCGCGAATTCCGATCGGCAGGACCTTGGCAACCAACAGGGGGAACGCCTGCTGGGCGTTGTCGCGAATGACGTTGCCGTTGGCGTCGAGCATCGCCTGCTGCAAGGCCGCGTTCTGTCCGCTCTTGGCCAGAGCGAAGGCGATCATGCCCGGGATGATGAAGATGAAAACCGGCAGGAGCTTCAGGGCGGCCGAGCAGATGGAGCCTCGGCGGGCATCCGTCTCATTCTGCGCGCCGAGCACACGCTGTACGATATACTGGTCGGTACACCAATACCACAGTCCGACGATCGGCGCGCAGAAAAGCATGCCGATCCAGGGATAGTTGTCGTTGAAATACCACGCCATGCGGCCCGATTCCTTGACCGGCGCCCACGTGCCGGCCACGCCATCCGGCACGAGCGGCTTCCACAGGTTGAACATCTCCGAGCCCGCCCACTCGCGTAGCGCCCCCCATCCGCCGAGCGCTTTGAGCCCGAAGACCATCACGCAGGCGCTACCGATGACGAGGATCACCGTCTGGATCGCCGAGGTATAGGCGACGGCCCGCATCCCGCCCATGATCGTGTAGATGCCGGTCAGGACGATCACCAGGATCGAGCCGATCCAGAAGCTGTCGAGCCCCATGAACTCGATGTTGGGAATCAACACGGCAAACACCACGCCGCCGGCGAAGATGCCGACCGCGAGCTTCGTCAGAATGTACGCGACCAGCGAGATAATCGAGAGCACCGTACGGTTGACCGGCGAGAACCGCCGTTCGAGGAACTCCGGCATGGTGAAGACCTTCGACCGCATGTAGAAAGGCACCATGATCCAGGCCAGGACCAGCAGGCACCAGGCGTGCAGCTCGTAGTGCGCCATGGCCACCCCGTCGGTGGCGCCGGAGCCGGCCAGGCCGACGAGATGCTCGGACCCGATGTTCGACGAGAAGACCGCCGCACCGATGATCCACCAGCCCAGATTGCGCCCGGCGAGGAAGTACTCCGTCGTCGTCTGCGACTGCCTCTCCTTTAGGTAGGCCCACCACGCGATGCCGAACACAATAGCAAAGTAAGCCGCGATCACGAGCCAGTCCACCGCATGTAACGCCGTCATGCTTTCTCCTTTGTCTTGAGTTCAGGAATTCTCTCACGCCACCATGCACCGATGTCTCGCGGCTACCGCGTGGAAAACGCGTAGGTCGTCGTGGTCTTGTAGACGCGACCCGGACGAAGGATCGTGGACGGGAAGTCCGGCTTGTTCGGAGAATCCGGATAATGCTGCGTCTCCAAACAGAAGCCATAGCGATGCTTGTAGACCACCCCGTCCTTGCCGGTGATGGTCCCATCCAGGAAATTGCCCGCGTAGAACTGGATGCCCGGCTCGGTCGTCCGGACCGTCATCAGGCGTCCGGTCGTCGGTTCGTAGACCTCCGCGGCCAGCGTCATGCCGTCGCCCTTCTGGTTCAGGACCCAGTTGTGATCGTAACCGCCTCCGAATTTGAGCTGTTCGTAGTCGTTGTCGATCCTCGCTCCGATGACGGTGCGTTTGCGGAAGTCCATCGGCGTCCCCTCGACGGGTCGCAGTTCCCCTGTCGGGATCAGCCCGGCGTCAACCGGGGTGAACCGGTCCGCGTTGAGCATCAGCTCGTGATCCAGGATATTGCGCTGGGCGCCTGTCAGGTTGAAATAGCCGTGATGCGTGACGTTGACCGGCGTCGCCTTGTCCGTCGTGGCCTCATACTCGATCCGCAGCTCGTTCCGGTTGGTCAGCAGGTAGGTCACGCTGACTCTGAGATTGCCGGGATACCCTTCTTCGCCGTCCTGGCTCAGATAGCTGAGTTTGACGCCGACGGCGTCGGACCGGTCGACCGGCGCATCGTCCCAGACGACCTTGTCGAAGCCCTTGAGCCCGCCGTGGAGATGGTTCTCGCCGTCATTCGTTGCCAGCGTGTAGGCCGTGCCGTCGAGCGTGAACTTGCCCTTGCCGATGCGGTTGCCGTAGCGCCCGACTATGGCCCCGAAGTACGGGCTGACCTTGATGTAGTCGGCCAGATTGTCGTAGCCCAGAACGATGTCGTTGAAGTTCCCGTCCTTGTCAGGCGCCGTCAGGGAGACCACGATGGCGCCGTAGGTCATGATCTCGGCCGTCATGCCCTGGGTGTTGCGAAGCGTATAGAGGCGAACCGCCTGACCGTCGGGCGTTGTACCGAACGGTTTGGCGCTGCGGCTCATCTCCGTCTTTGCCGGCCCAGACCTGATCCATTGTTTCGTCGTATCGCACGAGCACAGCGTTACTGCCACCATCGCCAGGAGCACCGTCAACCCGATCCGTCGCGCCTTGTCCCTAAGCATCTCTTGTCCGCCTTTCCAATACGTGTAGAGCTGATGAAATCGACACCCCGGCCGTTGTGGACCCGGCCGTGGTCCAATTATCCCTTTCCCTGTCCGAAAGCAAAGGTTATTTTGCGTTTTCTTTTCATCAAAATGCGAACGCAACCCCGCGCCGTTCCACCCAGAAAGCCAAAATGCAGAACGCGCCTCGCCGGCCTGCCTGAACCTATTTCACCGGCGAAAGGACCGCAGCGAAGCCGCCATACGGCAGGAAATCGATCTCTATGGAATCCCGGGAGGTCATGCCCGCGAAGCTGCTGTAGGGACCCGGCTGGTACTTGGAGAGCGTCGCGTTGAAGCTACGGGGCTCTTTGCCGTCGATGATCACCAGCGACGTGTACTTCGTATCGCCGTCCAGGAAGGACAGGGCCACCTTTTCCGTTCGCCCGGTGCCGCGGCCGTTGATCCCGCCGATGTACCAGCCATCCCCATGTCGCCGCGCCAGCACCACGAATTGACCGGGCCGGCCGGCCAGGAACTTCGTCTGGTCCCACGTGACAGGAACCATGCTCAGAAACTGCTTCGGGAGCGGTTCCAGTTCGAGGTACGCGCTGACCCGGTCGGCGAAATGCAGCCAGCCGCTCTCGAATACGACCGACAGAGCCAGTTCGTGGGCGTTGGTCGTGATGTGCTTGTACACGTTGTCGTCGAACATCACGGGCGTATAGTCCATCGGCCCAATGGCGTTGCGCGTGAACGGCATCACCGTGTTGTGCATCGGCGCGTAGTTCGTGAAGGACCGGTCGAAGCTGTAACACTCGGCGCCACGGACCGCCTCCATGCTCATCAGGTGCGGATACGTGCGGCTCCATCCACGCGGCAGCGTGCAGCCGTGGAAGTTGACCATGATCTGGAAATCCGCCGCATCCTTCAGGATGTCGTGGTACAACTGGATGATGTTCTGCTTGTCGCTCTGGAAGAAATCGACCTTCACGCCCTTGATGCCCCAGTCCCTCAGCCGCTGAAACTCATATCGGCGGACTTGACGAAGGTCCATCGTGCCGCGCGGCTGCTCCGTGACGTAGTTGTGCGGGCCGCCGGAGTTGTACCAGAGCAGCAGGCCGACGCCTTTGCTCCTGGCGTGCGCGATCAGGTCGTGAATGGTCCCGTTCTTCATGATGTTCCAATTCGCGTCAATCAGCGAGAACTCCCAACCCATCTCGGCCGCCAGGTCGATGAACGGCCGGAGTCTGTCGTGATCCTGTGGACTGTCATGATCGCTCAGCCAGCTCCACGAAGCTCGCCCCGGCTTGATCCAACTCGTGTCCTTGACGATCGACGGCGGATTCAGGTTGGTGACGAGATCGGATTCCACGATAGGAGCCAGCGTCTCGCCTACGATGACCACGCGCCACGGAGTCGCCCAGGGCAGCGTCCACGACGGCTCCGAGACCCCGGTGCCGTTGCCTTCACCCTCAGCCGGAAACTGCAATCGGTAAATGCCGTCGGACGTCGGCTGCCCCAGATGCGAGCCGCAGTACGAGCCGTCCACCGCCGCCTCAGTGAGCAATGCCCAGAAATCCTCCTCGGGCGTGCAGAACAACAGCGGAAACGCCCAGCCTTCCTCGTTCGACGAAGCGGTACCTGCCTCGACGCCGTCGACCCAGTAGGTCTCGTAGGCGGGCGTGTACTGACTGGCCTTGTCGTACGGATGGGCCCAGACCCTGCCACCCTCGGGCAGTCGGAAGCCGGTCGCCTCGCTCAACACGACATGCTTCTCGTCGCTGCTCTCGGGAAACCGGTATCGAAAGGCGACGCCGTCGTCATAGGCCCGGACGACCAGCTCCAGTTTCGCATTGTCGGGGCCGAAGAAGACGAGCGTCTGCTCCTTGGCGTAGTTCCGGCACACCTTGCGCTTGCCGGTCAGCATCATGTACGTCTCATTGACGAAGATGACAGGCCTGGCCTCGACGAACTTCAGACCGTCCACAAAAGCCCGGTCGTCGCGTGCAATGCCGAGGGGCGACAGCGGCAGCACGGTCCGGCCCTTGCATTGGACCTCGTAGTACAGTCTCGCCTTGCCCGCCGGATAGTCCGCCACACGTCCCGGATCGGCCAGCCGGACTTCCATCGCCACTTCCCCATCGGGCGAAGTCACCTTCCACGCCGCCTGCCCGTATGTGACCTGTGCCACCGCCAGACAGAGGATACTTCCAAGAACCGGAATGGTCGTCGTGCGCGCCATAGCATGGCCTCCTTCAGTCAATCTGTGCGAAGATTCACGCTTGTTCCGGCACGAAATCACGGACGACTCGCGCCGCCGGGTAGGATATGCGATGGGACCGCAAATGACAAGCCGCCCGACACCGCCATAGATCGAGCGGCACCACAGATTTCTTGCAGATGGACCGTTGACAGGCTCGGCCGCAATGCTATGTTGGAGGCCATGAGCACGAGCGCAGACAACAAGGCCGGCGACAGATCCGATGCCGGCAGGCAGGAAACGATCGGCGGCATGTTGGCATCCGCACTGAACATGGAGGACGAGATCAGTTCGGGCGTCTACGAGGACTACCTGAACCGCCGGCATTGGCCCAACGAGCTTGAAGAGGCCACCTTTCTCAACATCCAGCGGCGTCTGACCGTGCTGATTGACGATACCAGGAAGCACAAGAAGATCCTCCGGGCGCTGGTCAGAGAACATGGCGAAAACAAATAGGCGAACGAAAGCCGACATCCTCCGCGAGTTCGAGACGATGAAGTCGTTCGAGCTGTCGGCCCGCGATCTGTACACGAAGATTGCCGCAGACCCCCATGCGGGCCCGCAGAAGATCAAGACCGCCTTCGCATCCCTGGCGGCCGACGAGCAACGTCACGCCGACCTGGTCCAGGAAATCATCAACATCGTCACCGATGCTCTGTGAGCGCAGATATCCGCTGGGTCTGATCCTGATCCTGGTCCTTACCGCTGTCCCGCTATCGGGCCGTTCGCGCGCAGAGATGCTCATCTCAAGCGTCGATTCCCGCACCATACTGTACCTGGTCGACTCCGACGCCAACGCACCGGTATTCACTGTCGCTTCAGAGAGTATGACCTGTGCCGAGCCCAATCTCGTGGTGGTCACGCATGGGTGGTATGAACGGCAGGCTTGGCCGAGTTGGATGGCGACGGCTATCGGCAGACGCGTGGATCAACAGCAGTGGCAGTGCGGCTGGTATGACTGGCGGGTTCAGGCGAGGACGCTACGGCCGTCGCGCGCCGTGAAGGCAGGCCGCGACGTGGCCGGGCCATGGCTCGGGCGAAGGATCGTGACTCTTTCGAAGAACTGGCGACACGTGCACTTGATCGGTCACTCGGCGGGCGCCTGGGTCGTCAACGCCGCCGCCGAGACCATCGCGAGAGAGACTGCCGCCGAGATACACATCACCTTTCTCGACGCCTACGTCCCCGATGGCTGGGACGAGAAGGCCCTGGGCCGGCTGGCGCAAACCAATCCGAACCGTTTTTGGGCCGACCATTACTTCACACGAGACCCGCTCAACCTCACCGAAAACGTGCTGACCGGCGCGCACAACGTGGATGTCACGGCCATCAACCCGGGTATCCGAGGGCATCTGTTTCCCTGGCACTGGTACCTGGCCACCGTCGCCGGACGCTACACCACGGACAAGCGTTTCATCGATGCACCCGTCTTCTGCAGGGCCGACGGCGTCACCTACGGCTTCCCGCGCTCCCTCGAAGCCAGCCCGTCCCAATGGCAGGTCAGCCTCACCCTCCCGGCGGTCGACGTCCCGGTCCGCATCCGGCGTCAGGATACGCATCCGTAGGTCGTCATCGGTTCGCTTGAACCCGGAGAGGAGATGTCCGGACGAGATGCGCTATCTCAGCAGGGCGGCGACGCGTTCGGGGTCTATCCGGGCCAGCAGTTTCAGGATGGCGTTGACCTCACCAATGACTGTGTCGCCGAAGTGGCCTGCAATCTCGGCGGCCATGAGCGGATCGAGATCGGACTCAGGCTCTTCCTGCGGAGACGAGTAATGCTCCACGCAGGACTTCAACTGATCGATCATGCTGCTCTGGAGATCAACGAAGCCGGTCTCGGCGATGGCCTCGCCCAGGAATTCCCTGCACAGCGTCATGGCCCCTCGCATGCCGGGCTTGGTTTCCCTCTCGGCAGCCGGCATTTCAGTGCTCCCGCGGGTCGTTTTGTTCAACAACTGACACGAGAAGCCTGTACTCCCAGCACCTTCAATCCCGTTCATTTCACTTTCTCCGCGAATTCGTGTGATTGGTGGTGTTTCACAGAGGAAATGACCAGGGCACCCTTCGATATCAAAAGTATAGAAATGCCAAACCGTATTCCAAACGGATTTCCAAGCCTTTTCCCAGGTTGCCTCCGCCAACCGCTCGTGCCGCCGAGCCATTGGCCAGGGCGTCCTGGTGCCGGTCTCGGCAATCCGCGTGTCCCTCTGGGCGCTTGTAATTCGGGCGTGGGCTCCTATAATATATAGTTTTACCCGTTTCGCCGCGGCCGGTCCCGGAGGCACACGCCGGCTGCAAACAGACGCGATGGGCAACCGAACAGGAACACATGGAGAGTGTGAAGACATGGCAAAACTGGCGAAACTCGACGACATCGTGTCGCTGTGTAAGAGAAGGGGCTTCATCTTTCAGTCCAGCGAAATCTACGGCGGGCTGGCCAGTTGCTATGACTACGGGCCTCTGGGCGTCGAGCTGAAGAACAACGTCAAGCGGGCCTGGTGGAAACACGTCGTTCAGATGCGCGACGACGTCGTCGGCCTCGATTGCAGCATCCTGATGCACCCGCTGGTGTGGAAGGCCTCCGGGCACGCCGACAAGTTCGCCGATCTGATCAGCGAGTGCAAGAAGTGCAACACGCGCACCCGCGTCGACCATCTGAAGGACAAAGACGGCGGCCACCCCGACGAGCACACCGAGCACGTCTCGATCGACACCGCTGCCGCGGCCGAGCACGACCTGAGCCGCAAGGTCTGCCCAAACTGCGGCGCCGTCGGCCAGTTCACCCCGCCGATGCCGTTCAAGCTGATGTTCGAGACGCAGATGGGCGCCAACGCCGAGGATTCGATGACGATGTACCTGAGGCCGGAAACCGCCCAGGGCATCTTTGCCAACTTCCGCAACGTGCTGGACTCGACCCGCGTCAAGGTGCCCTTCGGGATCGCCCAGATCGGCAAGAGCTTCCGCAACGAAGTGACCACCAAGGCGTTCATCTTCCGCACCCGCGAATTCGAGCAGGCGGAGATCGAGTTCTTCTGCGAGCCGGGGACCGACGAGGAATGGTACGAGAAGTGGAAGGCGGCGCGCTTCGCGTGGTACACCGATCACGGCATCAAGAAGGAGAACTTGCGCTTCCGCGACCACGACCCCGATGAGCTGGCCCACTATGCCAAGGCCTGCGTCGACGTCGAGTACAGATTCCCCTTCGGCTCGGGCGACTGGCAGGAGCTCGAAGGCATCGCCAACCGCACGGACTACGACCTCCGCCAGCACCAGCGCGGCATGCGCAGCACCACAAGCTGGTTCGAGAACGGCCGCGACCTGACGAAGGTCAGGCTGGCCGACGAAGCCGAAGACTATCAGAAAGGCCCGCTGTCGTTCTTCGACGACCAGAAGCAGCAGCGCTACATCCCCTACGTGATCGAGCCCAGCGCCGGCATGGACCGCAGCACGCTGGCCTTCCTGGTCGACGCCTACGATGAAGAAGAAGTCAACGGCGAGACGCGCAACCTGCTGCGCTTCCATCCGAGCTTGGCGCCGACCAAAGCCGCCGTCTTCCCGCTGGTCAAGAAGGACGGGATGCCCGAGATCGCCCACAACATCGCCAACGATCTGAAGCGGTGCTTCACCTGCTTCTACGACGAGAAAGG
Organism: Phycisphaerae bacterium; assembly: GCA_012744475.1. Taxonomy (GTDB): domain Bacteria; phylum Planctomycetota; class Phycisphaerae; order Sedimentisphaerales; family Anaerobacaceae; genus Anaerobaca. Next base: position 16,937 of record JAAYBV010000051.1, read on the forward strand.
CGCCGTCGGTCGTCGCTACCGCCGGCAGGATGAGGCGGGCACGCCCTTCTGCATCACCGTCGACGGCCAGACCCTGGAGGACCAGACCGTCACCGTGCGCGAGCGCGACTCGATGGTCCAGACCCGCGTCGCCACCGACCAGCTCCGCACCTACCTCCGCGACAAACTGGACCTCTGACGGCGCTCCATCAAGAATTCGATTGAAGAAACCGGTCCGGCTGCGCATCTCTGTATAGGGGGACAACCCGGAGGGCCAGAGAGATGTGTGCAGAGGATCAAGGGGCAAAGGACGACAAGAAGGCCAGGCGAAGACGAAAGTGGCATACCATCGGTCGCATCGCCTGCCTGCTTGGCGCGTGCATCTTCGTCCCGTTCTTCGTAACGGCGATCTGGATCGGCTATCTTTCGTGGATCGGCATTCTCGTCGGTATCGTCTACCTCGCGCCCGGGATCCTGTCACCGCTCGCCGGCCTGGCCGGCAGAAAACGACTTGAAGGCTTCCTCTCCTGGCTCAGTGCGGGCATGTTCGTCCTGCCGGCCCTGGCGGTGGCGCTGGCAACCATCTGGCCGACAGAAGACGATCCTGAGCGCTGGCGACCTTACCGGTTCGACGAAGAGTTCGCCGCCCTTGAAGCCGAACGAGCGATACCCGACCAAGAGAATGCGGCCATCCGCTGTGCCCCCCTGTTCGCCCGGCTGGATGCGAATGACCAGCTGACCGTCTTCTTCCATACAGGCCGCGAGAGCGATGTGTTGTACAAAGACGCGTGGACCCGTGTCGAACAGCCGGAGGCGTCACAATGGCTCGACACCTACACTGGGGTGGTGGACGAAGTCGTTCGCGCGGCTGCAAACGGCTCATTCCGCTGGCCCTTGCAGCGATATACCTATGACGAGTCCACGGTTCCGTACAGACCCTTGAGGCGCGCCTTCCAGCTTCTCATCCTGTCGGCCAACCGCGACCTGGGCGAAGGACGATTCGAACGAGCCATCACCAGGTACTTCTGCGCCCTCGAAATGGCGCACGATCTGCGACGGCAGGTGCAACCCTTGGATTTTCGGATCGGTCATGGCTATGAAACCCGGGTTCTCCGACTGATCCGCCGCGCCCTGGTCCAACACGCCCTCTCCAACCGGGACATCGCACTGATCGCGGAGCGTCTTCCCAAGACCGACGACGCTTGGCCCGCCGAAGCCACCGCTCTCTTTCGAGCGGAGAAGATTCGGTACATGAACCTCCTCGCGAGAATCTATGAGGTGAATCCGGAAGGAGAGGTGCGCTTTTCGAGCCAGATGCCACTATCGCCCGACGATCCGCCACAAGACATCCGTTGGTGTCGCCCGTACTGGCCAATGAATATGCCCCTCGATCCCAAGGGCCTGCACGACATCGCTGAGGATTACTTCTCCAGTCTGCACTACCTGCTTGAGCCGGATCGGCTGCCACCCGATGACCGGGAATCGGGCGCGAGTTGGACCGATTTCTGCCGGACACTCTCCAACTTCCACCGCTGGTTCGCCGAGATAACCATCTACCGCGCCGACGAATATGCCGAACTACACCGATTCCACGGCTCGCTCCTCGCCGAACGGCGCGGGACATGGCTGGTCCTGGCTCTGCGCCGTTACCGAGACGAGCACGGCTCGTGGCCCTCTTCCCTCAACGAGGTCGCGGATCATATCGCCCCCGAAGCCTTCGTGGACCCCGCCAATGGAGGCGCGTTCGTGTATGCCCCCGTCGACGACAGCTTCAGTCTCTACAGCACGGGTCTCAACCGCATCGATGAAGGCGGCCGGGAACGCTACGTCAAAGAGCGCAACCACCACGAGGACGATATCCTGATCTGGCCCCTTGCCAGGCCGGAGCCTCCCAAGCCTCGGTCCAAGGATGCGATCATGGAAGAACTCAAGGCCATCTATGGTGAAGAGTACATTAGACGCCTCCAGACGGACGCCAACGCTCCGTAAGCCCGCTTGACAGAAGACTCGATTGAAGGAAGCACGCATGGTGAGGCGGACCACCCGGAGGGCAGAACAGATGCAGACAGAGGACCCGCGACAGAAGACCGGTTGGCTCAAGCATGTCAGATTCGCGGCGGCGCTCGCCGCCCTGATAGGGGTGGCGATCTGCGGGCTCTGGCAGCTTGGGGATCGCCGCTCAGCCGACGCGCGGCTGGCCGATATCGAAGCAACCAGAAACGTCCCGGACGTTCAGGACGCCGCGATCATCTATCGCGAACTGTTTCGAGACACTCGCGCTACATCGCTGTCGGATTCTCGTCCAGAGTCTCTGAATGGGTCGGTCTTCAATCAGCGGCTCTACGAACCCTGGCGCAGCGAAGAAGATCCCGAACTTGCCCGGTTCATCAAGAAGCATCGATACATCATCGACAAACTATTGGACGCATCTGCCCTCCACGAATGCCGATTTCCGTTGACCACGGATATTACGGCGGTGCTCTCAGAGGTGGATTATGCATCGATGCGCCAGTGGGCCTTCCTGTTAGGCTTTGCGGCCAACAACGACGTTGCAGAAAGACGACTCGACGATGCGACAGCCAAGTGGCGATGCCTTCTTCAAATGGGACATCACCTGCGCCAGCGTCCCGTACTCCTGGATTTTATTGTGGCCGATGGCATCCAGACCATCGGGCTCAAACGTCTGATTCATTTCGTGGCGGCCGAGGAACCAACTGAGGCCGACCTGAAGAGGATCGAAGCCATGCCCCTGTCAACTGCCGATGCGTGGACAGAGAACCTTCGCGACATCCGCACGGCTGACGATCTCCCGGTGCAGAAGATGATGGAGCAGTGGAGCCCCACGGAACGTCTTAAGTATCGGTTCTATGCGTACCGGTTCAACAAGGCCACAGGCGGACTGCTCAACAAATCCACATCGGAGGACAAGGCTGCCCAGAGCTACTTTCGAACCATGGCTCTGGCCCGTGGACTTCGCATCATCATCGCCCTGAAACGGCATCGCACCGAAATCGGTCATTGGCCCGAGGGTCTGAACGAAGTTGCCACCTCTTTGCCTGAGCCAATCCTGACGGACCCACTGAACGAAGGACCGTTCATCTATCGCCGAACGAACGGAGCCTTCGAGTTGTATTCCACAGGTGCGAACAAGATCGATGAGCAAGGCCGGGGTGAATCCGAAGGTAGTGACGACTGGCCCATCTGGATCCCTCCCGCACCGGCGCCACCCAGCCGCAACGGGCAGGACCCCATCATGAACGAACTCAAGGCCATCTACGGCGAGCGCTATATCACACGTCCACGAGCTGATGCCAACGCTCCGTAGATTGGGCACTTCTGGCTGAAGAGATTCGCTTCCCACACGTCTGAGTTCGAGGATATGTCGGAGTTTGGAGCAATGGAACACGACAAGCCACCATCGGCCGACATCCGCCGACCATGGCGCAGGCGAATTGGCCTTGCGGTCATCGTCATCGCGACAGTGGCACTGGGGGTCAATGCATTGCTTCCCACATGGCAGAAGGAACTGGCGGCGATCGACGCGAAACGAGCAGTGGCGGATGAGGACAACGCGGCGTTGATCTACGCCGAATTGCTGCAGGGCGAGGAGGTCCCGCCTACACCGAGCAAGCTGGATGCCGTGCTGGTGCCCATTATGGAGGCTACCACGGACCCGGTGTCGCTGCATGAGTATGGAATGAACGATAGAAGACTCGTCGAGTTGGAACTGCCCAAGGGATTGCTCGATCCGAACGACGAAGAGATCACCCTTTGGATGCCCTGGACCTCCGCGAAACATCCCGAACTGAGGCAGTGGCTCGATACGCATCGGCATCGCATCGACCGACTCATGGATGCGACTGCGAAGTCCACCTGCTGTTTTCCCCTTGCACCTAAGGCAGGCCGCATGGGCCTGTTCGACGTACCCCTGGGCGCGATTCGCCAGTATGCGCATCTTCTGCGGCGTGACGCAAACAACGACATGGCCGAAGGCCGGATTGCCGACGGATTGGCGAAATACGAGGCGATCGTATCAACGGGGCGACATTTCCAGGCGCAGCCAGCAGCATACCTCGTCCTGACGGGCATCGGATGTGAGGCGATAGGATTGCATCACCTGATCGAATTCGTGGTAACCGGCCCGGCCACAGAGCAGGACTTGGACACGCTGATTATCGCAAACAACGATCTGGCGGACCGTTGGAAATCTTTCCGCCGGGACATCAGCCGCGTGCGAGGGATCTTCGCTCGCGGCCTGGAAGACCGCAGGCGGCCCGATTTCCGCCTGTACCAGTGGTACAGATCGGTCCGCTATGGTGAGGATGGGTGGCACGCCGATCGCGTCGGCGAGTTGTATCATCGCGTGCTGTGCGAGAAGCGAGCAGTCGACATCCTTATTGAGCTGCGCCGATTCAAGAACCGGACCGGGCGATGGCCCGACCAGTTCGACGAGGTCGCATCGTGCGTCGATCCTTTGGTCCTGATCGATCCGCAGAATGGCGGTCCCTATGTGTACCAACGGATCGAAGAAGGGTTTCGGCTATACAGCACCGGACCGAACGGCAAGGATGAGAACGGAGAGCACACCTGGAATGGGCCCGACGACTGGCCCATCTGGCCGCGACGGGGAGAGCCGAGATTGTCGAAACCCGAGGACGTCAACGACGTATAGGTCTGTGGACAGGCAACCGACAGACGCGAAAGGGTACGGATGAAACGACTGCATCTTTCCAGGACGGACAAGAAGATTTTTGGGGTCTGCGGCGGGATCGGCGAGACCTACGACATCGACCCGACTCTGGTCCGGCTGATCGTCGTATTCCTCTGCTTCGCCACCGCCATCGTCCCGGTCGGCCTGACCTACCTGGTCGCCTGGGCCATCATGCCCAAAGACGCGTGACATCGCATACATTCAGGTGGCAGCCTCATCCCGATGTCCATCGGGATGGGGATGGTTTCGAGATGCGACGCCCTGCTCAGTTGCAGGCCGCACCCGTTCAGTCGGCGATGGACGCCTGGACCAGTTTCAGGAAGCGAGTGCCGAGTCGACCGGTGTGCTTGCCCGGACTTTGCGTGAAAGCCAGGACGATGAGCTTCCGGTCGGGAACGACCCAGGCCGCCGTGCCGTCCGATCCACCGTGCGAGAATATCCCATCCCGCGAAACGTTCCAGCCGTATCCATAGTAACTGTCGCGGCGCTCGCGTTCTTCGGCTGTGTATATGGACGCGGTTTGCGGTGACGTCATCGCGGCAACGGTCTCCTCCTTCAGGATGCGCGTGTCGTTGTAGACGCCTCCGTTGAGGAACATCTGGCAGAAGATCGCGTAGTCCGTGGCGGTCGAGATCATGCCGCCGGAAGCCCGAACGAACGGATATTGCGGCGGCGCGCCCGGCCGCCAGCGCGCCTCCCACTGGCCATCCTCTTTCAGGTCATAAACCACCGACATGCGGTCGAGCTTGCCATCCAGCTTATCCGCAACCTCGTGGTGATAGCTGTCTATCATCCCAAGGGGTGCATAGATGCGCTCGCGCAGGAACACGTCCAGTGGCTGGCCGGAGGCCACTTCGGCAAGCGCGCCCAGCGTGTTGTAGCCGGGATTGCTGTACTCGTACGTCGTTCCGGGCAGCTCGGTGGCGCCCACCTCGCCGAAGCGGGCCACCTCAAGCTGAAGGCTGGGCGCATCGGGATGCTCGGGGGACTTCTGCATCAACGGACCGAAGAAGATCGGCTCGATGCGAAAGCCGCTGGTGTGCGTGAGCAGATGATGGATGGTGATCGCGCCGGAGCGGTAGTTGTCGAACGCCGCGATGTGCCGGCGAACGAGGTCGCGGTAGTTCAGCTTGCCCTCCTCGACCAGAATGCTGATGCCCGTCGCGATAACGGGCTTGGTGTTCGAGGCCATGCGAAACATCGCGTCTTTCGCGAGGGGGATGCCCTGCTCCTTGTCCTTCCAGCCCATCGCTTCGTGCAGGACCACCTTCCCATCGCGGGCGACCAGGAGAACGATGTTGCGCACCTGGTCTTGCCGGACGGCCGTCTCGTACATGTGGACCGCCGCCGCCAGGATGGTTTCATCCATACCGGCCGCAGAAGGCGCGCCGACGGAGAGAACTACGTCCTGCGCTGACAGCGCGTTCGAGGTCAGAAGCAGAATCACAATCCACGGACGCAGAACTGATCTCATATCGCATCTCCTCGAAACAGTCGTGGGGCGAATGATGATTCGCCCCTACGGGGATGCCGGTGCCATCTCCTCGTGCTCGCTGCTGACGAGCAGGTCCCGGTCGTCGATCAGGTTGAGGTAGTAGACGGTGACGCTCTCGGGCAAGGCGGCGGAGGCCTTGGCTGCGTCGGCATCGAGCGTCGCTTCGATGGTCTGCCAGTTGCGGTCCTGCCACTTGCCGGTATCGGTCGTGTAGTTCAGCTCCGCTTTGACGATGGGGACTTGGCTCTTGAAGGTCGCCCACACGTCGCGGCCGCGCCGGCCGGCGCTGGTGACCTGGGCCAGCGGCGCACCGCCTTTGAGGACGGCGTCAGCCATGGCACGAATCTCCTCGGGATTCTCGCCGGCGCCGCCATGTCCGTGCGGCATCCGAACGCGCAGGCACAGCGTCCTCGCCGATTGCGGCCGGCGATATGATTTCTGGAGCGAGTCCATCGGGTAGGCGAAATCGTTCGTGCCGGTGACCCATAGCATCGGCATCCGCGCCTCGGGCAGGTATTGCGACGGGTCCCATTGTTCGAGCCAGAGACCAGCCTTCTCGGGTCCGAGATTCTTGAACGTGTCGAGCCAGACCGAGTTATCGCCCAGGAAGCCGCAGCCATAGACCGGCGCCGCGAACTTGAACCGGCTGTCCACGCCCGCAATGATGCAGGTCAGGTATCCGCCCCACGAAATCCCGGTAACGCCCGTCCGCTCGGGGTCCACCTCGCGCATCGAGCGGATCAGCGAGTGGGCCAGGATCGCGTCGGCGACCGCGTGGTACGTCCACTGGTCCTCAATGGGCCGGTCGAGCTGATCGAACCCGCCCCAGCCGGGTGGCCCGCCGTGCTCGTGACGCGGATGGTCCCGGTATCCGCCGCTGCTGATGCAGCCACAGGTGTCCATCGCTATCGCGGCGTAGCCCCGCTCGACCCATAGCTTCACCCACGGAATGAACGCCGAGCCCCCGCCCCCGTGCACCAGCACCATCGCCGGGACCTTCTGCCCTTCCGCCACATCAGGCAGCCCATAGTACGCAAACACCCGCGTCGGCCGGCCCTTCCACGCCAATCCCTCATAGAAGATCGCCTTGACCCCCTCGACACTCCGATTCGGGTCCGCCCACACCCGCGGCGTCTCCGACAACGCCGCCATGTCCCACCGCACCGCACCGGCCGCCAGCGTACCGGCACCGATCATCACAACGAGCAGACAAACAAGACGAAGCTTTCTCAAAGGTATTTCCTCCCAGTTGTGCGGTAGAACCTTTCAATGCCTCCGTCACAGACAATCATAGTGACACACGTTCCCGCCGCCAACGCCCTGGAGAGAAGATGCGTCGATGAGCTGCAGAACCCTGTCGATTCGCTGGCCGTTGGGAAATCGCTCACCATCGGTCAGAATGTCCCCACGATGCTCTTTCGCCCACAGATAGATCTGGTATGATGAGTAGCCGGTCCGTGTGAATTCGTCAAAACACTGGTCGTTCAACCAGCCCGCCTCGTGGGCGCTGGTGTAGGGAGTAATTCCGGTCAGTCGCACAAGTTCGGCCAGCATCACGTTCGCATCCAGTGGGAGTTCGCGCGAGAGGCGGGTATGCACAAGATACCCCAGGTGGACCCGCAGGCCGTATTCCAGCAGGAGCCCCAGATGATCGACCCGCCCTTCGGCCTTCCTTGCAGCCAGCAGGGCCGTCACCTCCGTAGGCGGCCGAAGCGGACAGGCCCTCTTGATCCGCCTCGTGACAAACGGAGCCTTCACGGCGAACGCCTCAATCGGACCAACGCCGTCTGAAACGATCGATTCAACGTCCATGTCCGAACTCGCCAGAACCGTGAGTTGCCGAACTGGAATCGAAGACAGTCGGGCATTGAGCGATCGCTCTTCGTTCTCATCTCGTTGCCAAAGGTGCCCTACACAAACGGCCGCCAGGACTCCATTTGCCAGAAGACTGATTGCCAGGACCTTCTTCATCGCACTCGCCTCAAACAAGATGTGCGGTGGTCGGGCACAAGACGACGGCAACTTCTGCCCCCCCCACACACTACCTGGTTATGTCGCTGCTCCCTTCCAGACCGCCTCCAATCCAAGTTGGGAAACTCTGGCTTCCAGTTCACCTCGGTCGATGATGGAGGCCGACATATCGAGCATGCTGCGGATATCGCGAAGGTGTTTGTCACCGCCGCCTTCCTGGTAGAACTGGAGTTTTCGCAGAATCACGTATTCGGGTGGAGCCACCCAAACCCCCATCCCGCCCACCTCGGCAGTGCGCCGGCGCCCCATCGCCCAGACATGCAGCGGATCGCACCCCACCGGATAGATATCCGCTTTGAAGCCGCTCGCGTGGTGGATCAGATTGAAATGCCCGCGCGTCTCTCTGCGAACCTCGGACCGGAGAACCGTTTCAGGCGGGCAGTAGAACTCGCCATCCGGGAACAACGAGATGAAGTCGTCGATTCGAGCGGCGTCCAACTCGACGACCAAGTCCACATCGTGGGTCAAGCGTGGTTCGCCATAGACGATGCTGGCTACCGAACCGGTGACCATATACGGAATCCCGGCACGGTTCAACGGTTCGACAAAGACGAGGAACAACTCAGGTTCGGGCATTCTTGAAGATCTCCGTGACTTTGTTCTGGACCTGCTCGTCGGTCCAGTCCGGGTGTTGTTGCCGCAGCCAGGAGGCCTTGAGCCGGCGGGCCGACCAGTATAGACTCATCGATAGCTTGAGCTTCTGCTCGGGTGTCATTTTCTTGAAGATCTCGATCTGGATTTCCCGCGCATTCACGCACGCATCTCCGGATTCGTCATGATTCGCTGATTATAGCAACCAGCGAACACTACGCCAATCGTAAGCAGGGTGGCAGCCTCAAACGCCTTGGCGTTTGGGGATGGCGAACTTGGCGGTTGTTCCGATGGCAGAGCACGGGCTGATACCGGAGACCATCCCCAAGCTGCGCTTGAGGCTGCCACACTGAGGGCCGACTGAATCCCACAGACCCTGTCAGACGGCCGGTTCCTGCTGGGTCAGGCAGTGGAGCGTGCCGAGACCCCAAACCAGATCGACCGCGTGGATGCCCACGACCGGGCGGTCGCGGAACAGCTCGGCGAGAATGCCCAGGGCGATACGGTCATTTGGGTCGTTGAACGTGGGCACGAGGACCGCGCTGTTGGCGATGTAGAAATTCGCGTAACTGGCGGGCAGACGCTGGCCATCCTGATACAGCGGCTCGGGCATCGGCAGACGCACTATCTCGATTCGCGAGCCATCCCGGAGCCGATAGCCTTCCAGACGCTCGCGGTTCTCTTCGAGAATCCGGTGGTTCTCATCGCCCGCGTTCGGCTCCTGGCACAACACGACCGTCCTGGGTGACACGAACCGGCACAGGTCGTCGACGTGGCCGTGTGTGTCGTCGCCGACGATTCCGCGCGCCAGCCAGAGCACCTGACCGGCGCCGAGATAGTCGCGGCAGACCCGCTCGATATCGCCCCGGCTCAGCTTCGGGTTGCGGACCTGCACCTTGTCGTCGAGCAGACACTCCTCCGTAGTCAGCAGCGTGCCACAACCGTTGACGTCAATCGCCCCGCCTTCGAGCACGACGTCTTCGCCGCCGTGCCGCACGTAGAAGATTCGCCGGCCCATGGCCTTCGCCACCCGCTCGGCGATCCGGCAATCAAGATCCCAATCAGGATACTTGGCCCACGCGTTGAAGCGAAAACTCGCGATCGCGACCTCCCTGGGCGGCTCATTGCGACGAACGAAGACCGGGCCGAAGTCGCGCGTCCAGCCGCGATTGGTCGGGAAGCGGAAGAACTCGATGCGACTGAGGTCGACGCCCACTCGCGTCAGAATCCGGCGGACCTGCTTCTCGTGCTGCTCGGAGTTGACGAGGATGCGCACGATCTCGCCCGGGGCGATCTTGCGGACGATCTCGCCGTAGACCCAGTGGATCGGGGCAATCTTGCCGGGCCAGTCGGTGCGATTGTGCGGCCAGCCAAGCCAAGTCGCTTCGTGCCTTTCCCATTCGGCGGGCATGGCGAACCCGCCGGCGGCCGGCGTGTCATGGTTCTGCGTCTTCATGCCTCGTCGGTGAACCTCTCGGTGATGCGGCCGTAGGCGTCGATCCGCCGGTCCCGCAGGAAGGGCCAGTTTCGCCGCACGTCCTCGATCCGGGCCCGGTTCACTTCCGCGATCAGCACGTCCTCGGACGCCGGACCCACCTGCGCGACCACCACGCCGAACGGATCGCAGAGGAACGTGCCGCCCCAGAACTCGATGCCGGCCGCATCCTCCGCCGACTTCTCCAGTCCAATACGATTGACCGCAGCAACGTACACGCCGTTGGCGATCGCGTGGGCCCGCTGAATCGTACGCCAAGCATCGTGCTGGGACGCGCCGAAAACGTCCTTCTCGTGCGGGTGCCAGCCGATGGCCGTCGGGTAGAAGAGGATTTCGGCGCCCTGCAAGGCGGTGAGCCTGGCAGCCTCCGGATACCACTGGTCCCAGCAGATCAGCGTCCCGATGCGGCCGACGGGCGTGTCGAAGGCCTTGAACCCGAGGTCACCCGGCGTGAAGTAGAACTTCTCGTAGTAACCCGGATCGTCGGGGATGTGCATCTTGCGGTAGAGCCCCGCGATCCGCCCCTCGACATCAAGCACGACGACGCTGTTGTGGCACAGCCCCGCCGCACGACGCTCGAACAGAGACGCAACGACCGTGACCTGCCGCGATTTGGCGATCTTGCCCAGCGCCTCGGTGGACGGTCCCGGGACCGGCTCGGCCAGGTCGAACAGGGCCACGTCCTCCCGCTGGCAGAAATACGGCGACCGGAACAGCTCGGGCAAACAGATGACCTTGGCGCCGTCGCGCGCCGCCCGCTCGACCAGCCCGGCGGCCCGCGCCAGGTTGTCGTCCGGATCGGGCGTCATCGCCATCTGGATCAGACCTACTGCGAATCTATCCTGTGCCTGCATGGCGGCCCATCTTACCGCCTGTCGCTATACTCTTCAACGGCCGAGCGCTCAAGTTCGCCCTTTCCGCCGGACGGCCGGTGGTGTATAGTTCCCTGCACGACGTGTGGCAGCCTCAAACGCGCAGCGTTTGGGGATGGTAGCCTTGACTGGCGTATTGGCTGCCAGTGCAAGAAACGATTCCCAAGTCCTGCGGACTTGAGGCTGCCACACACCAGCGGATCGGCCGATACAAACCAGCGGTGTGAGGAAACAGAATTATGAGCAGTAAGCCCAGCGTGTACGTCAATGAGTTGAAACACCATGTCGGGCAGGAAGTCACCCTGCACGGCTGGGTCTACAATAGCCGGGCCAGCGGCAAGATCCAGTTCGTCATCCTGCGGGATGGAACCGGCCTGTGCCAGTGCACCGTTGAGAGGGCCAACGTGCCCGAAGAGCTGTTCGAACGGATCAAGCACCTGGGGCAGGAATCGTCGTTGAGCCTCACCGGCGCCGTCCGCGCCGACGAACGCAGCGTCGGCGGCTATGAGCTGGCGGTGACCGGCGCCCGGATCGTCGCCCCGGCCGAGGGCTACCCCATCACGCCCAAGGCCCACGGCGTCGATTTCCTGATGCGCCACCGCCACCTGCACTTCCGCTCCCAGCGCCAGTGGTGCCTCGGCAAGGTCCGTCATACCGTGGTCGACGCGATCCGGCGATTCTTCAACGACCACGGCTTCACTCTCGTCGACACGCCCATCTTCACCACCGTGGTCGGCGAAGACCAGACCTCGCTGTTCGAGGTGGACTACTTCGGCAGCCCGCTGCACCTGACGCAGACGGGCCAGCTCTATCTGGAGTCGGCCGCGATGAGCTTCGGCCGCGTCTACTGCTTCGGGCCGACCTTCCGTGCCGAGAAGAGCAAAACCCGCCGGCACCTGACCGAGTTCTGGATGGTCGAGCCGGAGGTGGCCTTCATCGAGCTTCCCGGACTGCTGGAGCTGGCGGAGAACTTCGTCTCTTACATCGTCCGCCGCGTGCTGGAGGACAACCGCAGCGAGCTCCAGACGCTCGGAGCCGATATCCCGATGCTGGAGCAGATCAAGCCGCCCTTCCACCGGCTGACGTACAGCGAAGCGGTCGAAATCCTCAAGGGCCCCAGGACCGTGGAGTTCATGGCGCAGGACCTGGCCGACCTTCAGGGCGAGAAGGCCCGGATGGAAACACGCATCGCGGAACTGGAGCAGCAGCAAAGCGGGCAGATCAAGCAGTGGCAGAAGGACAAGATCGCCGCCGAGCTGATCGACCTGCGAAGCGAACTGGCCGAAACGGAGACGAAGATCGAGAACAATCCCAAACACGCCCAACTGGCCGCCGAGTTCACCTGGGGAAAGGACCTGGGCGGCTCCGACGAGACGATCATCTCGCGCATGCACGACAAGCCCGTCTTCGTGACGCACTATCCGCGAGAGGCTAAGGCCTTTTACATGAAGACCGACCGCGCCGACGAGCGGGTGGTGGAGAATTTCGACATGCTCGCTCCGGCGGGCTTCGGCGAGATCATCGGCGGCTCGGTGCGCGAAGACGACTACGACCGTCTGCTGGCGCGGATTCACGACCAGGGGCTCAACCCCGAGACCTACGGCTGGTACCTCGATCTGCGCAAGTACGGCTCGGTCCCCCACGGCGGCTTCGGCCTTGGCGTGGAACGCACCTTGGCCTGGATCGCGGGCGAACGGCACATCCGCCAGTGTATCCCCTTCCCCCGCATGATGGACAAAGTCTACATCTGAGATCATTGAGAAGGGGCCTTGCCCTACGCATCGCCATGTCAGCGCCAGGTAAACGTGTGAAAGTGATGCGTGGTTCCGTCCCATTCGGCGAGAAGATACTCGTAGCCAAGGACGGCCGTATCGGGTTTAGCTGCTTGCTTCTGCAACCATCGACGCATCGCGGGCAATACGCGATCTCGGAATTCTTCTCGCGCCTCCAGCGGGTAGATTTCCTTACGCATGGCATACGCGGAAAACCACCCCTCTCGCTGTGGACTGTACGCCGCTTCACACACGACAGCTCGCTCGACCAGGCACGGACGAGCTTGAGTGCGCCGGTCGAAACGAAAATGCCTTAGAGGATGACCCAGGCCAATCCATTTCAGACCGAGATCGCCAAATGCCGCTTTCGCCTGGCGTCTGGTGCAGGCATAGCATTCGGTCTTCTGCAAGAACTCCACCCGCACATTCATTTCACTCTCGCCGTTCCGCTCCATGCGAATTCTCCCGCTCCACCTCCGCAGCCTTCGACCCTTCAGAAGATAGACTGTAATCGAGACCCCTTGCCAGAGGGGGGGCACCAGACGCTCACGCCGTCTTGCGAAGCGAGCGCACGGCGATAAGGTCGCTGTCGGCGACATGCCGAACGTCGCGTTCGTTCAGTGTGACCAGGGCTTCCGTCTTTCCCGCCGCCGTTACGAACTCAACTTCAAGTCCGTCAGGTTCGTAGACCTGCACCACGGCCCCAAGATCCCCCTTTTTGAGTCCGGCATCCGGCATATCCTTGTTCAGCACAACCGTGTCCAAGGCCTTGAATCTCATCGGCTCTCTCCAGGATACGCAGTGACAAATCGAGGAACCTGCTCACCGACCAGTACTATCCTGACGCTGACGACTTCTCTTGTTTTTCCTGTCGGCCCCACCATTGTACCACGAATCTCATACTTTCTGCCATGCGGAGTCTCCTGCCGCAGAACAGCATCTTGAATAAGATGCTGCCGACGAAGATCGACCTCGAACCGCCTCCAAGTCGCCTGGGTGTAGCCAAGCGAAGCAAAGAAGGCAGCCTTGAAGCGGCCCACGGTGCTTTTTGCAGGCCGCTGGCGAGGATTTGTGGTAAGATGGCGCCGGCATCGGATCGGTCGATGCCGCAAACGCGTTGCTGATGGAGGTCGAAGATGTCGAATGGGAGCATGCCAGCAGGCCGGATCGGTAATCTGACGATCGGTCGCCTGATCATGGGCGAGAACCAGTTCAGCGGCTGGTCGCACAGCCGGGACCTGAAGTACCTGCGGGACCTGTTCAAGGCATACGCCACCGAGGACCGCATCCTCGAAACCCTGGCTCTTGCCGAAGAAGCCGGCATCAACACCATCATCTGCAGCGGCTCGGGCTACATGAAGAAGCACTGGAACGAACGCGGCGGACACATGCAGTGGATCGCCCAGGTCCATCCGAAGGTCAACGACCTGACCACCAACATCAAACAAGCCATCGACAACGGCGCCGTCGGCGCCTACGTCCAGGGCGGCGTCGGCGACAGCTTCGTCAAGGGCGGACGCGTCGATCTGCTGGGCGAGGCGGTCGCATTCATCAAGTCGCAGGGCGTCATCGCCGGCATCGGCGGCCATTCCATCCAAGTGCCTATCGCGGTCGAGAAGGCGGGCATCCGGCCCGACTTCTACATGAAGACGCTGCATCACGGCAACTACTGGTCCGCGACGCCCACCGAGCAGAGGGTCGACTTCAACGTCGACAGCGGCGGCGCCCAGGACCACGACAACATCTGGTCGATCACGCCAGAGAGGACCATCGACTTCATGCGAAACGTCACGCGGCCCTGGATCGCGTTCAAGGTGCTGGCCGCCGGAGCCATCCATCCGAGCGAAGGCTTCAAGTACGCCTTCGACAACGGCGCCGACTTCATCTGCGTCGGCATGTTCGACTTCCAGGTCCGCGAGAACGCCATCATCGCCAGAGACGCCATCGCCGGTGCCGCCACCCGCCCCCGCCCCTGGCGCGCCTGATCCTTCGCGCGTTCCCTGTGTCGGTACTATCGCGCAGGGTGTGCCTCGCGCGCCGGTCCACGCAGGAGGAAGATCGCCGATCATGGAGGGGACACGCCAAGTAGCTGAATTCGCTTTGTTTGCGGGGCGGGTTACGGTATGCTCTGGCCCGAGGTGGGGATCAAGACAGGGTTCTATGGAAATCAGGATTGAGAGTCTGCTCGAAGGCGCGAGGCGGGCGCAGGGGACCGTGGTGATCGTGGACGTGTTTCGGGCGTTCACCACGGCGGCGGTCGCGTTCTCGCGCGGGGCGGCCAAGATCATCATGGTCGCCGAGCCTCCCGAGGCGCTGGCGCTGAAGGCTCGCGGCCTGGGCGATCTGTGCGTGGGCGAGGTCAACGGCATCAAGCCCAGGGAATTCGATTTCGGCAACTCCCCTTTCGAGATGGCGGGCGCGGACCTTGAAGGCAAGGTCATCATCCAATCGACGCGGGCGGGCACCACCGGCGTCGCGGCCGCAGCAGGCGCCTCCGCGGTCTACGCCGCGTCCTTCGTCGTCGCCAAGGGCACTGCCCGTGCAATCCTGCGGGACCGGCCGCCGCTGGTGACGATCGTCGCAATGGGCTGGAACGCGCGGATGCGGACCGACGAGGATGAACTGTGTGCGTTATATCTGCGGAATCTGCTGGAGGGCCGCGAACCGAGCACCGACGCGCTGCGGCAGCTCGTGCAGGCCAGCGGCCAGGTCGGCAAGTTCTACGACCCCGGCCAGCCGCACTTCCACCCCGAAGACTGCGAGATGGCGCTCGACGTCAACCGGTACGACTTCGCCATCCGCGTGGCCCGCGAGGACAACCTGCTGGTCGCGAGGCCGCACGCATGACGCAGTGGACGATCCAGAAGCTGCTCACATGGATCACCGAGTACCTGACCAAGAACGAAGTCGATGCGCCGCGACTCAGCGCCGAGATGCTGCTGAGCCACGTGCTGGGACTCAAGCGCATCGAGCTGTACACACAGTTCGACCGGATCGTTGAGAAGGAATCCCTCGACCGGCTGCACGGCTTGGTCAAACGGGCCGGTCTGCACGAACCCGTCGCCTACCTGGTGGGGCGGACGGAGTTTTACTCGCTGGAGATGGAAGTCAGCGCCGACTGTCTGATCCCGCGACCTGAGACGGAGTTGCTCGCGCAGCGGGCGATCGAGTTCCTGCGCACGCGCAAGGGCAAGCAGCACGTCTGCGACCTATGCACCGGCTGCGGCTGCATCGGCATCGCCATCGCCAAGAACCATGCAGACGCCCACGTCGTCGCGACGGACATCTCGGACAAGGCACTGGCCGTGGCGGCGCGGAACGTGGAGAAGTACGGACTTCAGGATCGAGTGGAGCTGCTGTGCGGCGACCTCTTCGATCCGCTCGTGCCGCATCTGGACGTGACGCACTGGGACCTGATCGTGTGCAACCCGCCATACGTCAGCGCCGCCGAATACGAGGCGCTCGACAAGAACGTGAAGGATTACGAGCCGAAGGCAGCGCTCCTGGCCGGTGAGGACGGCCTGGACGTCTACCGGCGCATCGTCGAGAAGATCGACCGATTTCTTAAATCCGACGGAGTACTCCTGCTGGAGATCGGCTACGCCCAGGGCCCTGCCGTTCGCGAGCTGCTCGAACAGACTGCCCTGTTCTCCGCCATCACCATCGAGAAAGACAACCAGAGCAACGACCGCGTCGTCACCGCCCGACGGACCACCATGTCGCAAGACAGTCCGCCCGCCGGCGGGTCAGTATGAGATCACGGTGTGGATGTTGTGGGGAGCGAGGATCTTGCGGCCCGGCAGGTCGGTCAGTTCGATCAGACAGGTGATGCCGACGATGTGGCCCTGGACCTTTTCGATAAGATCGCAGGCGGCTTTCATCGTTCCGCCGGTGGCGAGCAGATCGTCGACCATCAGGACCTTGGCGCCGGCGGGCACCGCGTCGCGATGGATTTCCAGCGTATCCGTCCCGTATTCGAGATCGTAGGTGATGCTCTCGGTCTCAAAGGGCAGTTTGCCCTTCTTGCGAATCGGCACAAAGCCGGCGTTGAGCCGGGCAGCCACGGCGGTGCCGAAGATGAATCCTCGGGCCTCGACCGCCGCCACGTGGGCGATTCCCATGCCCCTGTACGGAGCGCACATGGCGTCGACGGCCTCGCGCAGCGCCTGCGGGTCGGCCAGCAACGGCGTGATGTCACGAAACAGGATTCCCGGCTTGGGCCAGTCCGAGATGTCACGGATGTACCGCGCCAATTCCATGCGTTCCCTCGCCATCCAAAGGACAGATTCCGTTCGGCCCGCCGGCCCGATTCGTCACGGTCACGATCTCGCCACGGCAACGTCCGGCGGCGCCATGACCCGATGGTACATCACCTTCCCCGAGGAGTAAATCCAAATCCCACGGGTCTCACTCGGCTTCCATGCATTCGTAGAGCCGGGTCAGCGCATCGCGTCGAATCTGGCGAATCCGCTCGCGCGTCAGGCCCATCTTCTTGCCGATCTCTTTGAGGGTCAACGGTCGCCGTCCGCCCAGACCGTAGTGGAGTCGCAGCACATCGGCCTCGCGCGGATCGATCTCGTCGAGCAGTTGTATGGCCTTGATCCTCTCTTCGTGTTCCACGAGCGGATCCTCCGGCCGGCCGGCATGCTCATCTTCGAGCGTTGATTCCAGAGCATGACTCTCGTCCTGATCATCGCCGCTCAGGCTGTCGCCCGCTACACCCAACACCTCGACGATACGATGGATCACTTTGGCCTTGCGCAGCGGAAGATGCATCAGATTGGCCATCTCCTCGACGGTCAGCCTGCGTCCCATCCGGCTCTCCGCCTCCGAAGCCGTATAACGCCACTGATTGATCAGAGTGACCATGTACGTCGGGACGTGCACGGGCTGGATGTTCTCCAGCAGGGCGCGTTTGATGCCCTGCTTGATCCACCACGCCGCGTATGTGCTGAACCGCGTGCCTCGTTCCGGATCGAAGTAATCCACCGCCTTGATCAGGCCGAGATTGCCCTCTTCGATCAGATCGCCCAGGCTCATGCCGCGACCGGCGTACTTCTTGGCGATGTTCACCACCAGCCTCAGGTTGCTGCGGACCAGCATCTCGCGGGCCCAGGGATCGTTGTCCTGCACAACCTTCGTGCCGAGTTCGTACTCCTCTTCCCAGGTCAACAGCGATGCCTCGTCTATCTCCTTGAGATAGTCCTTCAGTGTCACATCGAATACGATAGCACACCCTCCTGCCCGACTGGGAGTCTCTCGACTCCAGCCATCAAAGGCCAATTCGGTTAGGACCCATCCTCCATCCTGCGTGTCCTGCCGTCTCCGACCGGCATCATCGTATGGACTCCAACAACAGCCCGGGGAGCCAACTACACCGTCAGTATCGGCCTGCCGAGTCGCCGGGTTTAGCGAACCACGGTTGGAACTCCGCGCATATTCTCCGCAACAGGCGTCCGGCGTCGGAATTCCCGACGCAGGGACCCATAAAGGCGATCCCACAAGAGATAGCCGCAACAAATCCGGACGTTGCCGGCGAGAGACGGCTGTAGAGGATGCCCTGTCGGGCGGAGGGATGATTGCAGAAAGGGCCTGCCCCATCGCATGGGGCAGGCCCTGTGTGATGCCTTCGGAGCAGCAGGTGTGCTGCCGTTTTCCGAACGCTACTGCGCTGCGGGTCGGCCGTACCCGATGTCGTCGATGTAAACGGTGCCGGTTCCGCCAGCCTGCGGACTGGTGGCGCTGCCGACGCCGATGACCATCGTCTCGATCCGGCTCAGATTCACGCCGGACAGATCGCTGTACGGAATCGCCCATTCCTGCCACGTCGGACGGGCAGTGACGGCGGCATCGGGATTCACGACCGTCGCGGTCTTGCCGGCGCTGTCCTCAATCGTCACGTACATCGACTCGGACGAGTTGCCCTGCGGCTGCGCGACGCCGACTTCGCCCGTCTGCCAGGCGCCCGTGACGTCGCCGCTCGTGGCGACGTTCGAAAACTCCGCTGCCGTGGAGATCGCCGCGTCGTGGCTGGTCACCGCCAGACCGACGTACACGTTGCCGGCCATCGGAATCTGCACCGCCGGGCTCGCCACGAGGTCGGTCCACGTGCTGCCGTCGGCCGAATGCTGCGCGGTGAAGACGTTGCCTGTCCGGGTCAGCTTCACCCAGTACGGTGCGGCCACGCCGGCCGCGTCCGTGCTGACACTGGCCTGTTCGGCCGCCGGACGGCGCTGGAACGCCACGCCATGGTCCGGCGTCACCGCCACGAAGGCGTGCGCCGAACCGGCATCGAGCGTCTCACGGATCATCACACCTGCCTTGGCCCATTCATTGCTGCGAACCAGGCTGTCGACGCGGACTGTGATCGAGCCATCGCCGCTGAGGCTCTTGTACGCATAGCGGAACTGATCGGTTGTATTCCAGATGTCTGTGCCGATGGCATTCATGATGACCTGCCCGTCGGCGGTCTCCACGAGGCCGGCAGCAATGCCTCGCACGTACAGCACGAGCGTGTCGGCGCCGTTGCGCGTCCAGTCCTGGGCGGTCTCGAACTGGCGCTCTGCTTCGGAATAGAACGGCGAGGCGCTGTTGTCGTACTGGAGCGGCATCGACTGCACGCCGCTGCGGACAATCGTCCGCTCCGCAAACGGGGCGTCGAGATAGCCGACGGTCGAGCCGGTATTGTTGACCCAGCCGTCCAGCCAGGTGTCGAAGATCGTTGTCTTGGCATCGATGTCGTCGTTGTACGTTTCGAATCCGTCGATCCACGCGTACTCCAGCGTGGAGAAGCTCCAGACGTCGCCGGGCCACGCCGGAGTGGCATCGGCGTCGTTGACCTCCACGATCTGCCAGTAGTAGGTGCGGCCGAACTCCAGATCACCGGGAGTGTAGTCCGCCGCACCAACTGTATCGGCCAGTGGAAGATCGCCGGAGTCGGTTCCAAGATAGACTTCGTGGCTGGCGGCTTCGCGGCCCGCTCGCCAGCTCAGGCTCGTCGCCGGATCGATGTCCGTGGCGCCGTCGGCCGGCTGCGGCTCGCGGGGCTGGGCCGGGATGTACATGAAACGAACCTCGCTGAGGCCGTACTGCCCCAGCACACCCCAGCCGCTGTTGATGGTCAGACGCACGTACCGGGCCGGAACGCCCCCCAGATCCACGACCGTGTTGGCAGTATACGTAGTCGACGCCGTACCTCTGGCGAGTTGAGCGTCGCCCAGCGGTGTCCAGTCCGTTCCGTTCTCCGAGTACGTCACAGTGACATCCTTGACGCCGAAACCGAGCACCAGCTCGAACTGGACGTTGTAGTTCCAGACGAGCATTTCGTGAAGCTTGTAGACGCGATCGAATTCGAACTGGATATAGAGGAGTTCGTCCGCCGGCGGATTAGCCAGCCACATGTCCGTGCTGTTGAGCGACGCCTGATCGTCGGCATCAATACCCGATCCATCTACGGTCTTCTGCGGCGTAGCCACCGCGTCGGAGATGCCGTTGCTCGTGGCGACGATGTTCTCAATCGGGTAGGCAAGCGGCTCGGCGGTGAAACTCCAGACGTTGCCCGGGAACACCGTACGATCGGGAGCGCCGTTGACCTCGTCCACACGCCAGTAGTACGTTTGACCAAAGTCCAGGCGTTCGATCTCCACGCGTGTGACATCGCGGGCCAACCCCTCGGCCACCAACGTCGTCGGGGCCGCCGCGTCGACATCCTGTCGGGATGAGCCGAAGTAGACGGTGTGCGTCGCCGCATATTCGCCGGACGACCATGCCAGATCGGTGGTGACAGGCACGTCCTCCGACCCGTCGGTCGGCAGCGGATTCCAGGCCTGCTTCTGCGTGAAGAACTTGTCACCGGCCTGCCCCAGGGCGAAGATATCGCCGGCGCCCAGAGGCGTATCCCAGATGGCTACCGCGGACACATTGATCGGAGCATCATCGCGGTCCTGGTTGTTGCCGGCGCAAAACAGTAGGATCACCTCGGCCAGACTGAACCGGCCGTCGACGCCCTGCTGGTTGCCCTTGAAGATTTCCACGCCGTCGACATAGAGATCCTGCCGAACGCCGTTTTCAACCACGAGCACCATTCGATACCACGTGTCACCCGAGGTGGTGTAGCCGAACGCGTTCGAGTAGCCGACGGCACCGATGCCGATCGCCCCGGCCGAGTTGATGGTCCAGTCGGAGTCATCGGCGTTGGTCGGATCGATTTGAAACAGATCGTTGTACCCGTTGGGCGGATCGGACCGACTGCTAGGCGGGTAGCTGAAGTCGATCAGCAGCGTCCACTGGTTCACCTTAGCGCCGCCGCCGTTGGGACCGATGCCATGCGTACAAACGTAGTAGCTGCCCTCGCCAATCTGGATCGCGCCGTCGGCGGCGTCAATGCCCGCGACCTTCTGGACCGAGCCGACAAGTTCCAGGGGCGCTCCGATCGTCGCCCGATTGGGGTCGGGTGGATTGAACTCCCACGCGCCCTTCGGTTCGGGAACCGCCGCCTGCACCTGCAACGCCAGGACGGCCATCAACAACAACGTGAACCTTTTCATGCCTTTCTCCTTTGCCTTCTGCTGGAATAAGACAACACCCGCTTCAGAATCCGTGTTCCTCCTGAGGCAACCCGTGCGGACCGTCCCGCGCGCAGTGACAGCCGCCCATACAGCAGGACGCGTCTCGCTGTGTGGTGGTATTGCCAGCCATGTCCGCACCTCCTCAGTGGACTCAGGACTTCCCATCTCCGTGGCCCCGCGTGAATGCCCTGGCAGGACCTTTCAGCTACCGTTGTATCATACTTGGCGTCCCGAATTCAAGCATGATTTGCAGACCGTATTCGCACAACTCTCGCGGCGAGGGCCTGTCCCGAGGTCCATCGGGACAGGCCCCCTTGCACTATCTCCAAGTCCGGCGCGTGCCCTGTCACGCCGGCGGATGGGTGCTATGGAGCGACGGGTCGTCCGTATCCGATGTCGTCGATGTAGACCGTACCGGCACCGCCGGCCGTCGGGCTGGTCTTGCTCCCGACACCGATAACCATCTTCTCGATCCGGCTGAGATTTACGCCGCCAAACTCACCCAGCGCGATCTGCCACGCCTGCCACTCGGTCGAGAGGATGGCGTCCGGGTCCGTCCGGCTGACAGTCGCGGCGTGTCCGCTGCTATCCTCCAGCGTGACGTAAAGCGTCTGCGGCGAGTTCGCCGCAGCGCCCTGGAAATACAACCTCAGGCTGTCGGCGCCGCGGGCCGTCCAATCCTGCAACGGGTCGAACGTCCGCTCCGCCTCGGAATAGAACGGCGAGGCGCTGTTGTCGTACGCCAGCGGCATCGACTGCCGACCGCTGTGTACGATCGTCTGCTCGGCAAACGGCGCATTGAGGTACCCGACCGTCGAACCGGTGTTGTTGACCCAGCCGTCCAGCCACGTGTCGAAGATCGTCGTCTTGGCGTCGATGTCATCGTTGTACGTTTCAAATCCGTCGATCAACGCGTACTCCTGCGTCGAGAAGCTCCAGATGCCGCCCGCCCAGGCCGGGATGGTGTCGGCCTCGTTGACCTCCACGATTTGCCAGTAATAGGTGCTTCCGAACACAAGACTTCCCGGCGAGAAACTCGCTTCTTCGGCCGTACCGGCCAGATCGAGGGACTGGGGGTCGGTCCCTAGGTAGATCTCGTGCGCAACGGCATTTCGGCCGGCGCGCCAGCTCAGGATCGTGTCCGGCGTGACCTCCACGGCGCCGTCGGCCGGGTTAGGCTCACGAGCCTGGACCGGAATGGACAGGAAGCGAACCTCACTGAGACCAAACTGACTCAGCATACCCCATCCGCTGTTGACATTCAGGCGGACGTACCTGGCGGGAACGCCACCGAAGCTGACAATCGTGTTGGCCTTGTAGGTGGTGGTCGCCGTAGCCTTGGCAAACTCGACGTCGCCGAGGGTCGCCCAGTCGGTCCCGTTCTCGGAGTACTCGACGCTGACACTCTTGAGTCCAAACCCGAGGATCGGCTCGAACTGGACGTTGTAGTTCCAGACGAGCATCTCGTGAAGCTTGTACACGCCGTCGAACTCGTACTGGATGTAGAGGGTGGTCCCATCGGCAGGCGGGTCGGCGAGCCACATGTCGGTGGCCTTGATGGAGGCTTCGTCGTTGTCGCTGATACCGGAGCCGTCCACGGTCCGTTGCGGCGTGGAGATCTCGTCCGACGTTCCGTTGCTGGTGGCGATGACGTTCGCGATCGCGTAGCCGACCGGCTCGGTGGCAAAGCTCCAGATCATGCCCTTGTGAATCGCGAAGTCGGGAGCCCCATTGACCTCATCGACGCGCCAGTAGTAGGTCTGGCCATACGCCAGCGCGCCGGGCGGATCGTAACTGGTCGTCGTCTGTCCCTCGCTGACCAGCACGCCCCGGGGATCGGCTCGCGAGGCATCGTTGACGTCGTCGAACACCATGCCGAAATAGACATCATGGTTGACCGCAAACGCGCCTTGCGTCCATGACAGCATCGCGTCGATCGGCACATCCACGGCGCCGTTTGCCGGACTCGGGTCACGGCTGAGTTCCTTGGCGATGGCGCGCTTGTCCGAGAGAATCAGATATCCGAATCCCAGACTCTGGTCATGTGCTTCCCGCCCGGTCCAGGTGATCTGGAGTTCCCGGTCCGTGGCTTCGGTGTCGTCGATACAGGGATGGAAACTGATGATGTTCCCCACGGTAAAGTCCAGAGCGGCGATTCGCGCGTGTTCGAACGCGACTTCGCAGATGTATCCATCCACGGTTCGGGACGAGGCACACTGGACGTAGTCCACCGCGCTCTGGCCGGCGCTGTCCATGTTGCACCAGTTCCAGGTCTGGTTGTTGGCGTTGAAGCCATACTGGTAATGCTGGGCATGGTCTGACGCGGAGGTGCCCCACTCGGTCGTGCCGAAGAACACTTCCGCGCAGTCGGCATTCCAAATGTCGCCGTTGGTTTTGCTCATGGACAAGCTGTCGTCCTTGGCCACCAGGGCGACGTAGATATACGTATCATCCCAGAGCACATAGAACTTTCCGCTACAGTCCGCCGGGCCGCTCCAACTGGTCTGTCCGGTGTAGACCTGGGTCGACACGTCGAGGACGGCGGGCGTCATCGCCGCCAGATTCCAGTCGCTCAGATCTCCGTCGATAGCCTCCGGCGTGCCCCAGAGACAATCGATCACCAGTTCTTCTCCCGTCTCAGGGTGGACCGCCGGCGGGGCTCCAATCGCCACGCTCATACTCAGCAGAGCCAGTACCCCTACAAAACACCATTTCTTGGCTGACATCTTCATTCCTCCCTCAAGAAAAACAATGTTCGTATGAATCGATCACGCAGATGGAATTCATCTATATGTCTCGTTGACAGCGTTGTGGTCGCAACGAGGGCCTGTCCCGATGTCCCTCGGGACAGGCCCCCCTGTAATGCTCCCAAACACGGCACGTCTTCTGCCGTTTCTGAATTGCTACTGAGCCGGGCGTCCGAAGCCAATGTCGTCGATATAGACGGTGCCGGCGCCGCCGGCCTTCGGAGCGGTCGCGCTGCCGACGCCGATGACCATCTTCTCGATCCGGCCCAAGTTCACGCCAGACAGATCGCTGTACGGAATCGCCCATTCCTGCCACGTCGCACGCAGCGTGATCGACGCATCGGCGTTGACCACCGTCGCGCTCTTGCCCGCGGCGTCCTCGAGCCGCACGTACATCGGCTCGGCCGTGTCGTTGCCCACCGGCTGAGTCACGCCGATGTCGGCCGTCTGCCAGGCGCCCGTCACACCGCCGGTCGTCGAGAGATTCGAGAACTCGGCCACCGTCGAAATCGACGCGTCGTGACTGGTCACCGCCAGGCCGATGTACACGCTGCTGGCCATCTGGACCGTCACCGCCGGACTGACGGCGATGTCGACCCAAGCGACACCGTCGGCCGACTGCTGGGCGGTGAAGGTGTTGCCCGTGCGAGTCAGCTTCACCCAATAGGGGATCGGAACATCGGCCACGTCCGTGTTGGCGCTGTCCCCGCCTGCAACCGGACGACGCTGGAACGAAGCGCCATGGGAGGCTGTCGGCGTCAGAGCCACGAACGCGTGCTGCGAGCCGGGCTCCAGCGTCTCGCGGATCATCACGCCCGCCTTGGCCCACTCGTTGCTGCGGACCAGGCTGTCGACGCGAACCGTCACCGAGCCGTCGCCGCTGAGGCTCTTGTACGCGTAGCGGAACTGATCCGTCGTGTTCCAGATGTCCGTGCCGATGGCGCTCATGATGATGCTCCCGTCGGCATTCTCCTGAAAGGCCGGGGCATTGCCGCGCACGTACAGCACCAGCGTGTCGGCGCCGTTGCCGGTCCAGTTCTGCGCGGTCTCGAACTCGCGCCAGGCCTCCGAGTAGAACGGCGAACCGCTGTTGTCGTACGCCAGAGGCATCGACTGCACGCCGCCGCGAATGATCACCTTCTCCGCGAACGGCGCCTCGAGGTAGCCCACGGTCGAACCGGTTTCGTTGACCCAGCCGTCCAGCCAGGTGTCGAAGATCGTCGTGCCGGCCTCGAGGTCGTCGTTGTACGTCTCGAACCCGTCGATCAGCGCGTATTCCTGTGTCGAGAAGCTCCACAGATCGCCCGCCCAGGCGGTTGTGACATCGGCCTCGTTCACCTCCACGATCTGCCAGTAGTAGGTGCTGCCGAACTCCAGCGCCGCCGCGAAGGCGGGCGAGTCGACCGTGGCCGCCAGGGCCAGGGCGTTCGGGTCCGTGCTCAGATACACTTCGTGCGAGGCCGCCTCGCGACCGCTGCGCCAGGCCAGCGTGGTTGCCGGGCTCACGCCGATCGTGCCGTCGGCCGGCTGCGGCTCGCGGGCCTGGGCCGGAATGTACATGAACCTGACTTCGCTGAGGCCATACTGGCCCATCATCCCATAGCCGCTGTTGACGCTGATCCGGACGAACTTGACCGGCAGGCCGTCGAAGTCGACGGTCGTGTTGGCCGTGTACGTGCTCGCGGCCGTCGCCCGCGCGAACTCGAAATCGCCGAGAGCGGTCCAGTCGGCTCCATTCTCGGAGTACTCGACCGTCACGCTCTTGAGCCCGAAGCCCAGCAGCAGCTCGAACTGCACGTTGTAGTTCCACACGAGCATCTCGTGGAGTTTGTAGACGCGATCGAACTCATACTGGATATAGAGGGTCTCACCGGCCGGGATCGTGGTCAGCCACATGTCGGTGCTGTCGGTCGAGGCCTGGCCGGCGGCGTTGATGCCCGAGCCGTCCACGGTCCGCTGCGGCGTGGCCACCGCGTCCATTGGCCCGTTGCTCGTGGCGATGATGTTGGCAATCGCGTAGGCGAATGGCTCGCTGGTGAAGCTCCAGACCTCGCCTTTGTAGATCGTGTTGTCGGACGCGGCATTGACTTCATCGATGCGCCAATAGTACATCGTCTCGAAATCGAGCACGCCCGGCGGATCGTAACTGGTCCCGGCCTGCCCCTGGCTGACGAGCACGCCCATCGGGTTGCTCCGGCTGGCGGCGTTGACGTCGTCGAACGAGGTCCCGAAGTACACGTCGTGCGTCGCCGCGAACTCCCCCGCCGTCCAACTTAGCACCACGTCCCTCGGGACATCCACCGCCTGATCGGCCGGGCTGGGCTCTTGCGCCAGCGACTGGTCCGCCAGACCGGACATGATCTTGACGACTTCGGAGTCGCCAAGCGGCTTGTGGTAGACCTGCACGTCATCGATCATGCCGTTCCAGTACTCGCCACCGTTCCATTGGCCGATGTGGGTGTTTCCGCTAGCGCCTTTGTAAGGCGTGGCCGCTGCCTGGGCTACCATCTCGCCGTTGAGGTAAATGCGTCGGTTCTGGTTCTCAAAATCGTACCAGAGCGCGACATGATACCAGTTGCCCACTTCCAGCGCCCCGGCGGGCGAATCCAGGTCATTGTTGTAGAATCCCATGCGAATGATACCGCCGGCGCGACATCGAATGTGCAGACTCAGGTCCGTCGTACCGCTCTGGGTCTGCGAGAAGAAGATGTGGTCGCTGGTGGTTTGCCCCGGATTGATCCACATGGCGATCGTGAAGCTCTGATCATTGAACGCGATGTAGGGGGCGTCCACAAACGCATTGGAGCCGTTCAATTCCAGCGCCGTCCCGAGTACGCCGGCCACCCACGTGGCTCCCCCTTGAACGGTGCCATCGTTGCCGTTGCCCGAACCGTCCAGGGCTGTGGTGCCCTGGCCGTCGTCAAGGGCCCACCAGGCGACGAGAGTCGGGTCGAGGCCGGCGAAAGCCGACCACGGCGAGCCCAGAATCAGAATCGAAACAAGCACGAAAATCGATCGTCTCAACATCGTAGATCCTCCTTCAGATAGAGTGAATCCTGTGAATCGCTCTCGGCCACACACCAAGAACACTCTCTCTCCTCAACGTGCCAGGGAATCCCCCTTCCCCGCACGCGGGCGCCGGCATGACCGGCTCAAGCATCTTCCCTCGCAGAGAAGACGGTTTGGAGTATCCTCCCGCTCACCTCCTTCCCGGAAAAAGTCTGTCAGAGCGCGCAGCGACGGCGCGGGACAATCAGCCGTATCGTGGATGCGCTTCGGCGTGCAGAAACACTCCCGGCCATATCCGCTCCTCAGCAGACTCAAAACCTTGCGTTTCTAAGGCCAAATGTGAATGCCAACCAGAGTACCCTTCGCCTCTATTTATATCAGATCGGCAGGCCGCAATTCAACAACAATCCGGCCGCAATCGACGGGCGGATAGCCCAAACGGCTGCCGGAGCAGGGTCGGCCGGGCAGCCCCCTACCCCTCGTCGAACATCTTCTTGTCTCGCAGAATGTGGTGGTAGTACTGGGCGAAGCGGTGGGCCTCGTCGCGAACGTACTGGAGCAACTTGCGGACGGGCGAATGCGCCGCCAGCTTCAAGGGCTGCGACTGGCCCTGGATGTAGATATCCTCTTCACGCTTGGCGATCGAGGCCATCTTCGTATGGGGCGGCTCCACATCTGCCCGTCCTTCGGCCCGGCACTGGGCGAGCATCGCGTGGAAGGCCCCTTCCGCGGCGTGGAGGTGCCCCAGCCCCCCGTCGATGAGAATCAGGTCGGGCCAGAGCTCTTCGCCCCGCAGGGCGTACTTGTACCGCCGCCGGACCACCTCCCCGATCATCGCGTAGTCGTCGATCCCGGCCACGGTCTTGATCTTGAACCGTCGGTAGCCGCTCTTGAACGGCCGGCCGTCGATGAACTTCACCAGCGAGCCGACCGCCTCCTGTCCGCTGAGGTTGGCGATATCGATCCCCTCGATGATGCGGACCTGGTTCGGGCTTTGGAGGATATCCCGCAATTTGACCAGAGCCTCGGTCGGATCGACGGCAAACACCTCGGGCTGCACGTGCTCGTCGGGCGTGCCCCGGTCGTCCAGGGCCTCGATCAGACGGATGCGGTCGCGGAACAGCGCCGCTTTTTCGTATTCGAGGTTGTTCGAGGCCTCCTCCATCCGCTCGCGTAGCCACCGCAGCACCGTGGAGCGCTTTGACCGCAGGAAGCGGATGAAATCCTGAACCACCTTTCGGTAGTCGGCCTTGTCGATCCGGGCGCCGCACGGCGCGGTGCACTGCTTGATGCTGTAGAGCAGACATGGACGAAAGAACCGCCGCTTCGGATCGTCCTGGCGGATTTCCAGGCTGCACGTGCGAAATCGGAAGATCTTCTGCAACTCCACGAGCACGGCGCGCAGGTCCTTGACGTTGGCGAACGGGCCGAACAGCCGCGTTCCCCTTGCCTGGGGCTTCCGAGTGATGTAAACGCCGGGGAAGTCCTCTCGCGTGGTGATCTCCAGATAAGGAAACGTCTTGTCGTCGGTCAGATCGGTGTTGTACGGCGGGCGGACATCTTTGATCAGCCGAGCCTCTTTGAGCATGGCGTCGACTTCGTTCTCGGTTTCGAGGAAGTCCACCGTGCAGACCTTGGCGGCCATCTCGACGATCTTCGGTCCGCGGGAAGCCGCCAGGTCGCTGCCCGGCTGAAAGTAACTGGCGACGCGCGACCGCAGGCTCTTGGCCTTGCCGATATAAAGGACGACGTCGTCGGCGCCTTTCAGGAAATACACCCCGGGCGCGGTGGGCAGTTCCCTGATCCGCGTGCGAATCCGTTCGAGCCTTTCCTTCTCAGCACTGCCCATCGTCTGTTGCTCTTCCTTGCACAATTGGTCCTCCACCTGCACGCGACGGCATCATTGTAACGCTACGGGCAGCAAGACAAAAGGGGCTGCCGAGCATGGACCGATGCAAACGATCAGCGAAACACATCTGGAAGACACGTCTTTATCGGTCTATCGCAGAGCGTCGCCCTTGCCGTGCTGTGCGATGACGCGCAGCCGGTCACAGAGTCGCAGCAGGCATGTAACATGCGATCCGTTAGTTCTCAAGCTCACACGCAAAGCTGCATTTGCAGCCGTCCGGAAGGGTCTCGATGACGTGCTCGTGGATGATTGAAACGCACGGAAACAGCATTCTGACGGAGGATTTGTGCGTGCAGGAAGCCTGCCTTCATCGCGCAGAGCCACGCTTCTTGCAGGCAATGTCACTGTCCGAAAATTTTCCGGTCGAACCTCGTGCCGTAGATCACGCAATCGCAAGGGTTAAGAGCAAACTCCGTCGCGCCGAGGCAAAAATTTCCGCGCTTTGCCCTTTACACTTAACACGATCCTCATTAAGTTGCCGATATCTGATTCATGGCTGTTCCAACAATACCTTGTTTAGATCCCGTCCACGCACGCTATATGTTGTGGTCGTTGTTTTTTCGCATGGAGGCGCTGAATGTCCTACAGATTTGACCCGGAAAACCCTTTCAAAGACGAACGCAGGCGAGCCAGGAAAGGTTCTGCGCCTCAGGATGCGAAAGGCTTGAAGATAGAGACGCATTTCTCGACGCCCGAAGTACACCCGTTCGAAGAGATCACCTGGGAGACCCGCTCGGCCAAGATTTCCAGCGATAGCGGCCAAGCGATCTTCGAGCAGGACGACATTGAGGTGCCCGCCTCATGGAGCCAGTTGGCGACGAAGGTGGTATCGAGTAAATACTTCTACGGCGATGCGGAAGCGGGCCAGCGGGAGAACTCCGTCAAGCAACTGGTTCACCGCGTCTGCCGTACTATTGCCGATCGCGGCCTGAAGGACGGCTATTTCACCACCGAACAGCAGGCGGACACCTACTACCACGAGTTGACCTGGCTGTGCGTCAACCAGTACGGGGCCTTCAACTCGCCCGTCTGGTTCAACGTCGGCCTGTATGACGTCTATGGCATCGCCGGCAGCAAGCACAATTACCACTGGGACCCCGGCAAGCAGGCCGCGGTGCCCTGCGAGAACAGCTACGAATACCCACAGGCCTCCGCCTGTTTCATCCAGTCCGTCAAGGATTCGATGGAAGACATCATGCGTCTGGCCACCAGCGAGGCGATGCTGTTCAAGCACGGATCGGGAACCGGAACCGACTTATCAACACTGAGAAGCAGCAAAGAGAAGCTCTCCGGCGGGGGCAAGCCGTCGGGCCCGCTGAGCTTTATGCGGGTCTATGACCAGATCGCGGCGGTGATCAAGTCCGGCGGCAAGACCCGCCGGGCCGCCAAGATGCAGTCGCTCAAGGTCGACCATCCCGACATCAAGGAGTTCATCACCTGCAAGACGATCGAAGAACAGAAGGCCTGGACGCTCATCGAGGCCGGCTACAGCGGCGAGTACAACAGTGAAGCCTATGACAGCGTCATGTTCCAGAACTCCAACCTGTCCGTCCGTGTGACCGACGAGTTTCTGCAGGCCGCAGAGAAGGATGACGTCTGGATCACCCACGCGGTCACTTCCGGCGAAAAGCTGGGCGAGCATTCCGCCCGCGAGCTGATGCAACTGATCGCCGAAGGCACCCGCATCTGCGGCGACCCCGGCGTCCAGTACCACAGCACGATCAACCGCTGGCACACCTGTCCGAACTCCGGGGCCATCAACGCCTCCAACCCGTGCAGCGAGTACATGTTCGTCGACGACTCGGCCTGCAACCTCGCTTCGCTGAACCTGATGAAATTCCGCAAGGAAGACGGCACCTTTGACGTCGACGGGTTCAAAAAGGCGGTCCGCCTGTTCATCATCGCCCAGGAGATCCTGGTCGACAACGGCAGCTACCCGGACAAGGCGATTGCGATCAACAGCCATCGGTTCCGCCCGCTGGGCCTGGGGTTCGCGAATCTCGGCTCGCTGGTGATGAGCCTGGCGATGCCCTACGATTCGGACCAGGCCCGTTCGCTGGCCTCGGCGATCAGCGCGATCATGACGGGAACCGCCTACGCCGTCAGCGCCGAAATCGCCGAACTGAAGGGGGCGTTCGTCGAGTTCGAGAAGAACAAGGACCCCATGCTGAAGGTCATCAACATGCACCGCCAGCATGCCTACGACATCCCTGAGACGCATTGCCCCGACTACCTGCGAAACGCCGCCAAAGACGCCTGGGACCAGGCGCTCGACGCCGGCAGCAAGGTGGGTTTCCGCAACGCCCAGACGACGGTCCTGGCGCCGACCGGGACGATCGGCTTCCTGATGGACTGCGACACGACGGGGATCGAGCCGGACATCGCCCTGGTCAAGTACAAGCTCCTGGCCGGCGGCGGCATGCTCAAGCTGGTCAACCGGACCGTTCCCATGGCCCTCGAACGGCTGGGCTACAACCCGGATGACATCAAGACCATTTGCGACTATATCGACGAGCACGAGACCATCGAAAACGCGCCGAAGCTCATCGAGGACCATCTGCCCGTCTTCGACTGCGCGTTCAAGCCGAGAAACGGCAAGCGCTTCATCAAGTACCAGGCCCACCTGAAGATGATGGCCGCGGTGCAGCCGTTCATCTCCGGCGCGATCAGCAAGACCATCAACATGCCCAAGGAGAGCACGACCGAAGAGATCATGGCCGCGTACGTGGAGGGCTGGAAGCTGGGCCTCAAGGCGGTGGCGATCTATCGCGACGGCTCGAAGCGTCTCCAGCCGGTATCGACCGACAAACACAAGGAGGAGAAGGCCAAAGCCGTGGTCGAAGCCGCTCCGGCCCGCCCGTTCCGCAGGCGGCTGCCGGATACGCGCCAGAGCATCACGCACAAGTTCTCCGTTGCCGGACACGAAGGCTACCTGACGGTGGGGCTATACGAGGACGGTCAGCCTGGTGAAATGTTCATCACTATGGCCAAGGAGGGCAGCACCGTCGGTGGCCTTATGGACGTGATCGGCACCTGCACGTCGATGGCGTTGCAGTACGGCGTGCCTCTGATCACCCTGGTGGACAAGTTCCGCCACGCCCGGTTCGAGCCGTCGGGGATGACCTCGAACCGCGACATCCCGTTTGCCAAGAGCCTGATCGACTACATCTTCTGCTGGCTGGGCTGCCAGTTCATCCCGGGCTACGCGGACAAGAACCTGCCCAACCGCTCGGGCGCCGTCGGCGCCGAGAGCAAGACGACCACCACCGCCCGCGAGCTGGTGGAAAAGACCAAGGACCTGGCGCACAAGATCGCCGAGGCCAAGGCCGCCGGAAACGGCGCCAAGAAGAAGACCGGGCGGGACAACGGCTCCAAATCCGTGCCTGCGGGACGAGACGCCAAGGCCGGGCCTGCGATTCACACCGACCGCCTGACCGAGCCGGCCGCCGGGAGGATCAGCGCCCTCGTCGGCTCGACGCTGCCCCAGACCGAAGGCCCCCTGGAATCCGAAGCCGTTGTCATGCAACAGTTTAGCGCCCAGTTCGCCCACTTCGGCGACGACGCCCCCGCCTGCGACATCTGCGGCGCGATCACCGTACGCAACGGGACCTGCTACAAGTGCTTCAACTGCGGCAACTCCATGGGATGCTCGTAAGCTGATAATTGGCAGTTGATTATTGGTGATTGACCGGTCGGGCGGACGACTCATCCTCGTCCGCCCGCTTTTTTTCTGCACCCGTCCGGAGCAGGCGAACGGCTTGCCAAGCCCTCCCGACTGCGGTAAGATAAAGGGTATGATCGACGCGGAAGACATTGTTGGGGGCGAATGGGCCCAGTGGTATCGGCTCACCCCTCTACAGCGATGGCATCTCAGCGGCCAGCTATGGGAGCACTTCTTGCAAATCGGAGGTTCGCTTGACCCCGAGCCGGATACGGAAAGTCCTTTCTACGATGGCCGACCACCGGGTCCGTGCCCTGCTGATGGGCGGCCAGGCATGCGTGTTCTACGGCGCAGCGGAGTTTAGCCGCGACACTGACCTGCTGATTCTGGCCGACCCCGCCAACCTGGCGCGACTGAAGGCGGCTCTTCAGGACCTGCAGGCAGAGCGCATCGCAGTTCCCCCTCTATCTCTCGACTGTCTCCAGCGGGGCCACGCCGTTCATTTCCGTTGTCATCATCCCGAGGCGGACGGTATGCGGGTGGACATCATGTCCTCTTTGCGCGGCGTGGACGGGTTTGACGCCCTCTGGGGCCGACGGACAACGTTGACTGATGCGGACGGAACCGTGTATGAACTGCTCGCCTTGCCGGACCTGGTTCGAGCCAAGAAGACCCAGCGAAGCAAGGATTGGCCCATGCTCCAGCGCCTCCTGGAGGCTCACTACCTACAACACCATGTAGACGCCACACCTGAGCAGCAGCGTTTCTGGCTGCTCGAATTGCGCACCCCTGAACTGCTGACCGAGGCGGCTCAGCAATGGCCGGAACTGGCTGGACAGCTTGCCGGGCAGAGGCCCCTGCTGCGCCTGGCCCAATCAGGCCGGGCGGAGGCGTTGCGAGAGGCCTTGTCGGCGGAGGAATGGGGCGAGCGGGAACAGGATCGCGCCTACTGGCGGCCACTGAAAGCTGAACTGGAGCACCTGCGTCACGCCATGCGCAGCGACAGCAAGACAACCGGGGAGTCCCAGTAGCTCAGCGGAAGAGCCTCAGACCCCCTGCCGCAACTTCAGGCCACGTGCCCCGACGCACCTGGAGACAGGAGCCGGCCAGTCCACGGCCGAGATCCGGTCAAAATCCGGAAAATTCGGTGCAAAATCGTTTGACAGGGGGTCGGGGTTTGCTAAAATGCGCAGTTTCTAATCCGGAAACAGCATAGAGAGTCCGACTATGAAGAGCTTCATGGCCAAGAAGAACGAAGTCGAGCAGAAATGGCTCCTGGTGGACGCCGAAGGTGCGGTTCTGGGGCGGATGGCCGCCAAAATCGCGCCGATTCTGATGGGCAAGACCAAACCGACCTACACGCCGCACGTGGACGTGGGCGACTACGTTATCGTCGTCAACGCCGACAAGGTGAAGGTCACCGGCAAGAAGGCCGAGCAGTTGAAGTACGACTGGTACACCTACTACCCCGGCGGTCACAAAGTCGCCACCTTTGCCGAGATGATGGCCAAGAAACCCGAGAAAGTGATCGAGTTGGCGGTCCGAAGGATGCTGCCGAAGAGCACGATGGGCCGCAACATGCTCAAGAAGCTGAAGATCTACCGCGGCCCGGACCACCAGCACCAGGCCCAACAACCTGAGAAGATCGAACTGTTCTAAGCGGAACTTTGAACCATGACCGAGAATCGACCCGAAAACGTGACCGTCGAAGCCAAGCCCGAGGCCAAACAGCCGGCCGCCAAACCCGTCCTGGGCCCCGGCAACAAGAGCAAAGAGAAGTACGGCTACTGGTGGGGCACCGGCCGAAGAAAGACCTCGATTGCTCGCGTTCGGATTCGGCCCGGCAGCGGCAAGCTCATCGTCAACAAGAAAGAGCTGGACAGTTTCTTCTCGCGGGAGCAGGACCGCAAGGCGGTGGTGGCGCCGCTGAAAAGCGTTCATGCCGAAAAGGCGTTCGACATCTTCATTAACGTCAAGGGTGGCGGCACGACCGGCCAGGCGGGCGCGGCCCTGCTGGGTGTGGCCCGGGCGCTAAGAAGCTACGACGAGAACTACGTTCAGGCCCTGCGCGACGGCGGGCACCTGACGCGTGATCCGCGAATGGTCGAGAGGAAGAAGCCCGGCCAATCCGGTGCACGGCGGAGGTTCCAGTTCTCCAAGCGTTAGAAGCCACCATCGATCCATCGCTTACGACAGCCGCCGAGAGACGATCTTGGCGGCTTTTTTTGTAGGGCGAGCCGTCCTCGCCCGTCATCAGGACCGTCGTGCCAGAGGGCACGACTTGCAGGAGAAGACGTATGATTCGAGTCGCCATCATCGGCGCCAGCGGATACACCGGCGCCGAGAGCATCCGCATCCTGTTCCGGCACAGCCAAGCCGAGCTGACCTACCTGACCGCCCTTCCCGAGGAGTGCGGACCGGTGGAAGAGGTTTTTCCGGAGTTTCGCGGCCGTTGCGGGCTGACCATCGAGCCGCTGGACCTCGACAAGCTGTCGCAACTGGCGGATGTGGCGTTGTGTTGCCTGCCGCACAAGGTCTCGATGGGGTTTGTGCCCAAGCTGCTCGACGCCGGCGTCAAGGTGATCGATTTCAGCGCCGACTACCGCATCAAGAACGTGAACGTCTACGAGAAGTTCTACCAGAAGCACACCGACACCGCCAATCTCGCCAAGGCAGTATATGGTCTGCCGGAGCTGTTCCGCAAGCAGATCAAGGACACCAACTTGGTCGCCAACCCGGGCTGCTTCCCCACGGGCGCGATTCTGGCGATGGCCCCCCTGCTGAAGGAAGGGCTCATCCAAACCGATTCGGTGATCGTCAGCTCGGTCACAGGCGCCTCCGGGGCGGGCAAGAACCCGTCGAGCAAGTTCCACTTCCCGAACATGAACGAGAACCTTTTCCCGTATGGGGTCGGGACGCACCGGCACATGCCGGAGATGGAGCAGATCGCCGGCGAAGTGGCCGGGACCGGCGTGCAGATCCTGTTCCAGCCGCACGTGGGACCGTTCGATCGCGGCATCCTGTCGAGCGTCTACGGCCGTCCGGCCAAGGGCCTCAAGAACGAGCAGTTGCTGCCGCTCTACCAGGATTTCTACAAGGCCGAGCCGTTCGTCCGCGTCTGCAAGACCCCGCCGGCTGTCAAGGACGTCGCCGGCACAAACTATTGCCACGTGTTTCCCGTCCTGGTCAAAGGTCAGCTCGCGATGTTCTCGGCAATCGACAACCTCGTCAAGGGCGCCTCGGGCCAGGCGATCCAGAACATGAACATCCTGTTCGGTTTCGAGGAGGTCATGGGACTCAAGTAATGACCGTGTGAAGGGTGCGAAGGGTCTGAAGGGTGCAAAGGGTGCCAAGAGCGTGAAGAGTGGAACGCTTACAGTCGCGACGTGTCAGTTTGCGGTCGGTGCGTCGATCGAGGAGAACGCCAAGAACATCTGCGGCTTTCTTCACCGGGCCAAGGAGGCTCGCGCCGAGATCGTCCACTTCTCCGAGTGCGCGCTGAGCGGTTACGCAGGCACCGACTTCGAGACGTTGGACGACTACGACTGGCCCCTTTTGCGGACCGAGACGCGGAAGATCATGGACTTGGCGGGGCGTCTGGGGCTCTGGGTCGTGCTGGGCAGCACGCATCCGCTGACCGAGCCGCACAAGCCCCACAACTGCCTGTACCTGATCGACGCGAAGGGCCGGATCGCCGACCGCTACGACAAGCGATTCGGCACGCCGGGCGACCTGGAGCACTACACGCCGGGCGATCGGTTCGTCACGTTCACGCTCAACGGCGTCCACTGCGCGCTGCTGATCTGCTTCGACCTGCGTTTCCCCGAGCTGTATCGCGAGCTGTACAAGCGGGGTGTGCAGTGCGTCTTCCAGTCGTTCTACAACGCCCGCCAGGAGGGCCCGAGCGTGCACACGCACATCATGCGACAGACGATGCAGTGCCACGCCGCGACGAACTTCTGCTGGGTGAGCATGGCCAACTCCAGCGCGTATTACAGTCCCTACCCCTCGTGCCTCATCCAGCCCGACGGTGTGATCGCCGGCCAACTGACCGACAACGAGCCGGGAATGCTCGTCAGCGCCGTGGACCTGAGCCGGGAATTCTACGACCCGATGAAAGACTTCCGCGACCTGGCCGTCGCCGGCCGCCTCACCAACGGCCCCGGCCCGCTCGACGACCCCCGATCCAGAAACACAACCGACCTGTAGCGCCCCACGGCGCCGATATGGGGCCTTTCATCGCAAGCTCGTGGCTGTTAGAATGAGTGGAACGCGATGTGCAGTGACTATCCCGGAACAGAATGATGATCGTGAACACGCCCGAATTCGAGGACTTCTGTAGAAGACAGATGGCCGACGACACACTCTCCTATGAGCAGGCGCGACGAATCTATGAGTCGCTGCACCAGGAGGCTCTGGCCCTGGGAGCTATCAGTTCGGCCAACATCTGGGACGATTTCGAAGTGGACTTACGCGTCGCCAAGGCAGTGAACGGAATGCGGCTGTGATAACCTCCCTGATCAAGAGAATCGCCAGACAATTGGACGTCGGCCGCATTCCCTACATGATCATTGGTGGGCAGGCGGTTCTGCTCTACGGGCGTCCCCGCCTGACGCGGGATATCGATATTACTCTCGGCGTGGATACCAATCAGTACGTCCGGATCGAGCAGTTGTGCAGAGACCTGAACTTGCGGCCTCTGCTGGAGGACTCGCGCGATTTCACAATAAGGACCAAGGTACTCCCGGCGGAAGATCCAGAGTCCAGGATCAGGGTGGATTTCATCTTCTCCTTCACGCCGTACGAGACGCAGGCTATGGAGCGGACCAACAAAGTGTTTCTGGACGATTGCGTCGTCAGATTCGCTTCGTGCGAGGACGTCATTATCCACAAGATGGTGGCCGCCAGGCCCATCGATGTGGAAGACGTGCGACACATGATAGCCAGGAACAAGGAGGAACTCGACCTGTCCTATCTCAGGCACTGGCTCGCCGAGTTCGGCAGCCTGCCCGAACACACAACCGTCCTGGCCGATTTCGAGAAGCTGCTGGAGCAGTGACACGGTCGAGTCGAAGGCCTTTTCACCGTTTTTTGATTTCACAGTCGCATTGACGAGGTCAGCATGAGGAACAACAGCATTACGGGCCCGAAGGGGTTTATGGCGGCGGGGGTCAAGTGCGGGATCAAGGTTTCGGGCAAGCCGGACATGGCGCTGCTGGTCTGTCCGACGGGAGCGACAGCCGCCGCGGTGTTCACGACGAACAAGATCACCTCGGCGGCGGTCGAGGTCTCCCGCGAGCACGCCCGCAGCGCGAAGGTCTACGCGGTCGTGGTCAACTCCGGCTGCGCCAACGCCTGCACAGGCAAGCTCGGCCTGGCCAACGCCCGCAGGATGTGCGCGATGACCGCGGCCGAAACGGGGGTCAGACCCGGCCAGGTGCTCGTCGCCTCGACGGGCGTGATCGGCCACCAGTTGCCCATGGCCAAGGTGACAGAAGGGATCACCCGCGCCGCCGCGGCCCTGTCGGACTCGCCAAGGGCGGGGCTGGCCTTTGCCCACGCGATCATGACCACGGACACGAAATGCAAACGGGCCTACCGCCAGATCATGCTGTCCCGCAAGCAGGTGCGGATCGCCGGGACGGTCAAAGGGGCCGGGATGATCGGGCCCAACATGGCCACCACTCTGTTGTTTGTCACGACGGACGTCTCCATCAGCAAGCCCTTGCTGGGCAAGGCTTTCGCAGAGGCTGTCGGCAGTTCGCTCAACCGGCTCACCGTGGATGGTCATCAGAGCACCAACGACACGGGAGTCCTTCTCGCCTCGGGCCAGGCGGGCAACCCGCGAATCGCGAGTCGCTCGCGTGACTGTGAGCGATTCTCCGCCGCCCTGACCGAACTGTGCACCGACCTGGTCCGGCAGATGGCCCTGGACGCCGAAGGGGCCACGCGGATGTTCAAGGTGGTCATCAAGGGCGCTGCCACGCAGGCGGACGCCGTGAAGGCGGCCCGCGCGATCGCCGATTACCCCCTCTTCAAGTGCGCCGTCCACGGCGGCGACCCGAACTGGGGTCGCATCATCTGCGCCGTCGGTTCCTCGGGTGTGGCTCTGGACCCTCGTCGGCTCTCCTGCAAGCTGGACGACCTCTACGTGTTCCGGAACGGGACGCCGACGGACTTCGACGTCAAGAAGGCGGCCCGAATCATCTCTCAGAGAGAGCACACCATCACCGTGGACCTGGGCATCGGACGGGCCGGCGACTTCTACTACGGCTGCGACCTCAGCGCCGGATACGTCCACATCAACGCCGACTACCACACGTAGGATGTGAAGCAGCGTAAAGACGCGAACGCCCGCCGCTGAACAACTGGAGAAGAAACGACGCCTTCGGCAACCAATCCGCGTCTGTCGGCCCCAAAGCACGCGATTTCTACCGTCCTTGACCTAAAAAGGGTTGAAATGCAACTGCCTTTCTGTACACTGTCTGGGATTTTGTGCCAGTCGTATGCGCCAAACGAGGTCTATTCGAAAGGAGTTCAAAAGTGAGTGCGCTGAAGAGAATTGTGGGGTTGTCGGTGCCGGTCCTGGCCCTCAGTGCGGCGGCCAGCGCCGCCCAGGCCGCCGGGGGGCCCATCGATGCCGAGACGGCATCGGGTACGACGCTGTTCTGGTGGATTGCGCCCATTTCGGCGCTGTGCGCTCTGGGGTTTGCGTTCTACTTCTACAAGAAGATGATCGAAGCTCCGGCGGGCACGGAGAAGATGGTCGAGATCGCCCAGTACGTGCGTGAAGGCGCCTATGCCTACCTCCGACGTCAGTACAGTGTGGTCGCCGTGGTTTTCGCGGTTCTCGTGGCGCTCTTCGCCTTTCTGGCGTACAAAGGCATCCAGAACCCATTCGTCCCCGTGGCCTTCCTCACCGGCGGCTTCTTCAGCGGCCTGTGCGGATTTCTGGGGATGAAGACGGCAACGGCCGCCTCCTCGCGCACCGCCCAGGGCGCCAGCAAAAGCCTCAACAGCGGTTTGCAGGTGGCCTTCCGGTCCGGCGCCGTCATGGGCCTGGTCGTGGTGGGCTTCGGTCTGCTCGACATCTCGCTGTGGTACCTGATCCTCGACAAGCTCGTCTACACGCCCGAACACATGGAGAACGGCTTGACCCTGTGGGGCCTGACCCTCGTTCACCCGGGCATGGACCCGCAGCGGATGCTCGTGGAAATCACGACGACAATGATCACCTTCGGCATGGGCGCCTCGACGCAGGCCCTCTTCGCCCGCGTCGGTGGCGGTATCTACACGAAGTCCGCGGACGTCGGCGCTGACCTGGTCGGTAAGGTCGAAGCCGGCATTCCGGAAGACGACCCGCGCAATCCGGCAACCATCGCCGACAACGTCGGTGACAACGTCGGCGATGTCGCCGGCATGGGCGCCGACCTGTACGAGAGCTACTGCGGCTCGATCCTGGCGACCGCCGCCCTCGGCGCCGCCTTGCCGCTGTCGGCCGTCGCCGCCAGCGGCATGGACCCGCTGAAGGCCGTCCTGGCCCCCATGATCGTCGCAGGCATCGGTATTCTGCTGTCGATCGTCGGCGTGTTCATGGTCCGCTGCAAGGAAGACGCCAGCCAGAAGAATCTGCTTCGCGCCCTGCTGCTCGGAACGCTCGGCAGTTCCGTGCTGATTCTGGTCGTGCTCGCCGGTCTGGCGATGACGGACTGGATCAGTTGGGGCATCTTCGGCTCGGTGGTTTCCGGTCTGGTCGCCGGCGTGCTGATTGGGCAGTTCACCGAATACTACACCTCCGATGAGTACAAGCCGACCAAAGGCATCGCGAATCAAGCGAGAATGGGGCCGGCGACGACCATCATCGACGGTTTCGCCAACGGCATGTACTCTGCGGGCCTGCCGGTCGTCACGATCGTGATCGGCATCCTGTGCGCGTATGGTTTCGCCGGCGGCTTCTCCGACGTGGCGATGGGTCTGTACGGCATCGGCTTCGCTGCCGTCGGCATGCTCTCGACGCTGGGCATCACCCTGGCCACCGACGCCTACGGGCCGATCGCCGACAACGCCGGCGGCAACGCGGAAATGGCCGGCCTCGATCCGGAAGTCCGCAAACGGACCGACGCGCTGGACGCTTTGGGCAACACCACCGCTGCAACCGGCAAAGGCTTTGCCATCGGCTCGGCCGCTCTGACCGCCATGGCCCTGCTGGCAGCGTATATCGAAGAGATTCGCATCTGGATCGGGCGTCTGGCCCAGGAAAGCGCGGACGGCATCTACCACGTGGGCAAGATCGCGTTTGCCGCCACCGACGGCGTGGCCGGCGCGATCAACGCCAGGACGGCCACCATGACGGATTTCGTCAACGCCTACGATCTGACGATCATGAATCCGAAGCTGATCGGCGGCCTGTTCATCGGCGGGATGATGGCCTTCGTGTTCTGCGCGATGACCATGAAAGCCGTCGGTCGTGCCGCAGGCGCCATGGTCGAGGAAGTCCGCCGGCAGTTCAAGGACATCCCGGGCATCATGCAGGGCACCGGCAAGCCGGACTATGCCCGCTGCGTCTCGATTTCCACGAAGGGCGCGCAGCGGGAGATGATTCTGCCCTCGCTGCTGGCGATCATCGTGCCGGTGGTGACCGGTCTGCTCATGGGCGTCTCGGGCGTCATGGGGCTTCTGGTGGGCGGCCTCACCACCGGGTTCGTCCTGGCCATCACGCTCAACAACGCCGGCGGCGCCTGGGACAATGCCAAGAAGTACATCGAGAAGGGCGCCCACGGCGGCAAGAAACTGCCCGACGGCACGAAGAACCCGGTGCACGGCGCCGCGGTCATCGGCGACACGGTCGGCGATCCGTTCAAGGACACCTCCGGTCCCAGCCTGAACATCCTGATCAAGCTGATGTCGATGGTCAGCGTGGTGTTCTCCGGCGTGATCGTGAAGTTCGCGCCGCAGGTCAGCGCCTGGCTGCACCTGGGCAGTCAGTAATCTGTGACCCGTTGCGCCGGCCACGCGACGTGGTTGACGCAACCAGGCATTCCAAGTAAGCTGAAAGGGTGGCCGCTTTGGCCACCCTTTTTGTTTTGTGACCGGGAGTTCGAGGATTGAAGAAGGCAAAAGACAGTAACGCCAGAGACTTTGCGCTGGCCGCCGCCAGGCTGGCCGACGCCAACCATTGCACCGATATCACGGTCCTGGACCTTCGGGGCGCTTCCCCGGCGACAGACTACTTCGTGATCGCCACCGGGACCAGCGACCGGCAGATGCGCACCGTGGCCGACGAGATTTCCGAGGCCGGGCGGGGCTTGGGTTTTGCACGCTTCGGCCGGGCCGGATACGAACAGGGACGCTGGATCCTGCTCGACTTCATCAATGTGGTGGTCCACCTGTTCGACAGCGAGTATCGCGACTACTACGACCTCGAGCTGCTCTGGGGCGACGCCAAGAGAATTGACTATTGATGATTGGCTATTGATTATTGATGAAGACCGTCATTGATGTTCTGGAAGAGAGGATCGGCGCGGCGATGGCGGCCGTCGCCGGTACCGAAGACTGCGCCGCGATCGTACGCCCCACCGCCGATGCGCGGTTTGGAGACTACCAGGCCAACGGGGTCATGGCGCTGGCCAAGCGGCTCAAGACCAACCCGCGCAAGCTGGCCGAGCAGGTGGTCCAGCGGCTGGATGTCTCTGATGTATGCGAACCGCCCGAGATCGCCGGACCGGGCTTCATCAACCTGAGATTGAAGCCCGACTGCGTCGCGCGGCAACTGCTCCGCATCAACGCCGACGATTCCGAGCGTCTTGGCGTCGAGCCGACCGCCACACCCCTGAACACCGTCGTCGATTTCTCCAGTCCCAACATCGCCAAGGAGATGCACGTCGGACACCTGCGCAGCACGATCCTCGGGGACGCCATCTGCCGCGTACTCGAATTCCTCGGCCACCCCGTCATCCGCCCCGTCATCCGCCAAAACCACATCGGCGACTGGGGCACGGCCCTGGGGAAGGTGATTCTTGGATTGTGGCACATGTGCATGGACGAAAAGAAGCATAAATCCGAGCTGTACTATGTGCACGAGCTCAGGGAACTTAAGGCTCAGGCTGGGAATAGAGAGAGCTTGACGGCTCTCTGTCAGAAGATACGCAACCGGCACGAAAGAGATTGGGAGGCAGACTTTCAATATACGCGAGGTGATGGGGAGAAGTACTTCAAACCCTTCCTTGATGACCTCAAGAACAACAAGAGGGACTTGAGGGAGTTCTGGGAGAGGATTACGGCTCTCTACCAATACGTCAACCTGCTGGAGGAGTCATCTTCTCAGTTCCGATTGATGATTACAACGCGAAGGAAGAAGCAACACTTCAGAGAGGACGAGGATCCCTTCGAGTATCCCAGCATACCATACGAGTCCCTTTCCCGGCACATCACATCGATGATGCAGAAGATTGATGATAAGGATAACGAACAGGAGAAGTGGGCATGGGAGCTTGTCACAGAAATTTCGTTGGCGCATTGCGATGAGATTTATCGGAAGCTGAATGTGACCTTGTCGATGAACGATGTGCGGGGCGAGAGTTTCTACAGACGACTTCTTGGACCTATCGTCAAGAGGTTACAGAAAGATGGAGTAGCTGAGGAATCGGATGGGGCGGTGTGTATGTTCCCCGAAGGGTTCAAGAACAAGGAGGGCCAACCGCTACCATTCATCATTCAGAAATCCGACGGAGCGCATCTCTATGGAACCACTGACTTGGCCGCACTCCGTTACCGTGTCCGCAGACTGCAGGCCGACCGGATCGTTTATGTGACTGACGCCCGGCAGATTCAGCACTTCGATATGCTCTTCAAGGCGGCCGACATGGCTGGGTGGGATCGGCGGGATGGCGAGAAGGTCGAACTGGTTCACGTGACATTCGGCAGCGTCCTGGGGGAGGACGGCCGGCCGCTCAAGACGCGTTCCGGCGAGAACGTCAAACTCAAGGAACTGCTCGACGAGGCCGTCGAGCGGGCGAAATCGGTCGTCGAAGAGAAGAACCCCGACCTGCCGTCCAACAGGAAAGCCGAGATCGCCACGGCCGTCGGGATCGGTGCTGTCAAGTACGCCGACTACGCGAACAATCGGACCAGCGACTATGTCTTCAGCTTCGACAAGATGCTGGCGATGGACGGCAACACCGCGCCATACATGCAGTACGCCTACGCCCGCATCAAGTCCATCGAGCGCAAGGCCGAGAGCAAGGGCGTCCATATCCAGGAGGAATTGCACAATACCGCCTCGCTCGACCTGAGCGAGCCGAGCGAACTGGACCTGGGCAAGCATTTGGCTCGTTACGGGGAGGCGATCGAGTCGGCGGCGGCGGACTTTCGGCCCAACTACCTGACCGCGTATTTGTACGAGCTGGCACAAAAATTCAGCGCCTTCTACACGAACTGCCCGGTGCTCGATGCGCCGCGTGAGAAGCGACCGACGAGGCTGCTGCTGTGCGATCTGACCGCCAAGACGATTCGCCACGGTCTCAGCAAGCTGCTGGGCATCGCGGTCGTCGACCAGATGTGAGGAAACGCCATGAGAGTTGTGCAGAAGGAATTCCGAGTCGGCACGCACAGCCGCAGCGAGATGATCGATATCACCGCCCAGGTCC
The DNA here is from genome assembly GCA_012744475.1 of Phycisphaerae bacterium. Classification (GTDB taxonomy): domain Bacteria; phylum Planctomycetota; class Phycisphaerae; order Sedimentisphaerales; family Anaerobacaceae; genus Anaerobaca. Next base: position 61,421 of record JAAYBV010000051.1, read on the forward strand.
AATCCATCGTCCGCGACTCGGGGATTGCCAGCGGCCAGGTCGTCGTTTTCTGCCCACACACAACCGCCGCGATCACGATCAACGAGAACGCCGATCCGGCCGTCCCGCACGATATCCTCTTGACGCTCAATGAGTTGCTGCCGCACGATCGCAGCGGGTATCGCCACAGCGAGGGCAATTCAGACGCCCACTGCGCCAGTTCGCTCGTCGGAGCCAGCGAACAGGTGCTCCTGTACAACGGACGCCTGACGCTCGGGACCTGGCAAGGGATCTTCTTCTGCGAATTCGACGGCCCGCGCAACAGGAAGGTCGTCGTGCAGGTCTGTGGGGAGTGATTTTCACGCCGGCGCCGAATGCGAAACGGGGCAATTCCCTGTCTGCCACGGGCTCGGAAGGCGCATAAAAATGGCGAGGTGGTGGTTCCGGCTGGGGGGGAGACCGGTGGACCACGCTGCCTCGCCGAGGTTTATTAGCTTTGGCATACCGCCCAGTTGTACAACGTCAAAGAGCGAGTATAATGCTTCCAACCGACCTGTCAAACACTATTCGCGAAAACCACGCACCTATCAGGGCGATATAGCCACCCCATTTCACTCCATTGAATAAGACGATTATACCTCGTTTAACACCCCCTTGCAAGACAAAAAACCACGATTTTCACATTTTCCTGCACGCACGCCGGTATTTCGACATCGCGATAAGTCCCGATGCGACAATGTGTTGCGATCCTCGCTCGCAAGAGAGTCGATTCGGCGTGCATCCGTCGGGCCGGCCGGATGCCGAACCGGTGTTGAATACGCCAGAACACCGCTGTCAGACGCCCGCCGATGGTCCGATCCGGGATTTCCCCGATGGGACCGCCCACCGAGCCGGCCGATCCGACGCAAGCGACGCATCCGCCCGGCCCCCCCCCCCCGATTATAGCATTACTGTATCCAATATAACTGCAAAAGGATTCGTCGCGCCGGTCGCCCCGGCCCGCACGGTGCGAGCCGGGCCGGGCTTGGCAAAATGCGCCCCATTTTTCGGTTGACGACTTGTCGGGCACGCGAGGAATCCATAAACTAACATGCTCAGTGAATGCCTTGTTCTGAACGAAGATGAAGATTTCTCCTTTCATCCGCAACTGCTGCAGATGACGAAACTCGCAGAGAGAATTGAGCGTGTCAAAGAGACGATCGCCTCGGCGTGCGCGCGGTCGCGCCGGGAGGTGGAGGACGTCCGACTGGTGATTGTGACCAAATCCGCCGGCATCGAGGAAATCGAAGAAGTCGTCCGGCTTGGCTTCAATCACCTGGGGGAGAACCGCGTGCTCCAACTGAAGAAGGTAGCGGGCCAGGTGGCCGAATTCCTTCAGCAACACGCCGATGACAGCACGATGCCGAAGACCGTCCACTGGCACATGATCGGACACCTCCAGCGCAACAAAGTCCGGCAGGTGCTGCCCACAGCCTCCCTGATCCACTCGGTGGACACGCTGCGCCTGGCCGAAGAGATCAATGGCGCTGCCAACAAGCTCGGCTTGCGTCCGCGGGTGCTGCTCCAGGTCAACACGTCCAATGAGCCGCAGAAGTACGGCGTGCCCGTCGGGGCCGCCACGCACCTGGCCGAGCAGATCGAGACCCTGCCCAACCTCCAGCTCATCGGCCTGATGACCATGGCCCCGCTGACCCGCGACCAGGACGTCATCCGAACCTGCTTTGCCCGGGCCCATGAGCTGTTCTGCGAGATGCGCGGAGAGAAGATCGTCGGCCCGCAGTTCACCGAGCTGAGCATGGGCATGAGTTCCGACTACGAGATCGCCGTCGAAGAGGGCGCGACCATCCTGCGCATCGGCTCGGCGATCTTCGCCGGCTCGTAGCGTGCCCGTGAGGGCATACAGGGGGGTGACGCCTTACGGCGTCGCTACAACCGGCCGCCTTCCCCGGAATCAAAAAAAGCGAGAAAATCCCCAAAGTCGCCCTCGCTTCGAGACGACACTACGGTAGCGAACACAACCCGCACGGACGGGGTGTTGCGCTTTTCGCTGCATGACAGAAGGTGACCACTATGGGCAAAACACAAGCAGGAAGCGTTGTCGAAGCACCCATCAGCTTCACCGACGTCATTTTTCTGTCCGATAAACCTCAGCTCCCCCTCGAAGTCAGGCGGTTATTTCGGCAGAAGAAGCTGTCCTTTCGCCTGCTGCCTATGGAAGGCTACCGCCAGGTCCACCTTCGTCCCGATCTCGTCGGCACGGTGATCATCGACGCCGAGGGCATCGATGCCTCGCAGGACCAGCGACTGGGCCGAATCATGGAGACCCTCGAACGGGACAACCTCGGCATCATCCTGCTGACCCAGCGCATTAAACGAGCGGTCCGCAGCTTCTCGCTGATGCCATCCGACAGCAGCTTTTCCATGACCGGCAAATTCGCGTCCATCTCGCTCGACGCCCTGTGGGCGCGGATCAGCGTCAACCTCGCGGACCGCAAGAAGCAGGAATCGGGAATCGCGGTCAAACCGGCGCCGAGTCTCAGCGCCGCCCAGCGGTTCGCGACGAACACATCCGACGACGCCTCGAGCGAAACGGAGCCTCATACAGACAACCTCACCGAGCAGTTGCGGCTGGCCGGAATGGTCCAGCGCGATTTCCTGCCGGCCCATCTGCCCAACAGCGACGCGGCACAGTGGGCGGTCACGTTCATCCCCGCCGAGTGGGTTTCCGGCGACATCTACGACGTGGCGCGAATCGATGAGCAGCACATCGGCTTCTACATCGCCGATGCGGTCGGGCACTCGATGCCCGCCGCCCTGCTGACAATCTTCATCAAGCAGGCGATGGTGTTGCGCGAGACCATCGACATGAGCTATCGCATCTTCTCGCCGACGGAGGTCATCACCAACCTCAATCTTAAGATGCTCGGCCAGAAGCTGTCCGGCTATCAGTTCGCAACGTGCTGCTACGGCCTGCTCAACGTCAAGACGCGACAACTGAGCTTCGCGCGGGCGGGCCATCCCTATCCGGTCCTGTTCCGCAAAGGCCACGAGCCGCAGCAGTTGGAAACACGCGGCGCTCTGCTCGGCGTATTCGACAACGCCGAGTTCACGCAGAGTTCCGTCCAGCTCCAGTCCGGAGACCGCCTGCTGCTCTACTCCGACGGCGCCGAAGCCCTGGTCGGCCAGCTCATCGACAACGCCGGCTTCCAGTTCACCGAAGAGCTGCTTGCGCTGCGCGACGCCCCAATCCGCCAGATCGTCGACGCGCTGACGGAACTGCAAAGCCAGCGCCGGATCACGCCGGAAGAGGTCGACGACTTCACTCTCGTCGGCCTCCAAATCCCCTGACTGCAGGGGCGAATCATCATTCGCCTGTACCTGACCGAGCCAGCCGACGAAAAACGCAGGGGCAAACCTCCTTCGCCTCCGCCGGCACACCGTGTCCCGCTGACGACTCACGGGAGGTAACGCCTCCCGGCGTCACTGCAAACGCCCCACTGTGAAACACGTCGGGCCCCACGGTAGAATCGCCCACCCGTTTCTGGTACAATATCACCGTGGCCTGCGCCGGGCAGCAGAAACTCCTTGTGCTTCCGTGGCTGCGGGCTGCCATTGCGCTGAGCCGCTGTTCACACCAGGCTCCCGAGACAGGAGGTGAGAAAATGCAGGCTGAGTGCCGATTCCGAGCGTGTGCAGTACCCATCGTCCTTTCCCTGATCCTCGTTTCAGCCGCCACAGCGACGGAGGCCGCAGAGCGGCAGGCCTACGAGCCGGCGGCGGAGATCGTGCTGCCGCCTAGCGATGTCAACGTCCCCAGGGCAGTCGAAGAGAAGGACGGCTACGCCTACCTGCTGACGCGGGAAGGGACCCTGTACACGTACGACATCTCGGATCTGCCCCTGCGGACGTCGTTTGCCACCTACGATACGCCGGTGCGCAAGCAGACTGCATACAACGGGAACGGCGTCTTGAGATGTGGAGACTATCTCTACGCATTCGGCGGTAGTGGAATTCAGACCATAGACGTGCGTAACCCGAGCATGCCCGCACTGCTCGGATCCAGCAGCGAGCTGAACATCTACAACCTGGTCCGGCATGAGGATTACCTGATTGCGGCTGGAGCGGAGAGACTGGTTGTCTACTCGATTGCCGAACCGTCGAATCCCGCGCTGCTTTCTGACTTCAATCTGGGCCAGGAAGTGTTGGTGTGGTCGGTCGCCGCGTACGGCCGCACGTTGTACGTCTGCCACTGGTGGTCGGATTGGCAGGACACCTGTGTGAACACGCTTAGCGTAATCGACTTCTCCGATCCCGCGCATCTCGCGGTGCTCAAGGCCATCCGTCGCGATGATCAGGCGTATCACCTCAGAGTCATCGGGGATCGACTGCTGGAGTGCACGAGCAATCAAGTTGGACTATGGGACTTGACCGCGCCGGCGGACCCTGTCCTGCTGACTTCGCAACAGGGCGGCGGCCGGGTAGCCATTCTGGACGGCCCCAACATCGTCACGAACGGCACCGTGTTTCGACCCGATGCGAACGATCTGCACGTCGTCGCGACCTTCGCCGCCGGGGGCAGCCAGCAGGATGGGTTTCCCCACGGCAGTGGCGTCAGTGAGTCGTTCGTGTTCCTGGCCCAGACCCAGAGAATCCTCGTCCTGAACGCGATGCGGCCTGTGCTGACCGCCAACCATGCGAGCGGCAGCCGGGGCAGCTTCTTCTCGATTACAGGTGCCGACTTCGCGCCCTGCAGCACAGCGACCATCACGGTCAACGGTTCCACACTCGGCGAGGTTGCCACGGATTCCGCCGGCAGGCTGCTCTTCCTGCTCCAAACCGAACAGGCCGACGAGGGCAGCTACGTCGTGACGGCCATCGCCGACCGCAGCGCATCGGCAGGCTTCACCATTGCGTCGGGCGAACCGGCACATGCACAGGAGGACGACGGCCCGGTATTTGAAGTTCCGCCACAAATCGCGTACGGCAAATACAGCGGAGGCAACGGCATGGCCGCCGACCCGTACCAAATCGCCACGCCCGCCGATCTGATCGCCCTCGGCGAGACACCCGAAGACTACGACAAGCACTTTGTCCTCACCGCCGACATCGACCTCGACCCCAACCTCCCCGGAGGCAGGGTCTTCGACAAGAGCGTCATTGCACCGGACGCTGACGACGCCAATGGCGGGCACGATGGCATTCCATTCAGCGGCGTCTTCGATGGCGATGGTCATGCGATCTTGCATCTGACCGTTACGGGTGGCAGTTCCTTGGGCCTGTTCGGGCGCGTAGCCGGCCACTGGGCGGAGGTCAGAAACCTGGGGATGGCAGATGTCTACATCACTGGATCAAGTGATTTTGTCGGCGGCCTTGCGGGGCACAACGATGGGCGCATCGCTGCGAGCTACAGCAGCGGGTCCGTCAGCGGCACGTTCAGTGTCGGTGGTCTCGTGGGCCGGAACTCTGGCAGCATCGCCAACTGCTACAGCGCCGGTTCGGTCACCGGCGATTGGGGTGTCGGCGGCCTCGTGGGCCAGAACGCATACAGTATCGCCACAAGCTACAGCAGCGTCACGGTCAGCGGCACGGAATGTGTCGGCGGTCTGGCGGGTTACCAGCGGTCGAGCAGAATCCTGTCGAGCTTCTGGGACACGCAGATCTCAGGTCAAGCCAGCAGTGCCGGAGGTGTGGGCAAGACGACCGCCGAGATGCAGACGGCCAGCACGTTCAGCGACGCGGGCTGGGACTTCGTGGGCGAAACAGAAAACGGGACTGACGACATCTGGTGTATTCTCGAAGGCCAGGACTATCCCCGGCTGTGGTGGGAAGCCACAGAATTGACCATTGATGATTGAAGTCGCAGACGCCGTCCTGAGGTGCGCCGAAGGATAGACGCTGCTGATGGAGGATATGGGCCATGAGACCGCTGCTGCTGTCGATGCTTGCGTGTGCCGTTCTGTGCCTTGTTGGTGTCCATCCGGCCAGGGGTGTGGACGGTGACTTCAAGGAGGCCATGCGTGTCCGCCGTCTTCTGCACGCTGAGGAACTGTCTCTGGGCGCGATGCCGCGTGCGCGGCTCCAGGATCCGCCCGTCGCGGAGACGGTCCTGCTGCCGGTCAGCCGGGGGTTTAGCCAGCGGAGCACGGGTCTGTGCTGGGCCTACGCGACGCTCAGCGCGCTGGAGACGATTCACCTGGTCCGCCATCCGGACGAGCCGGACGTGGAGCTTTCCCGCCGGGCCATGCAATACTACACGATGGAGGACCGCTACCGCCGCTCCATCAAGCAGGTGAACACGTACATCCGCGAAGGTGGGATTGTGCTCGACGCGCTCCGGCTGATTCAGTCCAACGGCATCGTGTCCTTCGACGACTACGCCGACGTCGCCGACGCCTACGGATATGCCAACATCTCGGGCATGATCGCCGGCGCACCGACCTTCACCGACAAGATCATCGCCTTGTACGAAGGACTGGACATCGTCTATGCAGCGCCGCCCACGCAGACCCATGTTCCCGTCCTGGCCGCCGCCGAACCGAACGCCGCCTTCACGCCCGCCGACGTCGGCGAACTCGCGCGGTTCGTGCTGGGACGCGATGTGTGGCAGAGCTACACACCTTCATCGGCGAAAACCGGCTTCCACGCGCACCCCGACCCGGATGCCCGGTGGGAGAATGTGTCGTGGCACATGCCGCACGGCGAATTCCCCGGCCGGATCAGGCAGGCTCTGATGGCGGGGTTCCCCGTCGTGATCTCCATCCGCAATCACGCGCTGCTGGTCTACGGCGCGGACTACGACGCCGACGGTTCGCCGATCACCTACTACATCAAAGACAGCTACCCGTCCTATTACTACATCACGGACGCAGAGTATCTCCACGCGAACTTCTGGGAGATGACAACGGTCAAGCTGTAGCATCCCCCCAATGCCGGTCCTCACGCTTCGTCGGGGGCGATGTCGGCAAAGCACGCGGGGGCGTGTTCGGCCAGGATGCTCAGCATCGCCCGGCAGGCGTCGCGAATCTCCCATTGGGCCTTGGCGCTGGTGCGCAGCCTGAAGATGTGACGCCACTCGCGGAAATTCGCCGAGACAACGATCTCGCTGGTGCAGGCGTTGGGCAGCACGAATCGCGCATCCTCCTTGCGCAGGCCGCGATCGCGCCACTTGCGGTACATCTGCTGGATCGTCTTCATGTCCTTGTGGAAATCGTCGGCAAACTCGGGCGGCATGCTCTCGGGCATGACGTAGGCGAACTCCTCCTCGTTCACGTAGCGCTGCGACTGCTGCGAGACCGCCATGAGCCGATGCCGGACGAGCTGGTGCGTCATCGCGCGCGAGCAGTTGCGAATGCGAAACGTCGCGTAGGCATGTTCCAGAGGCGATTCGTGGCCCATCTTGATGAGCCGCTGGATGAACCCCTCATGCGAATCGTCCTCGATGCGATCGAAGCTCAGATAGCACGTCCGGCCCGCCTGCTCGATGACCCGCTGCGGATCGGGCGTGATGGCAACCAGCTCCACCTCCAGGCGGCCCGCCGCCGGTGGGCAAATCTGTCGATCCATGTTCACTCCCTGTCCTGATTTCGGATTGGTGACTTGTAGCGATGCATCAATCCGCAATCCGCGATCCGCAATCCGCAATCGCAAATCCCAATCCTGACTTCATCCGGCCTTGCCCAGGACCGCCAGCGCGGTCTGCACGTTGCCGAACGGCGCGCTGACGGCGAAGCCGGCCACCCGGCCGCGAATCTTCGCCAGCAGCTCGCGCGCGATCTGGACACCCAGCGCCACGCCCTGCTCCTTGGTGGTCGCCGCGCTCATCCGATCGAGCAGCGCCTTGGGCACAACCACGCCGGGCACTTCGTTGGCCATGAACTCGGCATTCTTGAAACTCGTGAACGGCCAGATGCCCGCCACAACGGGAATCCGGAATCCGTCGGTCGCGTCGAGAAACCGAAACAGCGAGTCCGCGTCGAACACCGGCTGCGTGATCGCGTACTCGGCGCCTGCCTCCACCTTGCGCCGGAACCGCTCGACCTCCCGATCCCAGTCGGCGGCCACGGGATTGGCGCCCACGCCGATCGTCAGCGTCGTCGGCGGGTCGATGCGATTGCCTCCAATGTCCAGACCCTGGTTGAGGTTCCGCACGACGTTGGTCAGGGCAACGGAATCCATGTCGAAGACCGCGGTGGCGTTGGGATAATCACCCAGCTTGGGCGGGTCCCCCGTGATGATCAACAGGTTCCGCAGCCCGATCGCCGAGGCCCCGAGGATGTCCGACTGCATCCCGATCAGGTTTCGGTCGCGGCAGCAGAAGTGCAGGATCGTCTCCATGCCGGCCTCCTGCTGAATCCTCACGGCGGTCACCATGGGCGAAAGACGCGAGCTGGCGCGGGGGCCATCGGGTATGTTGATCGCGTCGACACCGGCCGCGACACACTGCCTGGCCTTCTCGATGATCTTCGTCATGTCCACGCCGCGAGGCGGGGTCACTTCAACGGTCGCGACTTCCTCTCCCGCGGCCAGCTTGGCGCCGAATCGCGACTTCTCTTTGAGCGGAGTTGCCTGCGCCGGCGCCGCCTCTGTCACCCGATCCGGACCGACCGCCACGGACACCATGGTTCGACCGACGGCCCTGTCGACCGAGCGAACCGCCCGCGCGATCTCCCGGATGTGGTCGGGCGTCGTGCCGCAACAGCCACCGATGATGCGTGCCCCCTTCTCATAGAACCGCTTGGCGTACTCCGCCATGTATTCCGGCGTACACATGTAGAGCTGGCGGCCCTCGACCGAGCGAGGCATCCCGGCGTTCGGCTGCACGGAGATGGGCTTGTGCGTGATCGTTCGAACCAGTTCGAGACTGCTGAGCATCCCCGACGGCCCGACCGCGCAGTTCAACCCGACCGCTGTGGCCGCCTCGTGCTGCGCGATCCGACCCAGCGCCTGATCGACCCGTTCCCCGTACACGGTCTCGTTGCGGTCGTTGACGGTCATCTGGGCCACGACGGCAACATCCGCCAGCGTCCCGACCGCCTCCAGAGCGACCAGCAGCTCATCGGTGTTGGAGAAGGTCTCGAGAATCAGGAAATCCACGCCGGCTTCGACAAGGGCCGAAGCCTGCTGGCGAAAGACCTGCCCGGCCTGCTCGCGAGTGATCGGGCCGTACCCAGTCAGCTCGCACCCAAGCGGGCCTATGGCCCCGGCCACGAGAACTCCCTGGCCCGCCGCGGCTCTGGCCACCCGGACCCCGGCGAGATTGATCCTCTCCACCTCGTCGGCCAGCCCGTACTGCGAGAGCTTCACCCGGTTGGCGCCGAAGGTGTTGGTCTCGACAAAGTCTGCTCCCGCCTCCACATAGCCGGCATGGACCTGCTGAACGATCCGCGGCTCCGCCACGTTCAACTCGTCGAAGCAGCGATTGAGGAAGACCCCATGCTGATAGAGCATGGTCCCCATGGCCCCATCGCCCAGCAATACCCCCTGCGATACTCGCTCGCCAAGAGCCCTACGATCCACTTCTTCCGTGCCCCATCGCTTTCCGTTTCCACCGCGCCGGCCGATGCCACATCATGCCCGCAGCCAGGTCTGCGCAAGCCTTCGCCAACGTCCTATAGATCGCCGGCCACGGCGCCAGACGCTAGTCGCCCATATGCTCCACGACCGCCGAAGCTCTCCCCCAAACGGTTTGCGGTCATCCATGCCGCAATATCGGGCAAAATAACGGCAGGATTCTGCCAACGCAAGCCTTTTTGCGCCGCTGTCCGCCCGGGGCCGGCACCCCGCAGTATAATGCCCAATCCATGCCTCCGGACCCCTCCGCACGACTGTGAGAACCGCTTTTATGGGACACCGGCTCAGCCCGACCCTCTGTTGCCCTCAGACGCATGCGTTGAGCCACGCCCGCACCACCCCGCTTGATACATACCCAGCCGCCACGCACATGCATTACCCATATTAACTCCATATATCCATTGACTTTAACTTGCACAAAATGGTATAATACGGCAATAATTCGCGATCCGTACTCGATGTTCAGTGGGGCTTCTATCTTATACTATAGTTGGAAGAGTTCCGTGTCAGCAGCAGGTGACGCCTCTTGTCGCCACCGGTCAAGGCCGCAAAGCGATGGCCGAGGGTCATCTACTGCACGGGGGAAGGGGTAGTGGCCCATCCGGCGTCAGGCCGGCAACGTCGGCCATTTCGCAGGATCCACCTCCTCTACCGACCGCGGGCTTTCCACCGAGATTCTAATCCGGGCGGCTCCGGTTGCTACCGGCAAGCTTGAGGGTTTGAAAGGAGCGGTGTGATGAAGAAGGTGTTGACGATATCGTTTCTTGTCTGTGCCATGCTTTTGTCCGGATGTGAGGTTTCGGACAGCGCACAGAGCAGCGGTCAGACCCGACCCGCCGTGGCCCGATCGGGCCGCAGCTACTTCTGGGACAAAGACCTCAGACCCACGCTGGCCGTGCCGCCCAGAAGAGAGGCCCAGCCGATCGAAGTCCAGGAGGTTGACGCGCAGCTTGCCTCGCAGCAGGAAGCAACGGGTGGCCTCTACATCGAACCGGAAACCCCGGCAGAAACGCCCGAACCCGAGGCCAAAGTCGTCACCGCCTCCGTGGAAGACCTCAAGCCGGTAACCACGCCGGTTGCCGCCCCGGCAACGTCCTACAGCGAAAAAGTCGCGATCGGACCCGACCTCGTGGCTGTCGATGAGAACGGCGCCAACGCGCTGTCGATGACCTACCCGCGAGTGGACTACGGCATCATCCAGGTCGACAAGACCATGCCGCAGGAGGTACGTCTGAACGCACCATTCGCCTACCTCATCAAAGTCACGAACCTCACGGACATGATGCTGACCGATGTGGCCATCACGGAGACGCTTTCCAAGGAATTCGAATTCAAGGGTTCCGAACCTACCGCTCAGAGTGAGAACAACAAGCTGGTCTGGGAGATCGATTCGCTCGGTCCCAAAGCCAGCAAGAGCATCCGCATCACCGGCATGGCCACCGGGCCGAATCCGCTGGAACACTGCACCGCCATCACTCATACGATTCGCGACTGCGCCATGGTCAAGGTGGTGGAGCCGACGCTGGAACTCCAACGATCCGCTCCGAGCGAGGCGGTCCTGTGTGAGCCGATTCCGGTCGATTACGTCGTGACCAACACGGGAACCGGCGCCGCCCAGAACGTGCAGATCGTCGACACGCTGCCCGTCGGGCTGCAAACCACCGACGGCAAGGGCAAGGTGGTCCTGGACGCCGGGACTCTCATCGCCGGTGAATCGCGACGGTTCTCGATCAAGCTGCGCGCCACCAAGACGGGCGCCTACGTCAGTAGGGCCATTGCCACCTCCGCTTCGGGCCTGAGGGCCGAGTCGGAATCGACGATGACCAGCGTTCGCCAGCCGATCCTGAGCATCACAAAGTCCGGGCCGCAGCGCCAGTACCTCGGCCGCGCGGTGACCTACGAGATCACGGTCCTGAACAAGGGCGATGGCCCGGCTCGCGATACGATGGTCGAAGACCTGATTCCGCCGGGAGTCAGTTCCATCGAGGCGACCGCCGGCGCACAGACGGCCGGCTCCAAGCTGGTCTGGGAACTCGGCACGCTCGAGCCGAACGCCTCCAAGTCGGTTCGCGTCTCGTACACCCCGATGAAAGAAGGCGAAGTGATGGCAACCGCCACCGCGACCGCTTACTGCACCGAGACGGTCACCGACTCGGCCAAGACGTCGATCACCGGCATCCCGGCCTCGCGTCTGCAGGTCATCGATCTGGAAGACCCGGTGGAAGTCTCGCACACCACGACGTACCTGATTACGGTCGTCAACGAGGGCTCGGCCGCCGATTCGAACGTCCGCATCGTCTGCACGCTGGACGACAAGGTCCAGTACGTCTCCTCGGCTGGCGCAACCGCCGGATCGCTCATGGGCAAGACGGTCAACTTCGCACCGTTGCGAACCCTCGAACCCAAGGCCAAGGCCACCTGGCGCGTCGTCGTCCGCGGCGCCCGCGCCGGCGATGTGCGGTTCAAGGTGAGCATGCACACGGATCAGTTGGCCCTGCCGATCGAGCACACGGAGGCCACGCACATCTACGAGCAGTAAGTTCGAGCAGAATGCTCCATCCAGGTGATTCAGGCCGCGGCGTCGATCAGGCGCCGCGGCTTTCTTTTTGGGGGCGTCGAGGCCCAATTCCCCTCTCGACGACACCCCGTTGCGACCCAGGCGAAAGCAGCAGAGGCCGCAAGGCGGAACCTGCCGACTGCTTCCCCCTGCCCAGGCCGGGAAATTGTGTTGCACGGGGCCGACAAACCGCTATACTGGCGCAGAAATCCAGGGTGCTATCCAGATCCCCGTCAGGGGACTTTTTGTAGGGGCCTTCCGGGGAATCATCGCGGGTTTCCAGAAAGGACAAGGTCATGGCCGAGAAAGACGCCGATGTGCAGAAGATACGAGATCTGATCAAGATAATGAAGGAGAACGATCTTGTGAAGATCGATATCCAGCACGGCGACGACCGGATCTCCCTGCGGCGAGCCGAACCGCCGCACCCCGGGCCGGTAGGCAATCCCATCATCGCCTCGCTTCCCGGCCTCATGGCCCCCGTCGGGGCGCCCGACGCGGCGCCGGCCGCAACGGCGGTTCGAGACGACCTGCTCGAAATCAAGTCCCCCATCGTCGGCACCTTCTACGAGGCCCCCAGTCCGGATTCCGATCCGTACGTCGAGATCGGCGCTCACGTCGACGCCCAGACGGTGGTCTGTATCGTCGAAGCGATGAAAGTGATGAACGAGATCAAGGCCGAGATCAGCGGCACGATTGTGGAAAAGCGAGTGGCCAACGGACAGGCCGTGGAGTATGGGCAGGTCCTCTTCAAGGTCAAGCCGGAATAACGCGTGAGCCGGCGCGGCGTGGTGTCCCGCCGGACCACCACGAGGACGCCGTTGAGGAAGAGAGTAGCCGCCAATGCTGTCACGAGTCCTTATCGCCAACCGAGGTGAAATCGCGCTTCGCGTCATCCGGGCCTGCCACGAGATGGGCATCGAAACCGTCGCCGTCTATTCCGAGGCCGACCGAAACGCCTCGTACCTGCGGCTGGCGAATGAATCGGTGTGTATCGGACCGCCCGACTGCAACCAGAGCTATCTGAACATTCCGCGCATCATCAGCGCCGCCGAGATCACCAACGTCGACGCGATCCATCCCGGATACGGGTTCCTCGCCGAGAACGCCAACTTCGCTCAGATTTGCAGCGATTGCGGCATCACCTTCATCGGGCCTCCGGTCGAGGCGATGCGGCTGTTGGGCGACAAAGTCGAAGCCCGCAAGCTCGCACGCCGGGCCAAGGTCCCGGTCGTTCCCGGCTCCGAGGGCGTCATCGAGGACGAGAAAGAGGCGCTGCGACTGGCCAACGAGATCGGCTATCCGATCATCATCAAGGCCGTGGCCGGCGGCGGTGGCCGCGGCATGCGCGTCGTCCACAACGACATCAGTCTGCGCGCCGCGATGGCCTCCGCCAAGGCCGAAGCGGAGGCCGCCTTCGGTGAGGGCAGCGTCTACATGGAGAAGTTCATCGTCGAGCCGCGACACGTGGAGGTCCAGGTCATGGCCGACCGGGAGGGCAACGCCGTTCACTTTTTCGAGCGGGACTGCTCCATCCAGCGGCGCCACCAGAAGATGATCGAGGAATCGCCCTGCCCGGTGCTGGAAGAGCGACAGCGCGAGCGTCTGGCGGAGGCTGCCATCCGTCTGATCAAGGAAGCCCGTTACGTCAACGCCGCCACCGTCGAGTTCCTCCTGGACAAAGAGGGGAACTTCTACTTCATCGAGGTCAACACCCGCATCCAGGTCGAGCACCCGGTCAGCGAGATGGTCACCGGCCAGGACCTGATCAAATGGCAGCTCCGCATCGCCGGAGGCGAACCGATCACGCTGCGTCAGACCGACATCAAGCACCACGGCGTGGCCCTCGAATGCCGGATCAACGCCGAAGACCCGTCCAACAACTTCTCGCCTTCACCGGGAACGATCTCCAGATACATCGCTCCCGGCGGGCTGGGCATCCGCATCGATACGCACGTCCACCAGGGCTGGACGATCACGCCGAACTACGACTCGCTCATCGCCAAGATCATCGTCCATCAGGAAACGCGAGCCGAGGCGATTGCGACGATGCGACGCGCCTTGCAGGAATTCGTCATCGAGCCTGTCAAGACCACGATTCCCGCCTGCCTGGCGATCCTGTCGCACAACCTGTTCGTCAAAGGCAAGACCGATACGGGATTCGTCGAGCGCACCTTCTAACCGAACGGCGACCGATCGCCACTTCCGCCTCATGGCCTATCGTTCGAGGGCCACCAGGTCTTCGTAGCTCTCCCGCCTGCGGATCACCCGGAAGGCATCCGCGTCGACAAGGACCTCGGCGGCGCGACGCCGCGCGTTGTAGTTGCTGCTCATGGTGAACCCATAGGCGCCGGCGGTGAAGACCGCCATCAGGTCGCCACGCTCGACGTGCGGGATCGGCCGGTCCTTTGCCAGGAAGTCGGCCCCCTCGCAGATGGGCCCGACGACGTCCACCGTCTCGCTGCCTTCGATGTGCAGCTCCTTGCTTCGAACCGCCGGCTCGAACCGCGGCTCCACGCGGACCGGCCAGATGAAATGGAACGCGTCGTACAGGGACGGGCGGATGAGGTCGTTCATCGCCGCATCGATGATGACGAACCGCTTGCTTCCGCCCTGCTTGGTGTAGAGCACGCGCGTCACGAGAATCCCCGTGTTGGCGCAGATGCTCTTGCCCGGTTCCAGGATCAGCTTGAGGTCCCGGCCCCGGAGTAGCGGCACAATTCCGGCGGCATATTCCGCCGCCGAGGGCACCGTATCCGTCTCATAATCGGCGCCGTAGCCTCCGCCGAGGTCCAGCGCCTCGACGCGGTGCCCCTTCTCGCGAAGTCGATCGACCAGAACGAGCGCCTTCTCGACCGCCTCCACATAGGGATCGATGGTCTTGCCGCCCGTGCCCAGATGGACGTGCAACGCGCACAGATCGACGGAGGGGTTGTCCGCGTACGCATCGAAGACGGCAACCGCCCGTTCGATATCGACGCCGAATTTCGTCTCTTTCTTGCCCGTCGTCAGGAAGACATGGGTCTTGTAGTCCACGTCGGGATTCACGCGCAGGGCCGCCTTGGGTTTGGCGCGGCCGGACGCGACATGCGCCTTAGCCAGGCGAATCAGGTTCGTCAGCTCCTCTTCCGACTCGATGTTGAAGTATCCGATCCCGGCGTCGAGAGCTTCAACGATCTCGCGATCCGTCTTGCCGACGCCCGCATAGACCACCTTCGAAGGGTCCGCCCCCGCCTGGAGCACCCGATATAGCTCACCGCCGCTGACGATGTCGAAGCCGCTGCCCTCGGCAGCCATCAGCTTCAGGATGCTCACGTTGCCGCACGCCTTGACCGAAAAGCACACCGTGGTCTCCAGCGTCTGGTAAGCGGCGTGCACCTTGCGCAGATGGTCCTGCAACGTGGCCTTGCTGTACACGTATACGGGCGTGCCCACCTCCGACGCGATGCGTTCGACCTCCACCTCTTCGGCGAGCAACCGGCCCGCTCGGTAATTGAAAAAGTCCATCGACCGGGTTTCTCCTCAAGCAGTTTCCATATCCGACGGCACTCGCGTTGACGGCCGTGCCGCGATGACAGTATAGGAGAAACCGGCCGAATTGCAAGGAAGCGAAGAGCGACGCATCGCCACGACCCACGTCGCCGGCGCCTTCCGCATGCGGACACCCCCAAAAAGAATGGAAGACTCCCCTGATCCAGGAGAGTCTTCCATTTTCCAAAAGCCTGCCACGTTCCAAACGAATCTTGTTGGTCTCACCCTTTCAGGTGCCGCCCAGATGGAACCGCCCGAGACCAAAAAGCGGTCGGGCCGACAGGCTCCAGGCGAAGTGCTGGTGTTACTTTTTCTTCTTGGCCACTTTCTTCTTGGTGGCCTTCTTCTTCGTCGCCTTCTTCGCGGCCTTCTTGGTCTTCTTGGCGACTTTCTTCTTTGCTGCTTTCTTCTTGGCCATTACTTTTCTCCTTCAAGCTGACCACAAACAATGCTTTCTGTATTCACTTTACTCGATAACACGATGTTCGCATCATCACGGAAAATAATAATAGCATCTGTTACGCTTTGTATCGTCCATTTATTCCGAAATACTTCATAAAAATTTTTCACGCACGCGATTCCGTTCGACGCGCGACGCGCGACGCACGCCCCATGCGAACTCGTTCACGACGCCCCAAGACGCATGCGCGCGACGTCACGACGTGGGATCGGTCTATGCGTGACACACGTGGTGCAAACCGCCTGTTCGCACGCATCCAATCGCATCTATCGTCCTTCTGCGTACGTCACTGCCTTGCGCAGAAGACGCTGTCGCACGGCAACACCGTGTCAGGACATACCCCTTGACTTTCACGCTCGAACCGTGTCTTCTACATCGATGTTGAGATCAGATTTTTCTTGCGCGTCGCCGTCTGATTCGATGGAAAGATCGCACAACTTCATTGTTAATTGTTCATGGCAAGACAGAAGATCGCATTGTTTGGTGGCACATTCGATCCGATTCATCTCGGTCACACACAGGTGGCCGAGGCGGCGGCCGAGCAGATCGAAGCGGAGGAAGTTGTCTTCATTCCTGCGAAGTGTTCGCCGTTGAAAGGGTTTTTTCCTCGCGCGTCCGACGACGATCGACTGCGCATGATCGAGCTGGCCATTCAGGGCGGCAAGGGGTTCTCGGCAAGCGACTGCGAGCTGCGCCGAGCGGCCCCGAGCTACACCATCGACACCGTCAAGCGATTTCAGCAGGAGTACGGCGAGGAAACGTCGATCTACTGGCTGCTCGGCGCCGACAGCGTGAACGACCTAGTCTTGTGGCATCGCATCGACGAGCTGATCGACGCATGCCATCTGGCGGTCATGGTGCGAGGGGGCTATGAGGCGCCGTCGTTTGGAAAGCATCTGGCGGCGCTGGGGCCGGATCGCGTCGAAAAGCTCCGCCGCGATGTGATCCGGACGCCGTCCATTCCCATCAGCAGCACAGAGATCCGCGAGCGTCTGGCCGCCGGCAGAGACGTCCGCCGCATGCTTTGCCCCGAGGTTTGGCGCTACATCTGCGAACGCGGGCTCTACAAACGCGACTGACGCACCTGCGCGCCGAGCCAGTCGTACCAGTTCTGCATCCCCTCGCCGCTCTTGGCGCAGACGGGGAAGATTTCGATGCTCTTGTTGAGCCGCCGCGCATCGGCCTTCACCCGGTCGAGGTCAAACTCGACAAGCGCGCCGCGCAGCAGATCGATCTTGTTGACGAGAAGCGCCCTGCTCTTGGCGAAGATGCCGGGATATTTTACGGGTTTGTCGTCGCCTTCGGCCACGGAGAGCACGACAATTTTCCCAGTTTCACCCAACTCGAACGCCGCCGGGCAAACCAGATTGCCGACATTCTCAATGACGATCGCATCGAGAGCGTCGAGAGGCAGCCTGCCAAGCGCCTCATACACCTGCCGGGCCGAAAGGTGACAGGCGCCTTCCGTGTTGATCTGAATCGCCGGCGCCTGCGTCGCGCGGATGCGCTGGGCATCGATGTCGGTCTGAAGGTCGCCCTCGATCACGCCGATCCGGAGCTGTCCCTTCAGATCGCTGATCGTGCGTACGAGGATCGTCGTCTTGCCCGAGCCTGGAGAAGAGATCATGTTCAGGCACAACTGCTTGCGCTGCGCCAGGAGCTCAATGTTCTTCATCGCGTATTGCTCGTTGGCGCCGAGGATGCGTGAGCCGACATTGACCTTTTCCATCGCTTACTCCTTCTCGAATTCGATCTCATCCAACACCAGAGGGGCGTCGGGAAGCAATTCAAAATCGGTGCCGGCGCATCGCGGACACCGCGCGTCCGACAGCGTTACGATATATGTTCCACCGCACGTTCTGCACTTGGCCTGCAATGGTTTGTGCTCGATCTCCAGGGTCATCCCTTCGCAGACGGTGCCCTCAGCGATGGCCTCGAATGCGAAGCGAACAACCTCGTCGTTGACCGCATTGAGCGTGCCGCAGCTCATCCTGGCGCGAATCGGTCTGCCGCCCTGCTTCTCCGCTTCGCAGAGGATCGCCTCGATCAATCCCTGGGCCACTGCCGCCTCGTGCATCAGCAGATCCTCGGCAATTCGCGTCCGTAGGGCATCTGCACGATCCGCCGGCCGCCGATCTTCGTGCGCAGCTCGACGAGCGGCACACCCTGCGAGGCGACTACCTCGCCGATCAGAGCAGCGTCGCGACCCAACGGATGGCTTCGACACAGCTCCAGGCACGCATCCGCCGTCTCGGGCGATACGACCGCGACGAACTTGCCCTCGTTGGCGATGTTCAGGACGTCAAAGCCAAGCATGTCGGCGGCCGCCTGCACCGACGGTCTGACGGGAATGTTCGCATCGCGAATCTCGATGGCCAGGCCGGCGCCTTCGACGATCTCGTTCAGCACCGCCGCCAGCCCACCGCGCGTCGCATCCCGCATGAACTTGACGCCGGTCCTCTCGAACAACATACATGTCAGGTCCGCCAGCGCGGCGCAGTCGCTGACGAGCCGGGACTCGAACTCAATCCCCTCTCTCTGCGAGATGATCGTCATGCCGTGATCGCCGATCGTACCGTTGAGCAGGACCTTGTCGCCGACCTTGATGCGATCCAAGCCGGGATTGACGCCGGGCAATCGGACGCCCACGCCGGCGGTGTTGATGAACAGCCCATCGGCCGAACCGCGCTCGACGGTCTTGGTGTCGCCGGTGACGACGGAAACGTTGTTCTCTCGAGCCGTCCGGCCGATGCTCTGGAGGATTCTCTCCAAGAGCGGCTTCTCGAAACCCTCTTCGATGATCAGCGACAGCGTCAGTGCCACCGGCCTCGACCCGGCCACCGCCAGATCATTGATCGTGCCGCAGACCGCCAGCTTGCCGATGTCTCCACCGTGGAAGAACAGCGGCTTGACCACATAGCTGTCGGTCGTCAGGCAGATGGAGGTCGATCCCAACTCCAGGCGAGCGGAATCACCGAGCGGCGAGAGCGCCTCGTTCCTAAGGTGCGGCAGAACAAGCTCGCGAATGAGTTGACTGGTCAGTTGCCCCCCGCCGCCGTGGGCGAGCAGGATGCGCTCCGGTTCATGCTGTGCCATCGCTCACCCTAACTCCTTCGTCCGTATTTGTACCACGCGGCGCAGGTGCCTTCGGAACTGACCATGCACGGTCCGATCGGCTTGGCCGGCGTGCAGCGCGTGGCGAACAGCGCGCACTGCGGCGGCTCGATGAGTCCGCAGAGGACTTCGCCGCATCGACATCCGCTCAGGTCCTCGCCGGGCTCATCACTCAGGCCGAATCGTGCGAAGGCATCGAACCGCCTGTATTGCTCTTTCAGCACGAGCGTGCTCTTCTCTATTTTCCCAAGACCGCGCCAGTAACCGTCGGCCGCCTCGAAACACTCTGCGATGATTCGCTGCGCGGCGACGTTGCCCTGCTCGGTGACGACTGCGTTGTAGATCGACTTGAGTTCCGCCTTCTCATTGGAGAGCTGCCGGCAGATCTCCGCAAGGGCTTCGATAATTTGCAGCGGCTCGAAACCGGCAACGACGCAAGGCCGGCCGAAATCGCTGACGATCTCCGCGAACGCGCTGGCTCCGATGATGACGCTGACGTGCCCCGGACAAAGAAACGCGTCGACGCGGTCGTTCATCCCGCCCAGCAGCGCACGCATCGCCGGCAAGATCAGCTTGTGACCGCTGAGGATGCAGAAGTTCTTGATCCCCTCCCGGGCCGCTTCCTTGACGACCACCGCAGAAGCGGGCGCAGTCGTCTCGAACCCGACCGCGATGAACACCACGGTCTTGTCGGCGTTGTCGCGGGCCAGTTGCAGCGCGTCTTCGCTGCTGAGCACGACCCGGACGTCGGCCTTCGCGGCGCAGGTCTCCAGCGATCCGTCCTTGCCCGGCACGCGGATCATGTCGCCATAGGTGGCGATGATGCAGTCGTCGCGTTGGGCCAACTCAAGGACCGCGTCGATGTAGCCCTGGTCGGTCACGCAGACAGGGCACCCCGGCCCCGACAGGAGCTTGAGCCCCTCCGGCAGCGTGGACCGGATGCCGCTGCGGAAGATCGCGACCGTGTGGGTCCCGCAGACTTCCATGACGGTGATCGGCCGGCCCAGCGTCCGACACGCGTGGTCGATCTGCTGTTGCGCTTTGGCGATCCTGTCGAGCATATGGCCTTATCCCGAGATCCGGTTCTGCGTCTTCTCGAAGTCCTCGATCTCGGCGAACAGCTCCCACGTCTTCCTGGCTTCTTCCTCATCGACCCGCGCGATGGCAAAGCCCGCGTGAACCAGCACGACGTCGCCGAGCTTCGCGCCGGGCAGGAGCGTTGTCTTGGCCTTGAAGCGATTGCCCATCGCATCGACCATCGCACGATCGTTTTCTAATTCCACAATTCTCGCCGGTATGGCTAAGCACATACTGATCTGTACCTTCTCACGAACTCTCATCCAGGATGCGGGCGGCGATAGCGGCCTGGCCGAGGGCGATGCCGCCGTCGTTGGCGGGGACATCCCGGTTGCATAATACCGCAAAACCCGCCTGCTTGAAACGCGCAATCAGACGGTTGGCCAGATAGCGGTTGCAGAAGACGCCGCCACTGAACGCGACGACTTCCAGGTCCGTCTTCCGTCGGGCGGCCTGAGCCACCGCCAGGAGGGCTTCGGCGACGGTGTTGTGGAACTTCGCAGAGACGCGGCCTGCATCGCTGCCTTGCTGCGTCTCTTCCGCGATCTGCCGGATCATCGCACGCGGATCGATCTTCACCGGCTCGCCTTCGCGCTCGATCAGGTCGAACGGATAGTCGGCATCGACGCGCGGATCGACAATCGATTCGAGCGCCATCGGCAATTGTGCATCGAAGTGATTGTATCCGCCAAGCGAGAGAATCGCCGCAACGGCGTCGAAGACCCGCCCCAGGCTCGACGTGTTGACCGTGTTGACGCGTTTGTCGATCTGTTCAAGAAGTGTATTCAGCTTGGTTCCGTCGGGCTCGATGCGCTCCAGCAGCCAGGCGAAATCGCTGGCGCGAAGATCGTCACCATGCGCCTGTCGCAACAGACTCAGCAGCGGCCGAATCGCCTCTTTGCTCGCGCGATCTGCGCCGGCCAGCGGATAGTAGTCGAGATGTCCGAACCGCTTGAACTGCGTCAGCGAAGCGATCAGGCACTCGCAACCCCAGATGGCGCCGTCGGGGCCGTAGCCGGTTCCGTCGCACACGATGCCGATGACCGGGCCGGCGTGGCCGTGCTCGCCGAGCACGGACGCGATGTGGGCCCAGTGGTGCTGGACGGGAATGACTCTTACACCGGAAAGGGATCGAGCGTAGCGAGTGGAGAGATATCCAGGGTGCAGATCGCAGGCAACCACCTCGGGTTCCACCTCGAACAGCCTGCGCAGATGCTGGATGGAGCCGACGTAATGCCGATAGACCTCGGCGTCCTCCAGGTCGCCGATGTGCTCGCTGAGGATGAGCTGGTTCTGCTTGACCAGACAGAACGTGTTCTTCAGATCGGCGCCGGCGGCGAGGATATCGGGTCCCGCGCTTCGCTCGATCAGGATCGGTGCCGGCACGTATCCCCGCGCGCGGCGCAGCGGGACCGGCTCGCCGTCGATCAGGTGGATGATCGAGTCGTCCACCTGCCGATGGATCTGGCGGTCGTGCATGATGAACGCATCGGCCACTTCGCCCAGCCGTTGCAGCGCCACGTTGTTCTTGCAGATCAGCGGCTCGTCCGAGAGGTTGGCACTCGTCATCACGAGCACGTCGAGCCCTTCCGCGAAAAGCAGCACGTGCAGCGGCGCGTAGCAGAGCATGAAGCCAAACGTATTGACCCCGTCAGCCACCGACGGCGCAATCCGCATGCCCTGCTTCTTGGGCAACAACACGATCGGTGCCAGCGGGCTTGTGAGAATCTGCCTGGCCAAATCGTCAACAACAGCGTACTTGCGAATCGCGTCGACCGAACCGGCCATCATCGCAAACGGCTTATGATCGCGACGCTTGCGCTGCCTGAGCCTGCGCACGGCCTCGTCGTTCAGCGCATCGACCGCCAGGTGGAAGCCGCCGACGCCCTTGATCGCCAGAATCCTGCCTTCGCGCAGCAGGCGAGCGGCTTCGGAAAGCACCAGATCGGTCCCGGTTTGCAGGACCGCGCCGGCCGGGTCGACCAGTTGGATGCTCGGTCCGCACGCCGGACACGCCACCGGCTGGGCGTGGAATCGCCTGTCGGCCACGTCCGCATACTGACTCGCACAGCGCTGGCACATCGGGAAAACCGCCATCGTCGTGTTGGGCCGGTCGTACGGGATGACCCTGACGATGGAGTATCGAGGCCCGCAGTTGGTGCAATTGATGAAGGGGTAGCGATAACGGAAGTCGTTGGGGTCGCCCAGCTCGGCCAAGCAGTCCCGGCATGTAGCGATATCGACGGTCACCTGGGACAGGGCGGTCCCGGCCGGATCGCTTCGGCCGATAGTGAAAGCCTCCTGCCCCTCGACCGGCTCGATATCTATTCTTATACACGACCGAATCCGGGCCAAGGGCAGCTTGTCCGCGCCGGCCTGCAAACGGTGTACAAACTCGTCGATCCGGGCCTTGGACCCTTGAAGCTCGACCGTGACCCCAGTGGTGTCGTTGTAGACCGTGCCCGCCAGACCCAGCTCGCAGGCCAGCCTGTACACGGCCGGCCGGAAGCCCACTCCCTGAACCTGGCCGGCTATTTCTATGCGCTCTCGTTTGACCAAAACGAGCTTTCCTTTCCCAATCTTCCGAGGGCCACCGGGCGAAGGTCCGAAAATCCCCACGGTCGCGGAGGACTATGGCCCCCCAGAGTCTATTGGCCCATCGCCCCTCTGCAAGAGCAAAATACCCGTGAAAAATTGCTTGCCCCCCGCCAGGGGGTGTGCTAACATACGGGTCCACGGGGCCATAGCTCAGTTGGGAGAGCGCTTGCATGGCATGCAAGAGGTCGTGGGTTCGACTCCCATTGGCTCCATTACCCCTTTTGTGTCTACGTTTTCGAACGATCCGAGGTTGACGATTCCACGCCGGTCCGCTACCGTCGAATCCCAGGAAATCGCTATTGGCCTGCCCGCGTGGGCCGCAACTCTGGAGGTGCTGCATGGGACACATCGGCAGACGGTTGTCGCCCTTCGTTGACCTATCCGTTCTTCTGCTTCTACTGAGCACGCCGGTGGCGCCGGCCCAGCCTGTCGCACGCAAACTGCCGCCTCTGGTCCGGACTGTCGACCTGGATGTCGGCCAGTCCCAGACCGTGCAACTCCACGACGGCTCCCAGGCAACCGTCAGGCTGCTCGCTCTGGAGGAAATCCGCGACAGCGTGTGCAGGGCCGTTCGCCGGGCAACGGTGGATGTCGAAATCAACGGCCAGGCGATATCGCTGGTTTCCTCGACGTATCACCTGCCGGTTACGGCGGGCGGAGTGCGAATCGACTGCCCCGTGACCCGAGGCTACACCCAGGACAACAGCAAGGACAATCCCTGGGGGCTGGTCAAGGACGCGAGAATCCGTCTCTGGCCTGCGGACTCGCCTCTGATCCGGCCGGAAACGTTCGTCTACCCGGCTAAGCAGCGATGGTTCGCCTCCGACACGCAAATGGCCAACGTCCCGGTCTTCGTGGACGGCGGAGAGGTTCCCGCGAAGAAGAGCATTTACTATCACTATGGCCTGGATTTCGGGGGGGCCGAGGGCTTGGTCGAGGTGGTCGCCGCCACCGACGCCCTGGTGGTCTCGGCGGGCACTGAGACGCTGGGCGGCTATGAAGACACTCCCGTAAGCCCGCGATACGACGTGATTTACACGCTGGACGACCGTGGCTGGTTCTACCGATACAGCCACCTGTGCCAGATAGACGCCTCCGTCAAGCCAGGTCAGCGTGTCCGGATGGGCCAGAAGATCGGGGTGCTCGGGAAGGAAGGCGCCAGCGGCGGCTGGTCCCACCTGCACTTCGACATCACCTGCCGGCAGCCTTCGGGCCAGTGGGGCATTCAGAACGCCTACGCGTTTGCCTGGGAGGCTTGTCAGCGCCAGTATCGTCCCGAGATCATCGCGGTGGCGCGACCGCACTGCGTGGGCTGGGCCGGCGAATCGGTCGAACTGGACGCCGGCCGGTCCTGGAGCCGCTGCGGGACGATCGAGAAGTTCGAGTGGACGTTTTGCGACGGCGGATCGGCCCTCGGCGCGAAGGTGCGGCGCACCTACGACGAGCCGGGCGAGTACAACGAGATTCTGAGGATCACCGACGCTCGCGGGAACATCGACTACGACTTCGCGGTGGTCCAGGTTTTCGACAAGGCCCACCCCGATCTGTTGCCGCCCACCATCCACGCGGCGTACTACCCTACGTCGGACATCAAAGCGGGTGACGAGCTGACCTTCAAAGTCCGCACCTTCCGCACCACGCACGGTCGCGAGGTCTGGGATTTCGGAGACGGCAGTCCCGAAGTGACCGTGCAGTCCGACGGCAATGTGGACGCCCACAATCCCGAGGGCTACGCGGTGACGAAGCACGCCTACCGCAAACCCGGCTGCTACATCGCCACGGTCCGGCGCAGCGACGAACGCGGCCGGCAGGCGATCACGCATC
Source organism: Phycisphaerae bacterium (assembly GCA_012744475.1). Lineage (GTDB taxonomy): Bacteria > Planctomycetota > Phycisphaerae > Sedimentisphaerales > Anaerobacaceae > Anaerobaca. The sequence continues at coordinate 86,131 of JAAYBV010000051.1, forward strand.
TGTTCATCCGCGTCGGCGATGGAGCATGAGGCATGCCTTCTTCATCGTCCCCCAACAGGCTCAGGTCAACACGCAAGGAGTGAAATCATGACAAACGATACGATGTCCTCATTGTCCCCCACCAATCGCCGACGGAGTCTGTTCGCGATCGCGTGCTTCGCTCTGGTGGGCATGATGTGCTCGGCCGGATGCGCGTCGCAGGCGAGCGGATCGAACGAGCCTCGATGGATCAGCCTCTTCAACGGCAAGAACCTCAAAGGCTGGCACCCCAAGATCACCGGTTACGAGCTGGACGACAATTTCGGGAACACGTTCCGCGTCGAGGACGGCGTCCTGAGAGTCTGCTACGACCAGTATGAGAAGTTCGACGGCAAATTCGGCCACCTGTTTTACGAGACGCCCTTCTCCCATTATCGTATGCGCGTAGAATACCGCTTCGTGGGCGAGCAGACCCCCGGCGGTCCGGGCTGGGCCTTCCGCAACAGCGGCATCATGTTCCACTGCCAGTCGCCCAAGACCATGCGCAAAGACCAGGACTTCCCCGTCTCCATCGAGGCCCAGATGCTCGGCGGCAACGGCACGGACGAGCGCTCGACCGCCAACGTCTGCACGCCGGGAACGCACATCGTGATGAACGACAAGCTGATCACCCAGCACTGCAACAACTCCAAATCGCAGACATATCACGGCGACCAGTGGGTGACGATGGAGATCGAAGTCCACGGCAATGGGAAGATCAGGCACCTCGTCAACGGCCAGGTCGTGCTCGAATACGAGCAACCCCAACTCGACGACAGTGACGCAGACGCCAAGAAGCTGATCAAAGACGAGAACACCATGCTCCGCGAAGGTTATGTTGCCCTGCAAGCCGAGAGCCATCCGCTGGAGTTCCGCAAGGTGGAACTGATGCCGCTGGAGCAGTGAGGCCGGGTCCGTGTTCTGCCCATCGGGCTTGTACGATGCACGTCGTCGGGATATGCCGCGCATCCGCTACGGATCGAAATCACCCATGGATCGGAACGCGTCCACGATCCTCAGCTCGGCCAGCGCCCCCTGGTCCTGCTTACCGAAGGAGTGGGTGAAGGGCCAGATCTCGCCGGGGATGATGTTGTTTCCGGCCGCGGGGCAGAAATGCCCCACCGAGACCAGGCGCCCGCCGGTGTCGCGCAAGGCCACCTGTAACTCCACGCCGCGCGTCGCCGTCCCTACGTTCTCGATTTCTCCGATGGCGTGGACCCGCCCGTACTCGTCGCGAATCGCGCGAAAATCCCGGATAGCAAATCCGCATCGCACCAATTGCGGATGCCCACCGGATGAACCCGCCATCGGCGCTACGGCCGTGGTGACCACTGTCACATCCGGGACTCCGAGCCGCTCGGGCCTCGATTTCTCAGACGCGGCAGAACAGCCCAACGCCAGACTCGCCAAACCGACGAGCAACAACCGCACGCAATACCCCTTCATCACCGGGTCCTTTCATCGGCCCAGACCTCAGGTCATCTCCGTCGGCCCGCTCCGGGGCTCAACAACGCAACCATCTCCCACTCCTGTCCGGCAACGGTCCCACGGTCGGCTGCCGGACGACATGTTATGTACTTGATACATATGGGATTATCGCATTTATCGGACGTCGTGTCAAGGAATTCCGTCTCTGGCGAGCAGCGTCCATTGGAGACGGCAAATCCCCGATAATCCGATAGACATCCAGTCGTATTGAACAAGAAAGGAGGAGCACCGCCGATGCAGACTCCGAAGTGGTAGGCGCCCCTTTGGAGCCGAGTGGGATTCAGGCGGTGCTCCCGGTGATTGGGTCCATCTCCCTCGACCCATGTAGAGGCGTACATGTGGCGTAAATGTGGATGCCTATTTCTTCGCACGCGCTCTTTTTTTTGAGGCCGCGGCGTACCGTCCCAATGACGCTGCACCGGTCAAACCACAAACGCTGAGGCAAACTGGTCAAGGCTCTCGTTCGCCGCAAGGTGGCATTCTGCGCAGCTCGCGACAGCAAGGAAATCCGCGCGGGAAGGGCCCGGTGTCTCCGTGTTCCTCTGCCGCCGGCACAATCGAATTCTTCTCGAAAATGCACTCAAGAAAACTCCTGCGTCTGGCCGATGCGAAAGAATGAAAAAGTTCAGAACGGTGGCTCGAAGCTGAAGACCAGCAAGGTCCTCTTAGCCAAAACCGGCATCGTCAATCTACTCTTGCATGCCTGTTGCATCCAACGCCAGACCATGCACGGGGCGGTTAGGAACAAAAGGAGAGAGCCACGAATAACTCAGTTGGGCCCCTGTGAGAGCAGCAGGCGGGTATTTCGTGTAACTGGACACAAGCACTGGCAAATACCTTCGTGTCCTGCTGCGACAGGGGCCTTCTTCTTGCGCCCTTCGGACCCCTCGGATCATCTGACCACAGACTTCTACAGCGTCCGCTTCCGCAGTATCCGATCGTAGAATGCTGTCGTCTGCGCTGCGATCCTGGTGTGCGAAAGCTCCCGCACGGCCCAGGTTCGCGCGGCGTCGCCCAGCCGACGCCGTGTGTCCGGGTGTTCGATGAGATCGCCAAGGATCGCGGCCAGCACGCGGGGGTCAGCCGTCGGGGTGACAATGCCCGTTTCGCCGTCGCGAAGATGGATCGACTCGCGCGGCTTGGTGAAGCCGGCAGAGACAACGCACAGACCGCAACTCATCGCCTCGTACATGACCGATCCGCCCGACAGACTCACGAGCACATCGAGGCAGTTCAGCACATCAGGCATATCCTCTCTCCGCCCGATGAGGGCCAGTTGCCCGTTCAAGCCGCCGGCCTGTGCCAGACGACTCACCTCGGCGCCGTAGGCGCGGTTGCGGACCTCCCCGATGAGCACGAAGCGCACCTGCCGGCCCCAGTGGCGTTGCACTTCGAGTGCGGCCCGGATGAACTCCAGTTGCCGCTTGGCCGGCTCGATGCGACCGACCAGACCGATCTGGAGCACGGGACCATCTCCGGTGTGGCCGGACACATCCGCCAGGCGGTTCTTCGAGGGCCTGAACGAATCGACGTCCACGGCATCCTCAATCTGAACGATCCGGTCGGCACGGATGTACGCACTCCGCAGGACGCGCGTGATCTTCGGCGAAATAGAGATCAGGCCGGTTGCGGCATACAGCCGGTGTTTCCATATCCCCCGCCACGTCACCGGCCCTCGCACATGCACAATCGAAGGGATCCTCAACCGCCAACGCAGCCAGTTCACGTAATTGCCCAGCCACATGTCTGATGCGTGGATGCAGGCAGGTTCCATCGATCGGGCGAGCGCAACGAGCCTCTCGGCGTCCTGATACCGGTGAATGGCGTGACGCGGTTTCCGCCAGGGGCGCAGCGACAGCACTTCAGCGCGAATGCCGGCAGACCGCAACTGCCCGACGATCTGACCTTCCGTCGTGCAGACCACGGTCGGCTCATAAGACGCGTCCAGGCCTTTCAGAAGCAGCAGGAGCTGGCGATGACTGCCGTCGATATTGCCACCTTTGGATACGTATAGAATTCGACGCAACATGACGCTTGTCCTTGCTTGCCCGTCGTGGGAAGTCATACCTGTGCATTATAGGCTGTAAAGGGAGGCACTTCTACGTTCCTTCCTGGAGATTCTCACATGGCCAACGGCTGGGCCCGACGTTACAATGCCGGATACGTAAACGACCTTTCGGCAGCGATTTCGGATCGTCAATGCGATGCGCACTGGCAGAAAGCAAGGCCATATCGGTGAGATTCCGTTGCGCAACAGACTCATCCTGGGGGCAATGGGGGGCATGCTGCGTCCCTCGATCCGTCTGACGTATCGTCACCTGGGCGCGGCGATGACCTGCGTTGGCGTTATCGACGCCCGGGCGGTAGCCGCCGCCGATAATGACGAGTTGATCAACATCCTCGGCCGACGCGAGGTCACGACCGAAGAGGAGCGGCCGGTCAGCGTCCAGCTCATCGGCGGCGATATCAAAGAGCTTGCCGTTGCCGCCGGTCGGATTCAGCGATTCGCCAGCGTGATTGATCTGAACTGCAGCAGCCCGATCCAGCGTCTGATCGACCAGGGCTACGGAGCGTCGAGCCTGCTGCGCGACCCGGCTTTCATCCGGGAGATGGTTCGCGCGGTTGTGGAGACGACCCGCATTCCTGTCACGGTGAAGATCCGGATCGGTATCGAGGGTCCGGATGTAGACGTGGTACGAATCGCACAGAACTGCCAGGAGGCCGGCGCCGCCGCCATAACCGTACATGCCCGTTTTGTCCGGCAGATGTACTGTGGACCGCCGCACTGGGACGCGATCAAGCTGGTCAAAGAGAACGTGGACCTGCCGGTCATTGGCAACGGCGCCGTACATTCGGCCTTCGACGCGCAAGCCATGCTTGAACGGACGGGCTGCGACTTCGTCATGATCGGCACGGCGGCGTTCATCAACCCGCTGATCTTCCTTCAGACGAACGAGCTTCTGGAGACGGGCCATTGCCGGACCATTAGCAGTGCCCAGGCGTTGGTCCGGTTCTTCCGGGAGTACTCGATCGTCGCGCGGAAGCTGGAGTCCCGAGGGCCCGTGAGCTTCCTGCGTCGTTCCTGCAAGAACTTCCTCAAGGTCCGGTCATTCATGCAGAGGATTCAGCGCGGCGAGGTCACACTGGAGTGAACCATACATGAACGACTGTAAAGGGGAATGGATCGTCCGGCTGCTGGAGACCCTGCGCGACATGCCGTACCGAGTCCGGTTTCTTCTCGGCAAGCGTCCCCGGGTGCGCATGCTGTACCTTGAAGTGACACATCGCTGCAACGCCCGCTGCATAAGCTGCTACACAGGCGCTGGAAGAGAGAAAGACGACGTGCTCACGCCCGATGAGAAAAAATCGGTCGTCCGACAGGCCAAACAGATGGGCGCCCGTACGGTGTCCCTGAGCGGTAGCGGTGAGCCGCTGTTGTATCCCCATATCTTTGAGCTGGTCGATTTCATCCGTCTGCAAGACATGCAGGTGGTCATGTTCACCAACGGCACCACGATTGACCGAGCCTGTGCGGACCGCCTGATTGCCAGGAATGTGATCACCTACTTCAAGTTGTTCAGTCTCGATCCGGACACGTTCGACCGCATGATGGGCAAGACAAACGCCTATGAGTGGGTCTCGCACACGTACTCCTGCGGCGACGCCAGCAAAACGGTTTGCCTTCCCAGCGGCCTGAAGCACCTGCTCGACGCCCAGGGAGCGGCCGGCGTCGCGGGCCTGGTCAGGGCCGAGTCACTGATCACCAAGCTGAACCGCCGCACGCTGCCGGACGTGGCACAGCTATGCAAAGACCTGAATCTGGTCCTGCATCTGGAAACGCCTGTCTGTGCGGGACGCGCGATCGAGAACTACGCGGACATCGCTCTTGACTCTGCGGAGTACGAGAGCCTCTACCACGAACTGGTCGCCATCCTTGGAGAGGAGTATTTCCGCGAACTTCGAGCTCATCCGTGCCCCGTGGAACGCAATCCGGCGGTCTGGACCAACGGGGATATCGCGCTTTGCAGCAGCCGGCCGGCCCACGTCGGCAATGTGAGGCAGGCATCCCTTGAGAGCTTGTTTCACAAGGCCCAGATGCGAAAACGCCAGGAAGATCGCCGTCTGCCCCGATCCGATGGCGAGGGTCGCCACTTCCGCACATGCCCGGCGAGGCAGTACTACCGGATGCGACACGGAATTCGCGGCGATGATTGAATGCTGGGGAGCGGCCGTGCCCAAGCCACGACGCAGGCTCTATCGAAAAGCACAACGGCTGGGTCAGATTGTCCTTCTCTGGCGCCGGGTCAACCGACTGTGGCGTTGGCCGTCCATTGTGGCCTTCCGGCGGGCCTTGCGCGTCTGCCGGAGAGACCGATTCGAGCCCGCCGAGGCATTCCGCCTGGGCCTGTTCCACCCGGCCTCGGCCCACGATAGGCCGTCGTGCTATGTGAGTCGCAAACGATTGACGAAGGTCCAGGAGGCCTTGAATCCTGCCGGCTGGGCGCCGCTCCTCAAGAACAAGGACCTTTTCTACCGATACAGCGCTGCTCTGGGCATACCCGTCCCGCGATTGTACGCGGTCGTTCAGGCCACCGCGCCGGGTTGGTCCTGCGCAGGTGGTGCGATCAGAACACCAAAGGAATGGACGACCTTCTTCGAACGCTACCTGCCGGCGGAATTTGCCGTCAAACCCGCCGTAGGGGCCTATGGGAACGGGTTCAATATCTACCGGAGGGTCAGCGGCGGGTACGTGGATGCTCTCGAAAACCGCATCGAGTCCAGCGTCTTGTACGATGCGCTCGTTTCTTCAGGCCATGACCGATATGTGATCCAGGAGCGGGTTCACAGCCATTCGGACCTCGTGCGTCTCAGCGGGACGCAGGCGCTGCAAACCGTCCGAATGATCACCCTGGTGGAGCCCGCCGGCGATGTGCGCATTCTGCATGCCCACCTGAAGGTCATCGAGGCCGAGGAGATCGTCGACACCTTCCTTGACGGTCTGACCGGCAATATTGAGGCGCCCGTTGACCTGGAGTCCGGCTGTTTGGAGTCCGCCAATCGAATCCCCGACACAGGCTGTGGCGTTGTCACAATTGACGTCCACCCCAAGACGAGAATTCCGTTCGCGCGATTCTTGCTCCCGTTCTGGCCGCAGGCATGCGATCTGGTGCGGCAGACCTCGCCTCACTTTCTGCCCGTGCGGACCATCGGGTGGGACGTCGCCCTGACGCCCACCGGGCCGCTGATCGTCGAGGGGAACGTCTGGTGGGATCCGCCCAACCAACACGGGAACCTGCACACCGTCCTGCAGACCATCCGTGACCTCTGTCCGTCCGTAACGTGACCGACGCGCCAGCCGAGCGTCCAACGGCGCGTGGAAAAACACCCGGCCGGCCTTTGCAGGCTGCTGCGACAGTTGGTACAATCTCGTTTGGGCCCGGGGCGGTTCCATCTGATTTCCCTACGGACGGGAAACGTCAGCTCTAAGGGAGGCATGCCATGAACGGAAAACGCATCGATCGACGAATGTTTCTCAAGACAACCGCGGCCGGCGCGCTGGCCTTCCCGATGATTGTGCGGTCTTCTGCCTTGGGCAAGGCCGGAACCGTCGCGCCCAGCGAGCGCGTCACGATGGGATTCATCGGCGTCGGCGGCATGGGAACCAACAACATGCGGGCCTTCCTCGCGCAACCCGATGTGCAGGTGCTCGCGGTTTGCGACCCCGTCCGGGCCAGCGAAGAATACGGCCACTGGTACAAGAAAGGCTGGAATGGCGCCTGGTTTGGGCGCGAGCCGGCGGCCAGAATCGTCGAGGACGACTACGCCCACAAGGCCGGCTCGGGGCAGTACAAGGGGTGCGCCGCGTACGTGGATTTCCGCGACCTGATCGCGCGGGACGACATCGACGCGGTGTGCATTGCGACGCCCGACCACTGGCACGCCATCTGCGCGATCCAGGCGGCCGCGGCGGGCAAGGACATCTACTGCGAGAAGCCCATGACTCTGACCATCGCCGAGGGCCGGGCGGTGGCCGAGGCCGTTCGACAATACCACGTCGTCTTTCAGACCGGCACCCAGCGCCGATCGAGCCAGTTGTACCGTTTCATCTGCGAGGTGGTCCGCAACGGCCGGATCGGCAAGCTTCAAAGAGCACTGGTTGCAATCGGGCCGAACAACAAGCAGGCGCCGCCGAGCGACTGGAAGCCGATGCCGGTGCCCGAGTGGCTGGATTACGAGATGTGGCTCGGGCCGGCGCCGTGGGCACCTTATCACAAGGACCGCTGCCTTTACACGTTCCGGTTCGGCGCCGATTATTCCGGCGGTCAGACGACCAACCTGGGCGCGCACGGCATCGACATCGTCCAGTGGGCCAACGGCACCGACGACACGGGACCGGTCGAGATCGAGGACTTGGGAGGCGAATTTCCCACGGACGGCCTGTTCACCACCGCCACCAAGGTCCACTTCCGCGCCCGCTACGCCAACGGCGCCGAGTTGGTTTGCAGGACGCAGGAGGACGAGATCTACCGCTTCGAAGGAACCGAGGGCTGGATTCAGGTTCCGACCTACTCGGACGAGATCACCTGCCAACCCGAATCGCTGAAGACCACCGTGATCGGTCCGGACGAGATCCATCTCTACGAGAGCAACGATCACCACCGCAACTTCGTCGACTGCATCAAGACGCGCGGACAGACCGCCGCTCCGGTCGAGGTCGGTCATCGCTCAGTGACGATCTGCCACCTGGGCAACATCGCCATGCAGCTCAAGAGCAAGCTCCGCTGGGACCCGGTTGCCGAACTCTTCACCGACAGCCACGAGGCCAACACACTGCTCTCCAGAGCCATGCGAAGCCCCTGGCACCTGTAGCGGAAACGAGGTCGGGAGGAAACCCATGGATCGCAAGCGTATGCGTATGTGTTCCACCCTGTTACTGGGCATCTTCCTCGTGTGGATTGCCCCATCCGCTCGATCCGATGACCCGATCACCCTTGATACGGACCCCAATCTTGCGGCGTGGTGGAAGTTTGACGAGACCGGTGGAAAGACGGTTGCCGATGCGTCGAAACACCAGCATACTGCCGTGTTCGGAGCAGAGTTGTCGTTCGACGGACATTCCGCCGCTGGCCGAATCGGCAAGGCAGTCCGTCTTGATGGAGAGGAAGACTATCTCGTGGTGCCCAAGTACAAGGGCATTGGCGGGACCCGGCCTCGGACGCTGGCGGCCTGGATCAAGACGACGACAGCATCCGGGGAGATCGTCTCCTGGGGCACCCCCGACTTCGGCAAGATGTGGACGTTGGGCTTCATCCGCGGTCGTGTCGGCGTCACGCCCCACGGCGGCTACCTGTACATGAACGCCGAGACCCATGACGACCGATGGCATCACGTCGCGGTCGTGGTCCAGCAGGCGGAAGCGCCCAACCTGTACGACGATGTCACGCTCTATCTGGACGGCCAGGTCGCCGTCATCCACGACATCGGGCTTCTGGACCTCTGGCCCATCGATACGGGCAACGAGCTCGACGTCCGGATCGGGCGGAACTTCAAGGGTCTCATCGACGATCTGCGGATCTACAGCCGCGTTCTTTCGGAAGACGAGATTCACGCTCTTTTCACGCTGGACACCAACCGCCCATTGACTCAGTCTCGATAGCAGAGGGGGCAAACATGGAAAACGCACGACGGACACGACGCCAGTTCATGCGCGACACAGCCACCACCGTAGCGGGCCTTGCGGTCGGCCTCGGCGCCGCCGGCCAAGCGGCGAAAGCGGCCGAAGACGCCGCCGGCACGTCCAGGATTCTCAGCTATCATCCCGACATGGAGTACCGCCGGCTCGGCAAGACCAACATCATGGTCTCCGCCGTCGGTCTCGGAGGACACTCGCGCAGCAACGACCGGGAGCGTGCGGACATCATCAGCCGCTGCATGGACATGGGCGTCAATTACATCGACGCCTGCTGGGACAACGAGGTCAAACGGGACGCCAAGGCGCTGAAGGGACGGCGCGACAAGGTGTACCTGGCGCTGTCGCACGGCGCCAAGGAGGTGCGCAACGAGGACTTCCGTACGTCGAAGAAGCTGCTCGAATCGCTGGACGAGCTGCTGCGAGACTCGGACCAGGACTACACCGATCTATGGCGGATCACCTGCCTGGAGCCGGGGGGCCGGCACACGTTCGACACCGCCTGCGAAATCGTCGACGCCCTCGAGAAGGCCAAGAAGCAGGGCAAGGCCCGCTTCATCGGGTTCTCCTCGCACGACCGGCGCTGGATTCAGTTCATGATCGAGTACTTCCCGCAGATCGAAGTGGTCTGCTTTCCTTTCACCACGATGACGAAGAAGGCCCCGCAGGATAGTCTCTTCGATGCGCTCAAGCAGCGGGACGTCGGCGCGTTCGGGATCAAACCGTTCGCCGCGGCGTCGCTGTTCACCGGCGATGCGGAACAGGACAACCGCCGGGGTCGCCTGGCGCTGCGCTACATCCTCCACAGCAACACGGTCGTCCCCATCCCGGGGATCAACCGCATGGAGGAGGTGGACAACGTCATCAAGGCCGTGTCGGAACGGCGACAGTTGGACGTGCAGGAGAACGCGGAGTTGGAAACCGTCGGCAGGGAGACTTTTGCCAGGCTGCCCAATCACTATCAGTGGCTCAAGAACTGGCAGTACGTCTGACGGCCACCCGCCGTCGACACTACATCGGCGGTCGCCGGAGACACGGATGCCCCAGATCATCACGTCAAGACGCCTCGGACCGATAGTCCACCTGGCCATCGTCGCCTTGGCTGCCATTCTCGTGGCTGCCCAGGGTTGTGAACGGACTGCCCGCAGATCGCGTCCTCAGACGGACGTCGCGGCCCCAACACCGGCCGAACAGTCATCAGCGCCCTCTCAGGAAGCTCTGTTGCTGGATGACGAGCCGCTGCTGTTGCTCGATGAGGAGCCGACGACGACCCCGCCGGACCAGCCGGCAGCCGACAACAGTCGCTGCTTCGTCTGCCACGCCAACTACCTGGACGAGAAGATCGCGGTCACTCATGCCCGCGCCGGGATCGGCTGCGCCACGTGCCACGGCGCCAGCGATGCGCACATTGCCGACGAATCGTGGGCTTCCGGCGGCAACGGCACCGCCCCCGACATCATGTTCCCGAAGGAGCGGGTCAATCCGTCGTGCATGGTCTGCCATCCCAAGGACAAGATCGACACAGCCGAGCACAAGCCGCTCTTCGCCGACGATGCGCAGCAGAGGCTCTGCACGGACTGCCACGGCAGCCACCGCCTGCCCGTACGCCGGAGCAGGTGGAAGTGAGAGGCCGCAACCCCGTCGTACCATGACTTCCCATCTTGGTCTACGAAGAGACCTGTCTATAAGGGTGTTTTCCAGAACCATCGCATCCGCCAAAGCGTAAAGCTTCCGCTGGTGGGAACTTGCGCGGACACAAAAATCCCTCCACAAGGTGAGAAAGTGCTTGGCGACGAGGAGTCCCTACGATATAGTAGCTGATCCTAATATGCTTGGAAAGAGCCTATGGGGCACCAGTCACCGTGCCAGGAACAGGCAAGCATTCGCAGGGACCCTGCATGAGTGGAACCCCGGAAACGACCGATGGCAAGGAGATTACACAGAAGATGGATGCATTTCGGGCCAGATGTCACGAGGCGGGACTGAAAGTGACGCCTCAGCGAATGGCGGTCTACAGGGCCCTCATGGAGACGGACGAGCATCCTTCGGCGGAGATGGTCTTTCGGCAGGTGCGCCGGGTCCACCCCAGTATCTCGCTGGACACGGTCAACCGGACACTCCTGACGCTCAGCGAGATCGGCGCGGCGTTCATCGTCGAAGGCTCCGGCGACGCCAAGCGATTTGACGCCAATCTGGGCAACCACCAGCACTTCAGGTGTGTCCGGTGCAGGAGAATTGTGGACTTTCACTACGAACCGTTCGACCGAATCGCCGTACCGGAGAATCTGACGGGCGGATTTACCGTGCTGAGAACGACCGTGTGCGTCGAAGGCTTGTGCGACCGATGTCGCCTCCAGGAATCGTGACGACGGACATTCGTCGTAAACCCAGATGCATCAGCGTTATATGTCAAGGGAGGTTACGAATGAGTTTGAAGGGCACCCAGACGGAAAAGAACCTGCTGACCGCCTTTGCCGGCGAGTCGCAGGCGAGGAATCGTTACACCTACTACGCCGGTCAGGCCAAGAAGGAGGGCTACGAGCAGATCGCGGCCATCTTCGAAGAGACCGCCAACCAGGAAAAGGAGCATGCCAAACGCCTGTTCAAATTCCTCGAAGGTGGCGAAGCCCAGATTCAGGCCAGCTTCCCGGCCGGTGTCATCGGAAAGACGGTGGAGAACCTCAAGGAGGCCGCCGCCGGTGAGCACTACGAGACCACCGAGATGTACCCCGGCTTCGCCAAGACCGCCCAGAAGGAAGGGTTCGTCGAGATCGCCGCGGTGTTCAAGATGATCGCCATAGCGGAGAAGCGGCATGAAGACCGATACGTCAAACTGGCCGAGAACATCACCGACGGCGCTGTGTTCAAACGCCCGGCTCCCGTGCGCTGGGTGTGTCGAAACTGCGGCTACGTCCACGAGGGCCCCGATGCACCGAAGGTCTGTCCGGCCTGTGCTCACCCCCAGGCCCACTTCGAGATCGAAGCGGTCAACTACTGAGACCAAGGCCCGCGTGTGCGTGCTGATCTGCGCGGCTATGATCGCGGCAACCGGATGCGATGGCCCCGACGAGGACAAGGAGACACCCATGAAAGAGCGAACAGGTTTGGTGACGCTGAAAGGCAATCCGGTCGCGCTGCTGGGCCCGGAAATCAAAGTCGGCCAGGCGGCGCCGGACGTGGAACTGACCGCGAATGATCTGTCGACGGTCAAACTGTCGAGTTTCCAGGGCAAGGCGCGGATCATCACTTCGGTCCCCTCGCTGGACACGCCGGTCTGCGACACAGAGACCCGCCGCTTCAACGAGGCCGCGGCCAAGATGGGCGAGGACGTCGTCGTGCTGGCGATCAGCATGGACCTGCCGTTTGCCCAGGCCCGCTGGTGCGGCGCGGCGGGAGTCAAGAACGTCAAGACGCTGTCGGACCATCGTGACGCGGCGTTCGGCACGGCGTACGGCGTGCTCATCAAGGGGCCGCGTCTGCTCGCCAGAGCGGTGTTCGTGGTGGACAAGCAAGGCATCGTCCGCTACACGGAACTGGTCAAGGAAGTCGCCAGCGAGCCGGACTACGAGGCGGCGCTCGCTGCCGCACGCAAGCTGCTCTGACCTGAGCCCTTCCCGAGAGCCAATTGCTGAAGAGGAACGCAGAGATGAGACAGATCAAACCCAACGTGTTTTCCATCGGAGCCATCGACTGGGACCGCCGGCTTTTCGACGAGCTGATCCCTCTGCCCGAGGGAACGACGTACAACGCCTATGTGGTCAAGGGCAGCGACAAGGTCGCTCTGTTGGACACAGTCGATCCGGCCAAGAACCAGACGCTGATGGGCAACCTGGTCTCCCTGGGCATCGATAAGATCGACTACATCGTCGCGCACCACGCCGAACAGGACCATTCCGGATCGATCCCGGATGTCCTGATGCTCTATCCGGGCGCCAAGGTCGTCACCAACGCCAAGTGCCGCTCGATGCTCATCGATCTGCTGCACATTGAAGAGGATCGTTTCCTCGTCGTCGAGGACAACGCGACGCTGCCCCTGGGCGGCAAGACACTTCGATTTCTCAACACGCCCTGGGTCCACTGGCCCGAGACGATGTGCACCTACCTGGAGGAGGACAAAATCCTGTTCTCATGCGATTTCTTCGGCGCGCACCTGGCGGAGAGCAATCTGTTCGTGGCCGAGGAGCCGCTCGTGCTGGAGGCCGCCAAGCGATACTACGCCGAGATCATGATGCCTTTCCGGCCGGCCATCCGCAAGAATCTCGAAAAGGTCGACGCGCTCGACATCGAGATCATCGCTCCCAGCCACGGACCGGTCTACGACAATCCTCGATTGATCGTGGACGCCTACAAGGACTGGGTCAGCGACAACGTCAAGAACGAGGTGGTCCTCGCCTATGTGTCGATGCACGAGAGCACGCAGAAGATGGCCGAGCACCTGACCGCCGCGCTGATCGAACGAGGCATCACGGTCCAGCTGTTCAATCTGACGGTGACGGATTTGGGTAAGCTGGCCATCGCGCTGGTCGACGCCGCGACCGTCGTGCTCGGCTCGCCCACCGTCCTGACGGGCGCGCATCCGAAGACCGCCTACGCCGCGCTCGTCGCCAACGCGCTGCGTCCCAAGACGCGGTTCGCCTCGATCATCGGGTCGTTCGGCTGGGCCGGAAAAATGGCCGAACAGCTCGCGGGGCTGATCGGAAACCTCAAGGTCGAGGTGATCCCGCCCGTCGTCGCGAAGGGCCATCCAAAGGACGAGGACTTCCTCGCACTGGACAAGCTGGCCGACGAGATTCTCAATCGGCACAAAGCGATCGGCATAGTCACGTGACGCCGCCTCGGCTCGCATAGCAGAAAATGGAAAAGAGAACCGACGATCCGATCGAGTGGGTTAGCGCGGTTGACAGGATCGTCCGGAGGTGTAAGATGGCCGAAAAGGCCCCCGGTGCGATGTTCCCGGTCGGCCGCGAGCCGGGCCAGTGAACGTTCACATCACCGCCAGGATAAGGAGAGCACCGCATGAGCGTGACATTCAACGCCAACGAAATCTTCGAGATGGCCGAGCAGATCGAACGGAACGGCGCCAAGTTCTATCGGGAAGCGGCGACCAAGACCGCCGGCCGGGACATGAAGGACATGTTCCTGAACATGGCCGCAATGGAGGACCGGCACCTCAAGATCTTCGAGGCCATGAGGAAGGAACTGACAGCGCAGGAGAAATCGTCGAATGTCTTCGATCCCGACAACGAGGCGACTCTGTATCTCCAGACCATGGCAGACGGCAAGGGCAGCGAAGGAATGCGGAACCCCGCGGAGAAACTGACGGGCAAGGAAACCGCTCAGGAGTTGCTGGAGATCGCCATCGGCGCCGAGAAAAATTCGGTGCTGTTCTACGTGGGATTGAAGGACCTGGTCAGCGCCAAGGCCGGGCGGGACAAGGTCGAGGGCATCATCCGAGAAGAGGTGCGGCATGTGGCCGATCTGAGAAAACAACTGATCGCGTTGAGTGAAAGGAAGTAGTGATGAAGTACCGGTGCCTTCTCTGCGGCTACATCTACGATCCGGCCGTCGGTGATCCCGACAACGGGGTCCGGCCGGGAACCGCCTTCGCCGACCTGCCGGACGACTGGGTCTGTCCGGAATGTGGAGCCGGCAAAGACCAGTTCGAGCCCGCCGACGACTGAGGTCGGCTTCTCCCTGGACCCGCAACGATGGACTGCCGAGCCTCTGGCTCCCAGAGGCTCGGGGCCGCCGCTCGCATCGATGTCATGGGCAAGCATCGGGCCGCTTCCGACCCGCAGGAGAACACGACAATGACTGTCCAGGACATTCACCCTTCCCTCGCCGCGATGGAAATCGTGTGTGCCGAGACCGCTGCCGCTCCGACGGCGATGGTCGTCTTCGGCGCCTCCGGCGATCTGGCGCATCGCAAGCTCCTGCCCGGTCTGGCCCAGATCCGGCAGCGCGGCCTGCTGAGCGAGCATTTCTGTCTTCTGGGTTGCGGACGCACGGAGTATTCTGACGAACAGTTCCGTCAGATGGCCCGCGAAGCCCTTCGCAAGAATGCCAAGGGCATCTCCGACGACACGGCGAGATCGTTCATCGAGGGACTCTATTACGTCAGCGGCGATTACGACGATCCCGCTTTGTACCAGCGCCTCAAGGACCGGCTCGCCGAATTGAAGGCCCGCCACCGCATCTCGGGCTGTGACATCTTCTATCTGGCAGTCCCGCCGGCCCTGTACGGGCGCATCACCGAGCATCTCGGCGCCGCCGGCCTTTCGTGCAAGGGCGAGCCTGAGTGCCAACAGTGCGCCCGACTGGTCGTCGAGAAGCCGTTCGGCCGGGACCTTCAAACCGCCACGGAACTGAACCAGATCCTGTACCGCTGGTTCAGCGAAGAGCAAGTCTACCGGATCGACCACTATCTGGGCAAGGAAACCGTCCAGAACCTCATGATCTTCCGCTTCGCCAACGGCATCTTCGAGCCGGTCTGGAACCGCAGTCACATCGACAATGTCCAGATCACCATCGCCGAGACCCTGGGCGTCGAGCACCGCGCCAGCTACTACGACCAGTCCGGCGCGCTGCGCGACATGTTCCAGAACCACATGCTCCAGATGCTGGCGCTGGTGGCGATGGAACCGCCCAGCTCGTTCGACGCCGACCGCATCCGCGACGAGAAGGCCAAGCTGCTTCGCTCGATTCGCCCGTTCGAGTTCGACGAATGGAACAGCTCGTTCGTGCGAGGCCGGTACGGCCCGGGCATCGTGAACGGCCAGCACGTGCCGGCCTACCGCGAGGAGCGCGGCGTCGCGGCGGATTCGACCACGGAGACCTTCGTCGCCGCACGCCTCTTCGTGGACAACTGGCGATGGAAAGATGTCCCCTTCTATCTGCGGACGGGCAAGCGGCTGGCCCGCAAGGACACGGAGATCGCCATCACGTTCAAGCAGGTGCCGCACTCGCTGTTCGGCTCGGTCGGCCTCGACGAGTTGCCGCCCAACGTCCTGGTGTTCCGCATCCAGCCGGAAGAGGGAATGTCGCTGCACTTCCAGGCCAAGCGGCCGGGCTCGAAGATCTGCATGGGCACGCTCAACATGAGCTTCGCCTACAAAGACGTCTTCCATGCGGAGATGCCCGAAGCCTACGAGCGGCTCCTGCTCGATTGCATGACCGGCGATCAGACGCTGTTCACGCGGTTCGACTCCGTGGACCTCGCCTGGCGGCTCCTGATGCCCGTCCTCGACGCCTGGCAGGCCGGCAGGACTCCCCTGCCGGAATATCCCGCCGGCAGCGAGAGCTTCCCGCAGGCCGACGCTCTACCCGCCGCCGACGGCCGACGCTGGCGCCGCCTCTGAGCCGGGCAATCGTTATACCCGATACAGGAAGTCGTGTTTTCTATCGGGCGGCGAGGAGGAAGGCCCGGATGTTTTCGGTGGGCACGTCGGGGGGCATGCCGCCGCCGCAGGAGAGGATGATTCGCCGTCTGTCGTTCAATGATTCAAGAGCCGCCTCTACGCTCGTCGCAACATCTTCCGGCGTACCTTGCGCCAGCACGTCTCGGGGTGGGATGTTGCCCAGCAAGGTCACGCTGTCGCCGGCCCGCTGACGCATCTCGCCCAGCGAGTGCTCGAACGCGAAGTTGAAGAGATTGACGCCAATCTCGGCCAGGTACGGCGCACAGACCAGACCCTGCGCGTCGTTGTGGAAGAACCGCACGGGAACGTCGAGACAGCCGAACACCCGCTTCAGATAAGGCAGCGCCGACTGCCGAAAGTCCGCGTCGCCGAGAAAGCCGACGATGTCGTCGAGGATGAAGACGCCCTCGATGGACGGGAAGCACTCCTTCTGGAGTTGCAGCCACTCGACGGAGAAATCCGCGATCCGCGTCAGAAGCTTCGCGACAGGCTCGGGGTCGGTGCGCAGCGCCATGAGGAACTCGGTCGTCCCCATCAGGAAGGTTGCGACATTCAGCGGGCCGCGTGCGACCGCGAACCGGACGCGGTGCCCCGCTTCTTCTATTGCGGCCTGATGCAGCATGAGCCGACGAAGAACAAACGGCAGCAGGCCATCCGTCCTCGGGTTTGGCTTCTCGATGTTGGCGATATCACCGATGGAACGGATGATCTTGTCCGCGTAGGGCAGCGCGTTCTCCTCCCACCGGCACTTGGTTCCGAACGCCGACGGCTCAGTGCACATGCCGTATTCCGACCAGAAGCCGGGAAGGAACATCACATCGGGAAAGGTCCGGATCGCCTTGAGGTTCGCATCGAGCCACTTGCGATCGCTGCTGTAATAGTTCAGGACGGTCTGTCCCGCCCAACCCGGCAGCCAGGGGCTGTCGATGATGAAACCAACCGCAAGCGGATCGACTACATCGCCATCGAGGACCGCCAACAGCTTCTCCCACTGCTCGTTCGTCATTGTGTCACGTGTCCCCAAGGAGTCTCAGAACCTCTTGACCTCGACCTCCGCGCCCGACTGCTCAGCGGAGACGTAGGCACTGTAGATCGTCGCGATGCAGTCGGCCGCCAGAGAGCTGTCGGTCTCCACGGGCTCGCCGTATGCGGCGGTGCGGTAGAACGCCTCGATTTCCTGCGGATAGCCCGTGAACCAGTCCTCGTCCGGCGATGGATTCGACCAGCCCTGCTTAGTGCCGATCTTCTCGACGACGTAGACATCCTTGAAGTTCGTCTCCAGCGGGTTGTAGGTTTGCATCGCCGTGTTCGGGTTGATGTTGCAGACCGACCGGTGATTGTTGGCCGCGACCTCCAGCCAGTTGTGGATGCCGCCCAGGACGATGTCGGAGGCGAAGATCGTCGCGAGCGTGCCGTCCTCGAAGACCACGTGCATCACCGAAAAATCGTCGATGTCGAAGTAATCGCAGCGAATGTGCCCTTCGTCGCGGAAGTTCGGCATGCGGGTCAACGCGTGGATCCGCGCGGTGACGGACTTCGGACGGATCGGCACGCCGTCGCGAGCCTTGCCTTCCACACGCTTGAGATACAGCGCCGCCGTCAGAGGGTGGCAGCCCTTGCCGATCATGACGCCGCCGCCGGAGTATTTCCAGTACGCGTAGGTGCGGGCGTGCGAGCCTGAATGGGCCTCCTCGCCGTGAATCCACAGAATCTGGGCGCCGGTCTTCTCGATGATCTCCCGCTCCTTCTGGATCGAAGGGGCATAGATCCAGTTCTCTGCGTAGAGGATCTTCCCTTTGCTTTTGGCCTCCGCCTTGAGCATGCGTTCGACGCTGGCCAGCGCGCTCTTCCTCGCGGCCTTCTTGGAGAAATTCTCGCCGTTGAAATCCTCCGAGCCGTCGCCGAAGAAGCCGGTCAGCGGCTTCTCCACGATCACGTACTTGTCGCGCTGCAGCGCCGCAATCGCCACCGGCTCGTGGGCCGAGGCGGTCGTGCAGCAGTGGACGACGTCCACGTCGTCCAGAAGAGCCTCCAGGCTGTCGTACGCCCTGATTCCCCGCTTGTCCGCGTAGGCTTGGGCGCCTTCCAGCGCGTAGACCCCTTTGATCTCGACATTCGTGCCGTAGACTTTTCGGATCGCCTCGAAATGAAACGAAGCCGAGAATCCGGCGCCGACGATCCCGGCGCGAACGGTCTTCTTGTTCATGCAGTTCTCCTTGTTCGGCGGCGCCGCGACCGGCGGTCGCCGTCTGTCAACGATTCGCAGTCCCCTGGCCGGACGCCTTTGCCGTCGCCTCGTACTCGGCAAACAGCTTCGCGACGCCCGCCTGCCGGGCATCGCCGTCATGGACTATGACGCGATAGCGCAGCGTCAGCGGCTGGCCCCTGGGAATCTCGGTAAACTCGCCTTCAGGCCAGTACATCGGCGTGGGCGAGAAGAATCCGTAGTTCCGCGTGAACCATTTCGACGGATACCAGCGGTTGTTCAGGTTCTGGAAGATGGCCATGCCTTCGGCCATGCCCTCGTAAGCGCCGCTGTAGTCGCACCAGGGCGAAGCGACGCCGAATGTGCCCTTCTCCCCGAAGCCGCCGTGAGCATTGATCAGCGTCCCGCCGGAATCGACGCTCAGCTCGGGCACCACGCGCCCGGAAAAGAACGAATGGTTCGTCTTGCCGATGCGGATGTCCGTCAGCGGATCGAGCGTGACTTCGAAGTCGATCACGCGCAGGTCCGCGCGCGGGACCGAGATCACAATCGTCCGCCGGTCGCGGATGACCGGCTCGGCGCCGGGCCGCCGCCAGAGACATTCATCGACAAACGTCACCGATGGTCCCTCGGCGACTGCGATCTTCGGACCCTGCGAGACGATCTGGCCCCGTTCGTTCGAGTCCTGCCAGTAGTTGCCGCCGTTGACCTGATCGCACCCGAAGAACAGCGAGTGATGGTGCGGCCAGGGCCACGACGTCTCGGTCGTCACCGACCGGCCCGAGGCCGGACCGTTGACCGGCCAGAAATACGGGTACTTCTGGAGCGAGCCATACTTATAGCAGGTGAAGCGTCTGCCGTCGACGTCGACGACGATGCGCATGCGGTCGGCTTCGAGCCGCGCGGTAACGTGCGGCGTATTCGATTCGCCCGCCGCCGCACAACGGGCCGCGACAGGAAGCAGACAAGCCGCGAACAGCGCCGCCGCCACGAATCCCTGCGATCGTTTCATAGCGTTTTCTCTTCCTCTGGGACGATCCACTCAATGCATCACAGATGCCACGGACTGCGCATCGTGCGAGCCATCATCCGAGTCGCCTGCTCGTCGCCGATGAACTGTTCTTTGTCCGGGTCCCATCGCAGCTTGCGTCCCAGACGCATCGCAATATCCCCCAGCAGACAGACCGAACACGAGCGGTGCGCCACCTCAACCGGGGCGATGGTTTCCGCCCGCGACTTGACGCACTCGTAGAAGTTGGCCTTGTGGTTGTTGCTCACATAGAGCTTCGTCTCGTCCGGGCCGATCGTCTCTTCCAGCAGCGACTTGGGCTGGGCGTCGATGGACCCTCGGGTGACGTGGACCCAGCCGGCGTCGCCCTCGAAGACCACGCCCGACTTGTTCTCCTGCTCGTCGGTGCAGATGACCTTGACGCCGTTGGCGTAGGTGTACTCGATGTGGAACCGCCCGTGCACGTCCCAGAGACCGTCCTTGGGGAACTCTGCCCGGCCTTCGATCTCGACCGGTCCGGTGAGCTCGGCGCCCATGCCCCAATGGGCGATGTCGTTGTGGTGGCTGCCCCATCCGGTGATCATGCCGGCGCTGTAGTCGCTGATGCGCAGCCAGCCCGGGCGATCGTCGATCTTCTCGGGATGGACCCGCTTCTCGGTGTACGGCGCCCACGGGGCCGGGCCGAGCCACATGTCGTAGTCGAGCCACTCGGGCACGGGCATCACCGGCTGCGGGTCGCAACCTGGGTCGATTCCGAAACCGACCTTGACGGTATGCAGCTTGCCGACGCGGCCGTTGCGGACCAGCTCGCACGCCCTGCGGAACCGGCTCTCGGACCGCTGCTGGCTCCCGATCTGGAAGACACGGCCGCATTGGCGAACCGTATCGCTGACGATGCGCCCTTCCTCCAGCGTCAGGGACAGGGGTTTTTGCAGGAAGATGTCCTTTCCCGCCCGGGCCGCTTCAACCGTCGGGATGGCGTGCCAGTGGTCCGGCGTGACGATCTGCACCGCGTCAATGTCCGCACGGGCCAACAACTCGCGGAAGTCTCCATACGTCGCGCAGCCCTGATACGACGCGGCTCCGCTTCGCTCCCGATAGCGCGCCTCGACCAGCTTCTTGGCCGCTTCGACCCGGTGGGAATCCACGTCACAGACTGCGACGACCTGCACCTGGGGGAATCCCAGAGCCTCTCTCAGGTCGCCCGTGCCCATGCGTCCGACGCCGATGCAACCGACCGCAATCCGCTCGCTCGGGGCCGACGCTCCGAAGACACTGCTCGGCACGATGGTCGGCAGCGCCAGGCCGGCGCCCAAAACGGCGGAGTTTCTCAGAAACCTCCGCCTCGACAGATTCCGAACGCTGGACGGGGCACGATTCTCGGCGTGCTCGGGCGTTTCACTTCTCATGATCAGCTCCTCGAAATGGGCCAGGCCGCATCGGTCAAATGACACCCGAGCATAACAGGGGGACAGCCCCCTGTCAACGCTGCGAAAAAGACGCGAAACCCCGTGTGTGTGCCCCTTCGCACAGTGTTCATTCCAAGCGCAGAGAGCTGTGTGTGGCAGCCTCAAGTCCGCAGGACTTGGGGATGGTCCCCTGCATTGGCCACTTCCTGCCACCAACACGCCGGTCAAGACTACCATCCCCAAACGCTACGCGTTTGAGGCTGCCACACGACGATACCCTCGTCTTTTTGCCGTGAATCCCCGTCGGCATCTGTGGTATGATACCGGCTGCTGGCGCGGGGTCAGGCCCTGCTCGAATCGGTGGAAATGTCGCCTTTTTTGGAGAAGATACCGATGAAGTCCACTCAGAATCGACGAGAATTCCTTCAGATCGCCTCGCTGGGCGCGGCCGCCTCTCTGGCGGGTCTGGGCTGTTCGCAGGCCAGCCTCCAAGCCAAGGATCGCGGCAGCCGCAAGCCCAAATTCCACCTGGGTATGGCCT
Source organism: Phycisphaerae bacterium (assembly GCA_012744475.1). GTDB lineage: Bacteria > Planctomycetota > Phycisphaerae > Sedimentisphaerales > Anaerobacaceae > Anaerobaca. The sequence goes on from JAAYBV010000051.1 coordinate 107,910, forward strand.
CGTACACGCTGCGCAAATTCGACCTGGACCAGACCCTGAAGATGACCAGGCGGGTCGGCCTGGACTACATCGCGTTCAAGAGCTTCCATTTGGCGCTCGACAGCAGTCCCGAGCGGATCAAAGAGGCCGTCGCAAAGGTCGAAGACGCCGGGCTGAAGCTCTACGGCGGCGGCGTGATCTACATGAACAACGAAGCCGAAGTCCGGCAGGCCTTCGCCTATGCCCAAGCCGCGGGCATGAAGGTCATCATCGGCGTGCCGCAGTACGACCTGCTGCCGCTGGTCAACGACCTCGTCAAGGAATATGACATCCAGGTCGCGATCCACAACCACGGCCCCGGCGACAAGGTGTACCCGCTGCCGGAGACGGCCTACGAGAAGGTCAAGGACCTCGACAAGCGAATTGGTCTGTGCAACGACATCGGCCATACGATGCGCTCGGGTGTGGACCCGTCGGAGTCGGCTCGCAAGTACGCTGACCGGCTGCTCGATGTCCACATCAAGGACGTGACTGCCGCCACGGCCAAAGGCAGCACGTGCGAGGTCGGTCGCGGCGTGATCGACATCCCGAAGTTCGTCCGGACACTGGTCGATATCGACTACGCCGGGATCGTCGCCTTCGAATACGAGAAGGACGAGAACGATCCGATGCCGGGCCTGGCCGAGTCAGTCGGTCACGTTCGCGGGGTCATGGCCTCGCTCTGACGGCGTGCCTATGCCGGCCACAGGAGGTGGTCCCTCATGCCGTACAACATCCGAATCGTCAGCACGTATCCGCCCCGCCGGTGCGGGATCGGGACGTTCTCGCGCGATCTGGCGACGGCGCTGGCGCATTTCACGTCCGAGGTCGGCCACATCCGCATCGCGGCCATCGACAACGGACACAGGCCTTACGACATCCCGGTTGATCTCGTCATCGACCAGTACAACCCCCGCTCGTGGCATGACACGGTCGTCCATATCTGCACGCGGGCGGCCGAAGCCAGGAACCCGACCGTGGTGGTGCTGCAGCACGAGTTCGGGCTCGATCCCGATGCGCAGGGCAACGACGGCCAGGGCGCCAATTTCGTCCAGATGGCGCACGCCTTCGGCGATCGCGGGCTCGACACGCTGGTCTACCTTCACACCGTGCTCGACGAGCCCGACGCCCACCAGCGGCAGATCATCCGGGACCTGGCCGAGTACAGTGACGGCCTGATCGTCACCACCGAAAGCGCGATCCAGATTCTCGAATCCGAGACCTATGGGATCCCCCACATCAAGCTCAAGCACATCGACCACGGCATCCGGATGCAGAATCCGTCGCAGTTCAACCGCCTGACCATCAAGCAGGAGTACGGGCTGGAGAACCGCTTTCTGATCACCACGCTGGGCCTTCTGTCGCCGGACAAGGGCGTGCCATACGGAATCCGCGCCTACGGCCGGTTCCTTCAGGAATCCTGCACGGAGACGCAGCGAAAGCAGATCGTCTACCTCATTGCGGGCCAGGCCCATCCGGAATTCGTCAAGGCCGACGGCGGCCTGCCGTACCGCCATTTCATGGACACGATCCAACAGGCCCTCGATGAGGCGAAGGTGACCTGGTGCAGAGTCAAGGAGTTGAGCTCCGCCAACTTCGGGGACTACGACGTCGTCTTTCTCGACACCTTTCTGGACGAGCACACGCTGCTGGAGCTCTACGGTGCTACGAACGCGATGCTCCTGCCGTATCTAAACATGCAGCAGATTTCCAGCGGGATACTGGCCGACACGCTGGGCTCGGGCCGCATCGCCGTCACGACGAAGTTCCGCTACGCCCGCGAGTTGATCCACTCGAACAAGAAGTGCCCCGAGGGCCTGATCATCGGCCGATTCGCGCGGGGCATTCTCGTCGATTCGGGCGAGCCGGCCGTCGAGCAGATCGCCCAGGCCCTCGACTATCTGGTCTTCAACGAGCCCAAGCGATTCATGATGGAGCGGCAGGCCCACCAGAGAGGCTATCAGATGAGATGGAACAACAGCGCCTGGGCCCTGCTGCAATACATCGACTTCATCCGGGACCAGAAGGAGATCGTCACCGGCCGAGGGCTCAGGTTCACGCGTGAGAAGCCTTCGAAGCTGGACGTCCACAAGTACCGTCAGGTCCCGGTAACCGGCACCATCGAGGCCGTCACGCAGGAACTCAAGACCGGCACTCCAAAGTGAGCATCGCCATCGGCGCGCGTGGCAGCCTCAAACGCGCAGCGTTTGGGGATGGCAGATTCATCCGCAGCAAGGATGCCGAAACGGGCCCAATGGCAAGAGCCATCCCCAAGCTTCGCTTGAGGCTGCCACACGAGCGATGGGATGGTTTGGCGAACTTACCTTACAGCCTCACGAGCTTTCCAGTGCGGGCGGACTCGTAGATCGCCAGAATCACCTGGACGGCCTTGCGGGCCTCGGGGCCGTCGATCCAAAAGTGCTCGCCGCTTTCGAGCGCTTCGAGGAACGCCTTGAAGTTCCGGCGGTGGTTCTCGTAGCTGATGGCCGCCGGATCGGCAACGCCGCCGCCCCCTTCGATCTTCATGAACTGCTTGCGGACCTCAATGTCGTCGGGGTGCTTGTCCGCAAACTCCCACAACGTGATGCTGTTCTCGACGTTGACCGCGGTGCCTCGGGTCCCGGTGATCTCGAAACGCCGGTACTGGCCGGGAAACGAGGACGTGGTTCCGTAGATGATGCCCAGCGCGCCGCTGGCGTAGCGAAGGACCGCCGCCGCGGTGTCCTCGGCCTCCATCTTGTGGCCGAGCGTCGCGGTGTACGCCTGCACCGATTCGATGGGCGGCATCAGGTCGCACAGCATGTCGATCATGTGGATCGACTGGTTCATCAAGGCCCCGCCGCCGTCGAGCTTCCAGGTCCCGTGCCAGGAATCCTTGTAGTACTCATCGGTCCGCCACCAGGGGACGTAGACGCCGGCGTAGGTGATGGTGCCGAACCGCCCCGACTGGATCGCGTCGCGCAGCGGCAGCATCAGATTGTTGAAGCGATAAGGGAAGATGCCGCCGAGGCGCGTTCCGGCCTTCTCATGGGCGTCGATCATCGCGTCGATCCGCTCCAGCGTGATCTCCAGCGGCTTCTCGCAGAGAACGTGCTTGCCCGCCCGGGCCGCCGCGATCGTCGGCTCCATGTGCAGGCCGCTCGGCGTCGCAATCGTCACGATGTCCACGTCCTTGCACTCGACCATCGCCTCGTAGCTGTCAAAGGCCTGGGCGCCGTACTTGTCCGCCAGCTTCCTGGCCCGGTCGACAATCTTGTCACAGCAGGCGGTGAACTTCGCGTTCGGGATGTCGCCGATGGCCCTGGCGTGAAAGTCCGCGATCAGGCCCGATCCCACGATGCCAAAATTCCACGTCTTCATCGCAATCTCCGTCTGTGCAAGGAATCAGTCACAAGCCAGACCGACCTCGTCGGCCAGTTCGCGAACGGCCGCAATGGCCTTGGAGAACAGCTCGGGTCCGGTCGAGCCGCCGAACTGCCCGCCCGTCTTGAGGTGCGGCTCCATCGTCATGCAGCCATCGTAGTTCACCGCCGCCAGCGCCGCCAGCAGCTCCTTGATCTGCCCATCGCCCTGCCCCGGGAGGCTGCCGATGTCCGCCGAACCGAGCTTCCAGTCCTTGATGTGGACGTGCACCACGTAGGACTTCATCACCGGCCAGCAGACCTCGACGTTGTTGGTGATCTTCTCACTCCAGACGAAATTGGCGGGGTCGTAGGCCAGCCGCAGCCGCTCCGAGCCAATGGTCTCGACCAGGTCCGCGCAATTCTCCGCCGTGTGCCCGTAGATGTGCGCCTCGTTCTCGTGGACCATCGTCACGTCGGTGCCCTCGACCACCTGCACCTTGGCGGCCATGCGCTCCATCACCTGATCGCGATAGTCGTCGATGTCCTTGCCTTGCGGCGCGTAGTAGCTGAACATCCGGATGAACGGCGTCTCGAAGAACTGCGCCAGATCGACTGCGTGTTTGAACTTGTCGAGGTGCGGCTCGAACGGCTCGTCCAGACGGACCTTGCCGATCGGAGAGCCGATCGCGCTGACCTTCAGCCCGTGATCACGGATCATCGTCCGCGCTTCCTTCAGCTCCGATGGGTTCAGGTCCATGATGTTCTTGCGATTGATGAACCGCGGCTCGATGTACCCGACCTTCTCTTTCGCCAGGAACTCCACCTGGCAGCGAAGGTCCTCCGTCACTTCGTCGGCAAAAGCGCTCAGTTTGGCCATGTTCAGCTTCTCCCATATCTATTTCAAGGACGGCATCATTTTGAAGAACTCGCGGCTTTCGCGGGCAGTTGGCGCTCGATCTCGTCGAGCCGGTAGCCGAACCCCGGGCCGCTCAGCGTGGACAAGTCCACGTGTCCATCGCGCCGGCGGTAGAGCCCCGGATGGACGGCCTCTTCCGGCGCCGAAGCAGCCGGATAGAATTGCATCGCGTTGGTCTCGACCCCCATGATCGTGCCGGCGTGAGCCGCCAGCCGGCAGTGCGGAATCTGCGCCAGCATCGGGTTGGTCAGGTCCTGGACCATGAGCGTCATACCGTGGGCCTTTGCCCAGCACAGGCTCAACAGCGCGCCGGTCTGCGTCTTGCACGTCTTGAGCGCCACCCCCGTCCAGCCCAGCTCGCGTCCCAGCCGGATCTGTCGCCAGTCGTGGGCGCTCTCGTCCATGAACAGGGGCTTGCGGGCCGAGACGCTGTGCACGTCGATCCGGTTCGCCTCCAGGTCGTACGGGAACGGCTGTTCGACGTAGAGGATCATCTGGTAGATGTGCGGCTGCTCCCACATCAGTTTGTCCAGGATCGCGTTGACGTAGTCCGGCTCGGTCACCGTGCAGTTGAAATCGCTCGTCAGCCAGATCGCGCCGTTCTCGATGGCGATCTCTCCGACGCTCACCAGCCGCTCGAAATCCCACTCGGCGGCGTCGCCCCGCAGCTTGACCTTCAGGCAGCTCAAGCCGTCGCGCCCGATCCAGTCGCTCAGCAGAACCGGATAGCCGTCGTCAGGCTCGGCGCCCGTCAGCTCCGAGCTGTCGAGCAGATCCTTGCCCCCGACCAAGTGCCAGGCGGGCAGGACCAATGGCGCCGGGCAGATCAAGAAATCGGCCGGATACTTGCCCGCAAACGATACATTGCTGCCCGCCGCCGGCTCCAGGAAATGCGACAGATCAACGTTCATGAACTCGGCATTATAGGTCGTGTAGACGTCACGCCCGAGGAGCTTGCCGTAGGCGTCGTGCAGCGCGATGTCGAAGGCCGAGCAGCAGACCAGCGCCGCCAGCCAGGGCATCGGCTCGGCGCCGGCGCCCCGCTCGGCGTTGAACCGCTCCAGCAGCCCGCCCAGGACGGATTCGCTGAACCGATGGCCCAGTTCGAGCGGATGTCCCTCCTCGGAGAAATCGGCCCAGGCCTTTGCCAGGACCAGGCAGAACCGCTGCATGGCATCACAGCGTTCCTGATAGCTCCGCCGGCTGGGCCAGACCCATTGCACGCTCAGCGGCGTCTCGCCCCAGCCCTCGGCGCGCTGTCCCCGTCGGTCGGTTGCGCCCATGCAGACCCGCGCGCAGATCACCGAGGTCAGCGTTTCCGGGCCGAACTTCAGCGGCACCCGCGTCTGGACCGGGAGGAAGTACACATCCGTCGATACCGTGCGGAGATCCGCCTCCATACCACCTCGTTCACCTGACAGAACCGTCGTCGAAGTCGCCATAGCGGCGCCAGTGAAGGTTTATAGGCCCAGCCGCACCCTGTCAACCTTTAGTTCGGCCCGTTTCCCGTGTCGCGTGCCCGCCCGGGTGGCAGCGGCAAACGCAGGGAACCGGAGTTTGCCGATGGCCTCCAGGCCGCCAGTGCCTCCATCGGCAAGCTCCCGCTTGCCGCTGCCACACAGCGCAAACGCCCGCCCGGACCGCTGTTTTTGGCGCTTGCGTTGCGATTCGGAACCCCTATAATCGCAGGAGGTTTGTCTATGGGAGGCACCGCTTGTCAGGCACATAAAGCTGGCAGAAGTATTCACCCAACGGACTTCGTCCACAGCAGAGTCGAATGGAAAGGAGCAGGTATGGCAATCAACCGCAAGTTGAGAATGGGTTTGGTTGGCGGAGGCCCTGGGGCTTTCATCGGTGAGGTGCATCGCAAAGCCTCCCGTCTGGATGGGGAAATTGAGCTGGTGGCCGGAGCGTTCGACATCGATCCCAAGAAGTCACAGCAGATGGGCAAGCAGCTCTACCTGGACCCCAAGCGCGTCTACAACACTTACCAGGACATGCTCAAGGCCGAGTCGGCTCGGCCCGAAGGCGACCGGATCGACTTCGTCGCGGTGACCACGCCGAACAATTGGCACTTCCCCATCGCGCGCGACGCACTCAAGGCGGGATTCCACGTCATGTGCGAAAAGCCCATGACCCTGACCAGCAAAGAGGCCAAGGAACTCCAGAAGCTGGTCGCCAAGAAGGGCCTGGTCTTCGGCCTGATGCACAACTATACCGGCTATCCCATGGTCAAGCTCGCTCGGGACATGGTCAAGAAGAACGACGTCGGCAGGATCCGCAAGGTCGTCGTGCAATATCCGCAGGGCTGGCTGGCCACGGCGCTGGAGAAGACCGGCAACCTGCAGGCGAGCTGGCGGACCGATCCGAAGCAGAGCGGCGCCGGCGGCTGCGTCGGTGACATCGGGACACATGCGGCCAATCTGGCCGAGTACATCACCGGCCTGAAGATCACGGACATCTGCGCCGAGCTGACGACGTTCGTGCCGGGCCGGGCGCTCGACGACGACTGCAACTGCCTGCTCAAGCTCGAAGGCGGCGCCAAGGGTGTGCTGCACGCCAGCCAGATCGCGCACGGTGAAGAGAACAACCTCGCCATCTGGGTCCACGGCGAGAAGGCGAGCCTCGAATGGCACCAGGAGCATCCGAATCATCTGTACGTCCGCCGTCCGAGTAAGCCGGAAGAGGTCTGGAAACGCGGCAACGACTATGTCGCGGGCTACAGCGCCGCGGCCGCCCGCAACAGCCGCATTCCCTCCGGCCATCCCGAAGCCTTCCTCGAAGCCTTCGCCAACAACTATCGCAACTTCGCCGAGACCGTCAAGAGCGCCATCGAAGGCAAGAAGCCCGATCCGCTGGCCACCGATTTCCCGGGCGTCAACGAAGGCGTGCGCGGCATGCTCTTCATTGAGACCGTTGTCGCCAGCAGCAAGAGCAAACAGAAATGGACCCCCATGAAGAAATGACACATCAGGCAATCTGCCCTGAGCCGATACCATCGTTCGACGCACCCGACTCCGGGTGCGTCGGGCGATGATCGCTCCGAGCCAAATCATACCACCGCGATTCGTGTTCGAGTTCGCGGAGGAGGGGTGTATTCCAATCGCAGCCATTAGGAGCATCACCATGGAGAATCAGCATCCCGTGTCGCGCCGGCACTTCCTGGGGACCGCCGCGGTGGCGGCCATGACCGCCTCCGCCGTGTCTTCCGGGGCCGGGGCCGCCCAGACAAACAAGAAGTTCAAACTCAAGTATGCCCCGAGCCTCGGCGCGTTCCAGGCCCACGCGGGCAAGGACCCGATCGACCAGCTCAAGTTCATGGCCGATGAGGGCTTCACCGCCATGTTCGACAACGGCCTGATGGGCCGCCCGCCGGAACTCCAGGAGCAGATCGCCAAAGAAATGGACCGGCTCGGCATGACTATGGGGCCGTACGTGATGTACGCCGAATTCGGCAAGCCCACCTTCGTCACCAACGACAAGGAGTTCCAGACCTCCATCGTCAGCCGCACGAAAGAGGCGGTCGAGGTCGCCAAGCGAACCGGGGCCAGGTGGACCCTGATCGCTCCCGGCTGCATCAGCCAGCGCATGGAGACGGACTACCAGACCGCCAACCTGATCGACAACGTCCGGCGATGCGTCGAGATCGCCGAGCCGGCGGGCCTGGTGATCGTGCTGGAGCCCCTGAACTGGTGGGCCAACCACCCGGGCCTGTTCCTCCAGAAGGTCCCGCAAGCCTACATGGTCTGCCGGGCGGTCAACAGCCCGTCGTGCAAGATCGTCAACGATCTGTACCATCAGCAAATCAGCGAAGGCAATCTGATTCCGAACATCGACATGGCCTGGAGCGAGATCGGCGCCTTCCACCTCGGCGACAATCCCGGCCGCAACGAGCCCGGCACCGGCGAGATCAACTACAAGAGCATCTTCCGACACATCTACCGCAAGGGCTATCAAGGCGTGCTGTGCATGGAGCACGGCAAGAGCAAAGGCGGCAAGGAAGGCGAACGAGCCGTGATCGACGCCTATCGAGCCTGCGACGACTTCGAGGTCTGATCCCTCGGTCGACGGCGGCCGATACGCCGATATCCGTTGTACGAAAGGAACAGTGTATGAACCACAATCTCACCGACAATCTGAAAAATCTCTCGCGTCGGCACTTCCTGAAAAGCTCGGCCGCCGGCATGGCCGCCGCCCTGGCGAGCAAGAACGTGCTGTTCGCAGCCCAGGCGAAGAAGAAATTCCGCGTGGGTCTGATCGGCTGCGGCGGCCGTGGCACCGGGGCCCTGGAAAACTGCTTCGAGGCTGCCGGAATCCTCGACATCGATCTGGAGGTCGTCGCCACCGCCGACTGGTTCAAGGACCGGGCCGTTGCCGCGGGCAAGAAGCACAACGTGCCGGAATCGCGATGCTTCGCCGGCGCCGACGGCTACAAGAAGCTGCTCGACACCAACGTCGAGGTCGTCCTGATGGCGACCTCGCCCAACTTCCGCCCGGTGCACTTCGACGCGGCGATCCGCGCAGGCAAGCACGTGTTCATGGAAAAGCCGGTGGCGGTGGACCCGCCGGGCGGTCGCAAGATCATCGCAGCCGGCGAGATGGCCAAGCAGAAGGGCCTGGCCGTCGTGGCCGGAACTCAGCGGCGGCATCAGGCCGGCTATCAGCGCATCAAGTACGCGCTGGAGCGCGGCGCCATCGGCGAGATCGCCGGCGGCGCGGTCTGGTGGTGCGGCGGCGCGCTGTGGTACCAGACCAAGAAAGCCGACGAGAGCGACGCCGACTACATGGTGCGCAACTGGGTCAGCTTCACGGAGATGTCGGGTGACCACATCGTCGAGCAGCACGTCCACAACCTTGACGTCGCCAACTGGTACATCGGCCGCACGCCGACGTCCGCTCTGGGCTTTGGCGGCCGCGCCCGTCGCAAGACCGGCAATCAGTTCGATTTCTTCAGCGTCGACCTCGATTACGGCAACGGCCTCCGCATCCACAGCATGTGCCGCCAGATCAACGGCACCGACGGCAGCGTCCGCGAGTTCTTCCGCGGCACCCAGGGCGAGACCTGGGGCGGCGGCGGACTGAAGGCGGCCAAGGAGATCGTCGTCCCCGAGTTTCCCGACCGCAATCCGTACGTGCAGGAGCACGTCGACATGCTTCAGAGCATCATGAGCGGCAAGCCCATCAACGAGGCGCACGACGTCGCGACCTCGACGCTGACCGCCATCATGAGCCGCATCTCCACCTATACCGGCAAGCTCGTTCGCTGGAAAGACGTTGTGGAGAATGAGAGTTCACCCTACTACAACCTCACTCTCAAGCCGACTCCGGAGGACTTCGAGAAGGGTGAAGTGGTCGCGCCTCCGGACGATATCACGGCGGTGCCCGGCCAGGATTGATCGCACCTGCGATGACGCAGGCAGCCCGCTCTGTCTGCCAACGCCCAAACGAAAAGAAGTCGCGTCCCTGAAAGACGCGACTTCTTCTTTTATCCTGACATCAATGCGAATCCCGGCGGCATGAAGGGATTCGCATCCGCCGTCTCTAATCGAGAGGAACGATCTCGGAGAATTCCACGAACGCCCTGCCGGTCGGCTGGTGCGGCTGAATCTCTCCGACCAGACCCACCTTGTGCCCGACGAAATTCTCCAGATCGAGCCCCGCCGCAGCGCCCGTCGGCGAGACATAGCACACCGTTTTGCCCGAATCGTCGAGCACACGGTATCGCCTGGCCTGCCCGGCCGCCGGGGCATAGATGCTCGTGCTCTCCAGCTTGCCGATGACCGCGAAGCGGCCCAGGTCCTCGATCTGCGCCAGCCGCACCTGGCGCGCTTCGCCGATCTTCTCGTTGAGCTTCTCCCGCTCTTTGCTCTGCAACTCCACTTCTCTGGCGACGGTGCAAGCCAGCTCGAACCGCTCGACCTGCTTGAGGGTGAAGTCCGCATAGCGAGCCGCACGGCCGCCCTCCTTGTTCTCCGCGATGACCTTGAGCTTCTCCTTGATCTCGGTGTACTTCTGCTGTGCCATCGGCTTGTCGCGTTCTTCTTTGACCAGCTTGGTCAGAGCGTAGTACGTATCGAGCAGATCGGACTCCGTGCGAATCTCCTGCGGCGTGGGCGGCGTCTCGACGGGTGTATTGGGTCCGGTGACGATATCCATGGGCGTCGCCCCCAACGGCGAGCTGGCCGGCTGGAGGAACTGCGTGCTGACCCACAGATACGCCCCTTCCGGCGGCGCGATCTTGTAGTAGTCGTCCTTCTCCTCGCTCAGGAGCTTGACGTTCTGACCGCGATTGAGAACGATCTGCTTGCTCGTCGAATGGATAGGCTCGACGTAGTCGCTGCCGGCGTACACGCCCACGTTGTCACCGGTGACGATGCCTTCCGTCGGGTTCTCCATGTTGATGCTGACGTACTGCATTGCCACCCAGGAGAAACACCCCGGCGGCGGAACGATGCACGACCAGCCCTGCTGGCTCTTGAGGACCTGGACGCGGTCGCCCCGGTAGAGCTTGCCGCAATGGTAGAAATTCGTCCCGGGACCGGAGCGAACGTGCACGTCGTTGCCGATCACCTCGGCCACAGACGGCCCGTCCGGCAGGGCGGCGGCCCTGGCCACCTCCGTGGTCACCGCCAGATTCGCATCCTGCTGGGCCCACGCCGCACCCGGCAGACTCACAGCCGCGATCGACAACAGGGTAAGCGAGAAACGCCCCCAAAAAGCTATGCGCACCACACGCCTTTGTGATTTCACGCGAGCTTGCATCCTACTTGCCTCCTTTTCAGAATTCCCTTCGATGCATCAGAAACGGCCCGCTGGCAGGTCGATCCTTCATCCTAAGCGTGTAAAGCTACCGCCTCTGGGCGATTTTGTCAAGCCTCAAGTCCGGACACCGGCGCACGGACCGAAAAAGTCCCGGCCGTCAGCTCTGGAGCTTCGCCAGCTCGTCCCGGCACATTCGGAGCTGGGCCGGGTCCGAGAGCCGCTCGGCGGCACGTTGCAGGTGTTCGATCGCCTCCTTCGGCCGGCTCAGGTACCGGCTGAACAGCAGGCCCAGCATCAGCTCCACCTGCTCGGCGTGCTGATAGTTGCCGTAGTGGGCCAGAAACTGGCTGTAGGCCCAGGCCGCCTCGGAGGCCCGCTGGCTGCTGGCTAACTGGTTGGCGATGTCCAGCAGATGCTGGCGCGGCAACACCTGATCGCTGTCGACGTTCATCAACTGGACGTAGAGGTCGGCCGCCCCCGCCAGATTGTGCTCGTCCAGCCGCTTGACGATGGCGCCGCGAAGGTCGCGCACATCCTCCTCTTTTTGCATCTGGGCGACGGTTTTCTTCTCGACCGCCTCGACGGGCCTGCGAGCCTCGGTCCCGGAGAACGGGTCGTAACCCCCCGCAACGACGTCGCGGTACCGGCGGCGCCGATTCCATCGTTTGATCATGGTCCACAGGTCCAGTCCATCCGTGCTCACCAGACGGACCGCCAGCAGAAGCAGTGTCATCAAGATGCCGAAGGCGTACCCCGCCAGATGCGCATCGTACGCGATGTTGCCCTGCCCCCGCGCCAGGATGTTGTCCAGGAAGATCATCTTCAGCACGATGAAGTACAGTGCAGGCACCTCAATCGTCCCGATGAAGAAGAACCAGTAAACGATGGTCAGAAGCGACTGCGGGAACAGAACGAGGTAAGCCCCTGTCACCGCCGCGACGGCGCCGCTGGCCCCCAGCGTCGGCACCGGCACCGCCGCATGGAAAAGGGCCTGGCCGAACCCGCTGACGACCGCGCCGCAGATGTAGAACGCGATGTAGGCCAGATTGCCGAGCTTGTCGTTGACGTTCTTGCCAAACATATAGAGGAAGAACATGTTGGCCAGGATGTGCCAGAAATCGGCGTGGAGGAAGGCGTACGTCACGAAGGTCCACCAGGGCGAGAATCCGGGCACGAGCATGAGGTCTTCGACCCAGAGCCGGTAGACGAACTGCCCATTGAGGGGATGGACCGTGAACTCCACCGTGAAGATAACGACGTTCAGCACGATCAGCGCGTAGTTGGCATACGGCGTGCGTCGCGGCTGGATGTTCACCCGAATCGGCAACAGCATAGTAGAGACTATTCTATAGAGGATTAGAGAGTCTTATCGGAACAGGCAGACAGTCTAATGCCCCGGCAGGGTTCGGGCAAGGCAGAAAGAAAGGACGGCCGGCGCCGTCCTCCTCGTGGAAATGAATCTTGAAGAAAAGTCGTTTTCCCCTCACGGAAAACATGCGGCCCGACCGTATCAGGCCACCCTCCTTCCGCATCCATCTCGCTTCTAAACAAAGTATAGGAATCCGAACCGGACAAGCCAAACGAGCGGTCGAAAAAGCTTCCCCCGGGATTGGTTTCCTGCTAATTATGTCTGCCGATCCGCAGCGTCGCGACAAAGACCGAGAATCTGCCGGAGAACCCATGAAGACCCAACCGATTCCGCAACGCGTAAAGGACATCCGCCGCCGGCTCCGTGAAAAGGGCATCGACTGCCTGATCCTGACCAAGGCCGTCGACGTCACCTACGTGACCGCCTTCCGGGGCGAGGACAGTTGGGCCGCGATCACCCCGAACGCGGTCTACCTCATCACCGACAGCCGCTACATTGAGCAGGCCCGGAAAGAATGCGTGCGCACGAGCTTCGTGCAGCGGACAGGACCGATAACCCTGGCGACCGCCCAGTTCGTCAAAAGGCTCAAGAGCGACGCGGTCGCGATCGACAAGGCCGTATCGCTGGCAGCCTATCAGGCCCTGAGAAAGGGTCTGCGCGCCCCGCTCAAGGGCGTCAGCGGCATCACCGAGGAGCTCCGCAACGTCAAGGATGCCACGGAGCTCGCCAGGATCAAGAAGGCCGCTGAGCTGTCCGCCAAGGCGCTGGCGAGGGCGACGGCGTTCTTCAAGCCGGGAATCTGCGAAAGCGAGCTGGCGGGAATCGTCGACCTGGAGATCCGCCGGCTGGGCTGCAAGCCGGGATTCGAGACCATCGTCGCCTTCGGGCCCAACGCTTCCCGCCCGCACCACCAGCCCGGCGCCAGGAAGCTGAGGAAGACGGACACCATTCTGATCGACTTCGGCGCCCGGTACGACGGATACACCGCGGACATCACGCGGTGCTTCGTGGTGGGCAAGCCCAGCGCTGCGTACCGGCGCGCCTGCGAGGTGACCGCCCGGTCGCAGGCCGCCGCCATTGCCGCCGCCAGGGCGGGAGCGAAACTCCGCGACGTGGACGAAGCGGCCCGCAAGGTTGTGCGCGACAGCGGGTTTCCCGTCTATGGCTACGGCACGGGCCACGGCATCGGACTGGAGATCCACGAGGACCCGTTCCTGCGGCCGGAGTCCAAAGGGACGTTGCAGGCCGGACAGATCCTCACTATCGAGCCGGGCGTCTACATCCCGGGCAAGCTCGGCGTCCGCATCGAGGACGACATCCTGATCACCGAGAACGGCTGCCAGATCCTCACCGGCGCCTGCCCGCACCTTCGCTTCTGACCGAGCGTCGGCGGAACACTACTTCGGCAGGCCCTTCCTCTGGATGGGCTTGCGGCCGTCGGGTTTGGGCACGAACATGTCACTGGCGGTCAGGCCGCACCGACGCGCGATCATGAGGCTGTATGCCAGATCGCCCAAGTCGTCGCGTCCGCCGTTGTTGGTCCCGAAGGAGAACTTGGCGCCCGCCGCCTTGGCCTTGCGGACGAATCGCTCGCTCGGCAGCCGGTACCGCGCGTTGATCTCGATGGCCACGCCGTTCCTGACCGCCGCGTCGATCACCTTCGCCATCCGCTCGTCCGTCCAGAGCGTGTCGTACTCGTCCGCGATCTCCGCGGGCAGAAACGTCGGATTGGCGTAAATGTCGATCGGCTCGTTCGTCAGAATCCCCACCGTCCGCTCGACCAGCATGTCCATGAACGCCTGCTTATCGTCGATCTCGACCTCGCTCGGAATCCACAAACGCATTCGCTTGCCCGCGTCGTTCGTCCATGTCATCGAGTCCGTGAAAACGTAGTCGAACTTCGCGATCGTCTCGGGCGAGAACATCGTCACCCACTCGCGTCCCTCCGCCTGCATGGCGCGGTACGCCGGCGCACCTTCGAGCCTCTTGAGGAACGGCTGCAACGCCGCATCGTTGGTCGTGGAGAATCCGACGCCGCAGTTCTCCGCGATGCCGAACTTGACGCCCCGCTGCTGCGACATCGCGACCGCCTCGTCGAGCGTCAGGCCGCCCTTGAGGTGGACGTGATAGTCCACGATGGGGAAATCGAGAACGGGCAGTGGCTTGACGTAGATGTTCCGATAGCGGACCGTGCTGCCCGGGTCGTGACCCTGCAGAGCGAACGTGCCGCCTCGGAGCCCCCGCCCCTCCGACGTCCAGTCGACCACCTTCTTGTCATCGACGAAGACCGTGACATGGTTGCCCTGCACGACGATGTGCTCGGTGAACCAGACTTCGTCTTTGGCCGAGTCGGTCCGCACGTCCTGCATGCCGTACAGGCTGCCGGTCTTGCGCGGGTCGGCGGCGAAGCTGTTGTTCACCTGGACCTCGAACCCCCGCCGGGGCCAGTCGGTTTCCTGATACCGCGTGTGGAAGTAGATGCCGCCGTTGGAGCCCGGCTCGGTCATCACCTCGACCTTCAGCTCGAAGTCCGTGAACTGCGTGTCTTCGACCGGCCCTGTGTAGAACAGATGGCTCCGCGCCCCGCGCGCGACGATCGCCCCATCCTGGACGGTGAAGGTCCCCGTATTCTCGCTGGCCTTCCAGCCGTCGAGCGTCTTGCCGTCGAACAGCCGCAACCACGCCGCATCCTCCACCTGCCCCCCCGCCGGCCCCGCCAGGGCGGCGAACGAAATCATCATCAATACAACCGAGACCATCCTGCTCATGGGAAACCTCCTGCAATCGGGTGTCAGTACTTCCAAGCGAACAAAAAACCGGCGTCGCCCCACAAGGCCCAACGCCACACCCCCATCAGACCCGATCCTCCGCCCGACTGCAACCCCATGACCCAAACCGCAAGAGCCAAGCTATCAGATGCGCGGCCACCTCACCATCGACCTCCTTGGCGGTCCGCCGGACGGACGTCACCCGCCCCCGTTCACGATGTTGGTCCTCTTTCCGTGCTATTCCCACCATCAGACTCCACCATTCGGCTGCTTAGTCGGCCACCTCGTCCTCCGACGTGCCCAAGTGTCCTTCTGTCTCCCATGGGAGCAGGACCAGATTCTTTCCCAGGCGGCTCTCCAGGTGGCTCAACTCGATCATATCTCCGGCCTGGAGTACGGTCAGGGTCTCTGACAAAACGGCGGAGCGCTCCGCATCCGGCACTTCGAAGCGATCCAGAAACCACATAATCAAGTTGCATTCGTTGATCAGGTTGCCGTAAGGACCGTGAGCGGTTTCGCTACTCAACGCCGTTTTGGTGGTGACAGTTCTCCAATGGCGCCCCTTCGGGCCGGCGATGCCGAGCCGGCGCACCTCTCGCGAGAACGCCGACTCGTGAATATCCTCGCTGATCTGCCGACCGCAGAGATAGCTCTGCCGGGCGATGTCTCCGCTATTGACGTCGATCGCCGTACACACGCGGTACAACCACCACGGTCGGGTCCAAGAGAGCAGGGCCATCAACAACAGCAGCACAACGCCAGCGGCGCCTAACGCTCGCAAGCCTTTCTTCTTCGTCATGCACATCCCTCCAGTGGGACACCAAGGACAATCAACGTCTTCTTGCTCCTGGCTCCCTCGCACAACAGCAGGCGTGGGTCCACTCATGCTTGCCGGCTCAACCTCGATCGGAGCATGTGCCTATTTGTCGGTCACCTCCGTGCCAAGTATGGGGATGTCACGGAGTACGAAGGGGATCTTCGCTTCCACTGGATGGACGGCGATGACATGGCGGATGGTGTCATAGGCATCATATTTGCCCTTCTCCATTTGCCCCCGACACCAGGTCCCGCGAACGTCCGAGACGCCGCTCTTGATTTCCTGGGTTGGAACGATGACTGACGTCTGCTCCACGGAATCGTACAACTCCGTTCTCAGAATCGCGTAGTCGCCGAGAGGATAGTCATCTCGAAGGTAAAGCCCCATCCTGTCCCGCAAGGCCATCACCGGTGCACCGCTCTTCGACCTGATCCACGTCGTGTAACTGTAGAGCGGAACGGGTGTCGTGGGCCGGTAAGGGAAGGCCCAAAGACCCTTTGGAGTGCCGGCCAGAACCTCGACGGGTATGTACTCGAGCGGCCCGGGGCATGGTGGTGTCGTTGGATCTATGCAAATCTGAAGGTCCGGGGCGGGCTCCGGCTCATGCCAGCCCCCGTCGGGATCGAAGGGGATATCCAGAAACAGTATCTCGTCGGCGAGAAGGACATAGACGTACCCCACGATCTGCCCCAGTGATGAGGGCACTGGTTCGTCGGGGTTGGCCGGGAAGCGCAGCGCCAAACTGGACGGGCCGAACCAGGAAGTGCGCATTCCGGAGTCCGGCAGCCAGACGTTGCTCTCGTACCAACGACCCGACCATTGTCCGAACTCGCACGGCACGGCATTTCCGTGCGCATCCAAGACACGGAGAATCCACGGCCGATCCCGTTCAATGGTTACGAATCCCTCGAGCTCAAGGATATGTAACGTGCCGGAGATGGTAAGCTCCCGCTCGAATACATCGACACCTTGGTCCCGAATCACCTTGGCCGACAGATCCGTGGTGGTCCACCGGAACTCGAGATTCTCGGCCAAGTCCCATCGCAGGTCATTCGGCTCAACGTTGGGCTGATCTTCGGATGCGTCAACCGCAGCGATACAGCAAAGCAACATCATCCCCAATATCGTGCTCGACGCAGCCACCAAGAACCGCTTGAATTCTGCTCGCCATGACATGGACTCGTCCTCCTTCCGCTACGCCTAAAAGCAATCAAAGAGGCATGCAACCGTCTCGGCGAACCATTCCGCACCCCCTCCCGGCTTCGGGTCGGTCGACTGGATTGTGGGTGCCTCTCGGCGCATAGCTACCCCTCGCATGTTCAGGATGTAGTTTACAGAGATACCGCCCCGGCGTCAACTTCTGCGATGCAGTCACCCGTCCGGAGGTGGCGCAAGGAAGCCGCTTGTAGTGGGCCCGTGAGGGCCTATCGCAGGCCGCGTCCAGCGAAGGTAACGCCTCATCCCGATGGCCATCGGGATCACTACGAACAGCGCTGGCGGTGGGGTGGGGCTTGCCGCCGACATTCGCTTAGGATTGGCCGTTGGAAGCCACGCAGAAGGCCCCTGCCGCCGCGTGGCAGGTCAACCTCGGGGAAACGCATGCGAGGGCAATGTCGTGTACTACGGTAAATCTACTGTAGTAGATATTTTTCCTCATGAGGACAGGTCCGGCTTGACGATAGTGTTTATTGTGGTAGATTTACTGTAATAGATGACAGGCCGTTGCGGCTGGATCGGTCCAGACAAGCGAAGGAGATATCCGGCATGAAGGGTCCCAAACTCGGTAGAGTGCAGTTGCGGATCATGGAGGTGTTGTGGGAGAAGGGCCCGGCCAGCGCCCGCGAGATCAGCGACGTCCTGAATCGCGGCGAACGGATTGCTCACAGCACGGTTCAAACGCTGCTGCGCCAACTGGAGGCCAAGGGGGCCGTTTCGCACCGGCGGCAGGAGCGCACCTTCGTCTTCTATCCGCTGGTCCATCGAGCCAACGTGGCCCGGACGGAGATTCGCGGGCTGGTGGAGCGTCTCTTCGGCGGCTCGACGAGCGGCTTGATGGCGTATCTGCTCAAAGAGGAGAGCATCTCTCGCGACGAGCTCGAAGAGATCAAGAGACTGGTCGAAGCCATGGAGGAGCAGCCATGATGGACCTCGCTGTGAAGTACGCGGAGCCGGCCGCCTGCGTGGTGGCATGGGCGGCTCGCACCCTCTTCCAGTCCACGTTGCTGATCTGTCTGGGATTGGCGGCCTGTGGTTTCTTGCGCCGGCGGAGTGCAGCATTGCGTTCGGCCGTCCTGCGTGGCACGTTACTCGCGGTACTGATCTGTCCGCTGGCCGGCGGCCTGTGCGGCCTGGACCTGTTGGACGTTTCCATCCCGCAAGGAAGCCCCGCTGCTTCCGCGTCGATGAGCGTGGGTGAGTCACCGCCTGCGAGCGCGGACCCGGGCTCCTATTCGGTGCGTGTTGGGGCTCGCGTGCCGACGGAGGCGCCGGACTCTATCCAGGTGGTGCTTGACGTGCCGCATTCGCGGATGCGGCCGAGTCTGCCCGTGTTGTATTCTCTCCTGAGCGTCTGCTGGATCGCAGGAGCGACGCTGCTGCTGGCACGCCTGGGATGCGACTGCCTCCGTGCTCGACGCCGGCTTGCACAGGCCGGCCCTGCCTCGCAGGAAGCCATCGCGATGTGCGACGAAATGGCCGGAAGGATGGGACTCAAAGCCCCGCGCGTCGCGGTCAGTCCCGCGGTGGCAAGCCCGCTCCTGATCGGGACGTTCCGGCCTGCGATTCTCCTGCCCCAGGCTCACCCGGACATGGCCGATGCGCAGGTCTTCGCCCACGAGTTGGCGCATCTGTGGCGGCGCGATTGCCTCTGGAGCCTGCTGTGCCGGCTCGTCGGCGCACTGTGTGTCTTCCAGCCGCTGATGCGGAAGCTGGCCGGCGAGATGGAGCAGACGAACGAGGAGGCCTGCGACAACATCGTCGTATCCTGTGTCGGGCAGCGGCAAGCGTATGCCCGCCGGCTGGTGGACATTGCCCAGAGGCTTGGCTGCTGCCCGTCCGAGAGGGTGGGGATCGGTGTCGTGAATCTCCGGTCGTCACTGGGCCGGCGCGTGCAGCGTCTGGTCAGCTCCGGCGTCAGTCACGCCGTCCGATTGGGGCGAGCGGAGATGCTGTGGGTTGCGCTGCTCGGCGGTCTGGCCGTCCTGGCGGCCAGTTCCCTGGAGATCCACGCGGCAATCGCAGCCGAAGACCAGCCTTCGCTCGCCGACGCAGTCCCGTCCACGGAGGGCGTCGAACCGAATGTCCTGTCCCTGGCCCAAGCCCTCGCCGGCGGCGACTGGCGACAGCGCGAGCAGGCGGCGATCGCTCTCGCTCAAGCGGCCGGGGCCAAGACGGCTGCGATACCGGCGCTGATCGAGGCCCTGACCGACGAGGAATGGCGGGTACGCAAGGCGGCGGCCGTAGCGTTGACGACGACGGGTCCGGCGGGCGCAGACGCCGTCCCGGCCCTGATCGCCGCACTGCATGACGAGGAATGGCACGTGCGTCGACCGGCGGCGGAGGCACTGGCCGTCCCGGGCCCGGCCTCGAAACCCGCCGTCGGGGCGCTGAGCGACGCCCTCGGCGACGAAGAATGGCACGTCCGCCGCGCGGCGGCAACGGCGCTGGCGGCCATCGGGCCCGCCTCGAAACCGTCGATGCCACAACTGCTCAGAGTGCTCGACGATGACGAGTGGCACGTTCGCGAAAGCGCGGCCCTGGCCCTCGGAGCGATTGGATGCGACGCGGTGGCCGCGATACCGATTCTGATGAAGCGACTCGACGATCCGGAACAGCGCGTGCGCCGTGCTGTCGCCGGTGCGCTCGAGAAGATCGCGGTTGGTGACAAGGCGGCGATCCCTGAGGTGATTGACGCCTTGCTGGACCCGGAATGGCAGCGACGGCAGGCGGCCGCCCAGTCCCTGGAGAGACTGCTCCGGGAATAGAGCATCAGCACACAGCGTGACATGGTCAACTGCATCGGCATTCCGACAGGCGGTATCCTTACGCGCGGAGAACGACTGGCTGTGGCAATGGACCGATGCGATGGAGAACATCAACATCATTCTTTCATGGAGGCGACTCATGGTTGGAAGGACAACCCGACGGCTGGTTCTCGCCGTCACTGCGTTACTGGCTCTCGTCGGGCCGCTAACGGCGGCGGAGAAGATATCCTTCTGGGACACGCAGCGCAAAGGGGCCAATTGCTTCAACGTCGCGCCCAGCGAGGCGTGGTTTGCCGCGGCGCACGCTCTCGGCGTCGACTGGGTCCGCCTGGCCTATGCCAAATGGAAGGGACAAGGACGCGACTTCCTCATGGGCGATGCGGACCACTTCCAGGGAGTGGCCCAGCAGGATTTCGCGAGACTCGTCGAAGTCCTCGACTGGGCGCAGAAGTACGATATCAGAGTCGTGATCGCGCCGCTCGGGCTGCCCGGCAATCGCTGGATCCAGAACAATGACAACCGGCGTGACTTGCGTTTGTGGAACGACAAGATCTACTGGCAGCAGTCAGCGGCCTTCTGGCGCGAGCTGGCGGCGAGCCTGAAGGACCACCCCGCCGTCTGCGCCTACAACATTCTCAACGAGCCGACGCCGGAGATGGAAACGGGGCTCGTCGAGCACGGCGACGTCTCGCGCTACGAGGCCTGGTATCGCAAGCATCGCGGGACCTCGCACGATCTGCCCGCCTTCTACGCGACCGTCATCGCCGCCATTCGCCAAGTCGATCCGCAAACGCCCATCATGCTGGACGCCGGCTGGTTCGCCCAGCCCAGCGCGTTCGTCTATTGGCCCAGGGTCCGCGACGACAAGGTGCTCTACGCGTTCCACATGTACGAGCCCTACGCGTTCACCAATCATCAGAATTTCCGCCGGGAAGAACCTTATGTCTATCCCGGTGAGATTCCGTACGCCGAGAAGAAGGTCGACTGGAACAAACGACAGATGGAACGCTACCTGTCGCCGTTCTTCAAGTGGGCCGAGTCACGCGAGATCCCCATCAACCGCCTGGTCTGCGGCGAGTTCGGCTGCTATCGCCGCAATCCCGGCGCCGCCGCATACCTGGCCGATGTGATCGGCATCCTGAACGAACGCGGCCTTCACTGGGCGTTCTATTCCTTCCGCGAGGACGGCTGGGACGGGTACGACTACGAGCTCGGCACGGAAGGCTTGGGCGCTGCCTACTGGCAGGCCAGAGAAGCCGGCCAAAATCCTCCGCTGGTCCGTCGGGACAATCCCCTGTTCGACGTCATCAAGAGTCAGTTCTCGCCACGTGCGACAGCAAGCCCGGCGGCGGACGCGACAGAGAACCCCGAGGTGCGCCGCCTGATCGAGGCCCTCTCCAGTGACGAATGGCTGGAAAGGGAGAAAGCGGCCCAGGCGCTGGCGGACATGGGGCGGGCGGGCAAGGCAGCCGTCCCCCACCTCGTCGAACGACTGGCTGACGAGGAGTGGCGCGTGCGCAAAGCCGCAGCCGCGGCGCTGTCACGCATGGGACCGGCGGCAGCGCCGGCGGTGCCGGCCCTGATCGAAGCGCTGCGTGATGACGAATGGCAGGTTCGCAGGCCCGCGGCCGAGGCGCTGGCGGCCGTCGGACGTGCGGCCGAACCTGCCGTCCCGCAGTTGATCGAAGCGTTACGCGACGAGGAGTGGCAAGTTCGCAAACCTGCAGCCGCGGCGCTGGCCGCTATTGGACGTGCAGCGGAGCCGGCGGTCCCGCATCTGATCGAGGCCTTGAGCGATGAGGAGTGGCACGTTCGCAAACCCGCCGCCGAGGCTTTGGGCGCGATCGGCGCTGCGGCCCGCGACGCCTTGCCGACCCTGCGCCAGTGCCTGAACGATCCGGAAGAACAGGTGCAGCGCGCTGCGGCCGACGCGATCGAGAAGATCGCCGGACGCCGCGAGAACTGAGGACGCCGCGAGTCTATGCGAGGAACCAGGCGAGGCCGTTTTGCAGCTTCGTGTGCCTCTGGGCGGTTCGCTCGGCGGGGTTCTCACGGTAGATGTCGCTGATGTCGCCGGCCCGGTCCCGCAGGAGCAGGCAGAACCGGCGGGCGGTCAACTCGTCGCCCGGCCGCAGGCCCAGCCTCTCGGCCCAGCGCTCATCGAGCAGGAGGTTGTACTGACGCTTGGACTTTGGAGCCTGGGGCCGAAAGGATGTGTCGATCGTGTCGTCGCAGAGGCCGTCGATATTGTGCCGGCACGGGCCGCAGATGTCGTCGGCCCCGAACTCGATGCGGATCATCGCGTCGCGGTCAGCCAGAATCTCGGCCGCGACGCGGTGCACCGCATGCCCGTACGGATGCGGCTCGAACCGCGTGCACCCATCCCCGAACGCCGTGATGATGTCCACAAAATGGTGCGGCTTGATCGATATCACCTTTCCCGTCCCAACCGAACAGAGCGGCCTTTCCTTGGGATCATACCTGCAGCGAACCATCCCTGACAAGGACCCACCTTCGATTCCGCCGCATGCCCCAGAGACAGGGTGTGCATCGCACACCTTCCCCCCGTCTTGTGATCTGTCTCCTCCACGGGCCGGTTCCGATGTGCCGGCGATCGGCAAATCTCTTCGCATCATGACACAGACCCCTGTATACTCTGGTTCAACGTTGACGACTATGGACAGTTGGCAAGATCCGCCGTCCGATCTACAGGAAAGGGCCGACGATGAGACCGTCACGCACTTCGACGCAGTTTTCCAGACGCACGTTCCTGCAGGCTGTCGGTGGCACGGCGGCGGCCCTTTCACTGACCAGCCGTGGCTGGCTGGTCGGCGCGGCTCTGGCCCGGCCGGCGGGGCAGGCCAAAACACCGCCGGTCATACGGGCCGCATTTGTTTACCCTCCTACGGAAGAACTCCGGAAAGTCGGGTATTATAGCTGGCCCGGCTCGACGTTTGACGCAGAGGGTCGCCAACTACAGTACATGGCCAGACTCCAGGACCTGGAGCGCAGGCTGGGTCTGCGAATCGCTATCGAACGGGATCCGCTTGCCGATGGCGATGCGGCGGATCGATTCATCCGCCAGGTCAAAGCGGAACCGCCGGACGCGCTGTTCCTCGTACCGTTCAAGAAGGGCCATTGGCCGCACCTCACGCGGATCGTCGAAGAAACGAGACTCCCGACCGTTGTCCTTGCCCCGCTCGGAGTGCTGCTGGTCGGCATGATCCGCGAGCTGCATCGCAAGCCCGGCGTGTATATGATCAACGGGCTCGACAGCTTTGAGGCGGTCGAGAATGGCATGCGGATGGTCCGGGCCGCCAGCTGGATGAAACAGAGCCGCATCCTGAACATCGCCCGCTCGGCCGGGACACGACAGACCGTGGCGCACCTCGGTACCACGGTGGACACCGTCGCCAACACCGGCTTCATCGAGGAGTTCCAGCGGACCGGACCAACGGACCAGGTCAAGGCGCTCGCCAACCGGTACAAGACCCAGGCCACCCACGTTCATCAGCCCAGTGATGAGGACATCCTCGACGCGGCCCGCGCGGCGGTCGCCCTGAAGAAGGTGGTGGCCGAGGCGAGGGTGGACGCGGTCATGATGGACTGCCTGCCCGGGCTCCAGCACCCGCATCGGCACGTGCCGCCGTGCATGGGCTTCATGGACCTGCGGGACGAGGGGATTCCGGCCGGCTGCGAATCGGACCTGGATGCGACGCTGACGATGATGCTTCTGCAATACCTGTTCGACCGACCCGGCTTCCAGCACAACCCCGCCGTGGAGACCGAGCTGAACCACTACTTCTGCGCGCACTGCACCAGCGCCTCGCACATGGCGGGGCCTGATGCCCGGCCGGAACCGTATACGCTGATGAATCACGCCGAGGCGGGATGGGGCTGCGTGCCGCGCGTGCTCTTCTCGCCCGGGCAGGAGGTGACGATCGCGAAGTACCTGCACGCCCCCTCCGAACAGGATGTCCCGCAGATGCTCGTATACTCAGGCGAGACGATCAGTTGCCCGCCCATCCCGCAGACGGGCGGTTGCCGCACCAACGTCGAGACGACGATCAACGAACTGAAGGACGTCGCCGACCTCAAAGGGCACCACCTCGTGATGATCTACGGCAACCACGCCAAGGTCCTGCGCCGCTTCTGCCAGATGTACGGTATCGAGGCCACCATCTGACCGGCCGCAATGGCCAGTCCGCGACCACATGCGGGCCAGCATTCAGGGGCCAGCCCTGCCAGGCCACCGTGAACGCCCCCTGCTATCTCACTTCGCCTCAGTTGGGCCAAGTCCTGGGATCGGGATGTCGGTCAGCACAAACGGTATCTTCACCTCTACGGGATGGACCGCGATAAGATGACGTATGGTGTCGTAGCCATTCTCGCGCTGCTCGAGCTTGCCAAAACATACTGCTCCGCCCTTACCGAACGGATCACTCCAGACATGTTCCTCCGGAAACGCAAGCTCGTTTGTCTGAGAATCATAAAGCCTGGTTCCGATGACCACGTAGTCCCCCAGTGACCACGAAACCGCCATGATCCAGCGATCTTCCAGACCAAGAACGGCCTGGCCTGTTGTCGACTGTACGAGCGTGTAATATTCGTACAACGCAACGGGCGCTGTCGGTACGGTGAAGCGGTGAGATGAACCTGAGGGAATAAAGGTCCGAAGCTCGAGCGGACCCGGTCGTGGTGGGGTATTCTCTGCCACAGCGATGCGCAGATTCGGGGCGGCGTCGATCCAGGGGTGGTTCGGCTCGAATGGAATATCCACTTCGATCACCTTCTCGGCATAGAGCGCGTGGAAATACCCCGTCAGTTCTGCCACCGAAGCAGGTATAGCCTGGCTTGGGGCGAGGATCAGTTGCACCACTGCACGCGGCAGTTGCACGCTACCCCATCCGCCAAACCCCTTGGCTACCCGATACTCCCGCACAGGGTAAGACCTCGGAAGCCAACGAATGTCAGTACTATCTCCATCCACGGCTGTTAGAATGACCGGATGGTTCACGTCCAATCCGACCAGATTGCTGGAATCGAGAATCTTGAGATCCAACGAGAACGTCAGCTTTCGCTCAAGCCTGTTCCTGTCACGCGCCAACTTGTGGCCTGCGTTTGTCACCTCCGATGAGACCATAGCCGAGGTGCATACCACCTCAAGCTTCTCGCGTAGATTTCCGTACAGGGCGTTTGCATCCACCGGCTCTCGCTGAACCCGTTTCACTTTTTCCGCGCGGAGGCCGTGTTCACTGGCGTGGACCATGCCAACACCGGTAAATACGGCACCCGCCAGGAGAATGGAAACAAGCGACATTCTCATACGTGACGCTTCCACAGGTATCCCTCCGAATTGCCTGACCTCATCGAAAGTCCAGGGGCAGAGCCCATTCTACGTTCCACTATGCCATCCGTAGCTGGCATCGTTATTCCCTACCGGTCCGTACCGATTCCTGTCAGACTGCCCAGGTCCGCCACGGTCTGGACCTTGAGAGCCCCCTTCTCGACAGAAACACACACAAGACTGCTGTCGGCCAGACCATACACCGTGTTTGAGTCTTTTACGGAACCGAACGTGATCAGTCTGCCCGGGTCGCTCGTGGCTATGTGATTTCCACGTGTGCCAAATGCGGCCAAATGCGTGGGGGATGCCGATACAAATATCGTCTTCTCCGTGCCGATCACCCGGAACGTGGGCGACGGTTGATCGAGAAAAGCCAGCCCCTTGTGGTCGCCAAGTCGTATCACGTTAGAGGAGCCGAGCAACGGCTCCCCCGAGTACATGCCATAGAGAGCTATGCGTTCTCCCCAGACACGAGTCGTACGGACTATGCTCGCTCTTTCGCCGGTCAGCCTGATTGCCAGCACCGCATTGCCCCTCGTCCCATACAGAAGGTCGTCGTTTTCCCAGATTACCGCGCGATGATCCAGGACCACGCCCGTCTTCCACAATGCCTTATCCCCGAACCTGTAAATCCACAACTCGCAGCGCCCACGGTTTGCCATGTTTTTGCAATTCACGGCCAGCGACCGACCTGTCGGGCTCCAGGAGCATCGCAAGGGAAGAACGTCGGCGCCCGGGCATGGAATCGGCGTGGCCGTGTAGCCGTCCCCGGAGGAATCCTTCTCGAAGAGGATAACTTGTTCCAGATCCACCCCGACAAAGGCTGCGCGGCCCGGCACCCACGCCCAATCCGTAGGCGGCAGACGCCCGGGGCTGGCTACCCGCTTGACCGAACCACTCACTTCATCATACGCGATCAGGCACCTCGGTCCTTCGTTGCTGTCCTCCAATTCAGTGTAACTGTGGATGAGCAAAGTCCTCGTGACAGGAGAGTATCCTTGCGCCGAGAGCATGAACGTGGTCGCGCCACGAACCTCACCTCCGCAAGCGACCAGAAGACAAGCGAGGATAATAACGGACATGGACTTGGCATCCGGGCGTTCGGGGTGACCCCTTACGATAGTGTTTGGCGCACGGAGAACGGGAGTGTGGCACTCCGCCGACCGGGCGGACCATTCGGTGCCGCCACCAGACTGCGGGGCAGTGGACCGGATTGTGAGAGCCTCTCGGCGCATAGCTTCCCTTCGCACATTCAGGACACAGTCTACAGGAATACCTCTGTGGCGTCAACGGTCTTCTGCCGACGCGATTGTCCAGTGTTTGTGCAGGTCTTAGGGCACCGGCATTCCTGAGCCGTTGAAGCGTCTGGGTGGCAGCCTCAAGCTCGAAGAGCTTGGGGATGGTTCAGCGCATAGGTGACCTTCTGCTATCGCTTCGCCAGTCAGATCCACCATCCCTAAACCTCCGCTGCGCTACGGTTTGAGGCTGCCACGCGCCTGCCAGGATGTTCTCACACACACATTGTCCCTGCCGAGGGAGCGGGTGAGAGCCGTTTGTAGTGGGCCCGTAAGAGCTTGCCCCATTCGGTTGCACTCAGGGCAGGCTCTGAGCGAAGCCGAAGGGGCATCGAGGCCATGAGAAGCAGCGTCTCACGACGCCACTACAAACAGCGCTTGCCGATGGTGATACGCGTGCCGTCGAAGCCATCGGCAAACTCCGCCTTGCTCCGTTTGCCGCTGCCACACAGGGCGCTCCGTGGTGGAAAACGGGCCTTGCCGCGAAATTCGCACAGACACATTTGCCCCCGGCAGCCAGGTTGACCGCTGCTGACGGCGACCGTATAGTGTAATCGAGGTTCGCGGCCGCAGATGCTGCGACTGGGGCGAAGGCCCCAGGCGAACTCCACCGCGCAAGGGAAGGAGACAGCCATGCATCTCAAGAGAATTCAGAAGACGATTGCCGTTGGCGTGCTCGTGCTGCTGTTCTGCGCCGCGGCTGCGCTGGGCGGTTTGCGGTTGAGCATTCAATCCGGTCTCGACAAGTGGTGCACCGTGGCCCAGCAAAGTCATCCGCATCCCGGCGATGACGTCGCGGCCCTGATGGCCTACGTCCAGTCCGAGTCGCATTCCTTGCGCGACCGCAACTACGCCGTCTGGGCCCTCGGCCAGGCACGGGATGCGCGGGCCTTGCCCCTTCTCGAACGCTACTACACCGGACAGCCGTGCGACCACAGCCGATCTCTCTGCCAGGGTGAACTCGCCAAGGCGATCAAGCTCTGCCAGGACCCGACGCCCAACCCCCTGTTCATCAGAACGCCCACGGCCCGCGCCCGTTTGTAGTGGGCCCGTGAGGGCCTGTCACACACCGCTCTCAGGGAAGGCAACGCCTGACGGCGTCACTACAAACCGCCGCACCGCCAAGGTAGCGTTTGTTGCTGCCATACAGCGATCGGACTGTGGGTTGCTCAGGCACGGGTGGCAGCGGCAAGCTCTGCTTGCCGATGGGGGGATGGGCGAAATGAGCGCAAAAAAATAAGGAGACGAGGGCTTGAGTAAAGCAATCGATTGTAGGCCCGTCTCCTTGTTGCGATGAGCCGTATCGCACATACCGCGGGTCGTGCTTTCGAGACCAACTGATCTCCGTGTGCACTCGCAACATCTATAGTATACGCAAAAGCGGGCGTCGGGTCAAATGATTTTGCGTACGGCCCGGCCTTTTTATGTCCGCGCAGATTTCCCATTTCAGGCGCAGAGAGTACCGTGTGGCAGCCTCAAACGCGCCAGCGTTTGGGGATGGTTCTCGGCGTAGGCAGCTTCACCATCCCCAAACCTGCGCTACAATCTGAGGCTGCCACACGCACCGTTCTCTTTCAGGGGCGGGAAAGGCTCATTCTCCGGTCAGGTATCCGGTGATTCGGACGTCTTCGGCGAAGGCTTTGATCTGGACGTGGTCCAGGCCGACCGCTGCGGCCAGCGAAGCCATCGGCTCGGCGATCTCAACAGCGCCCTGCGCGCCGAGAATCTTCGGCGCCACGTACACGCAGACTTCATCGGCCAATCCCTGCCGCAGGAACGATGCGAGGACCTTCGGGCCGCCCTCGACGAGCACCTGCTGAACGCCGCGGCGGCCCAACTCGTCGAGCAGCGAATGCAGGTCGCAGGCTTCGGACGAGCCGTCGCAGGCGAGAAGCTCGGCTCCCCTCTTGGCGATGCGCTCGGCGTGTCTGGGGTTGGCGTCGAGGGCCGAGCGGCGCGTGCAGACCAGGACGGGGCTCGCCTTGGGGGTGCGCAGGAGGCGCGATTTCAGCGGGATTCGCAGCGTGCTGTCGAGCACGACGCGGACGGGCTTCTTGCCCTTGCTCGGTCGCGGCGTCAGCATGGGGTCATCGGCGAGGACCGTGTTGACCCCGACGAGGATCGCGCCGGCGCGGCGGCGCAGCCGGTGGGCGTCCTTGCGGCTCAGCTCGTTCGAGATCCATCGGCGCTCGGGGCCCTGCTGCGTGTACGCGAGCTTGCCGTCGAGGCTCTGGGCCCACTTGAGCACGACCCAGCACCTGCCGGTGGTGACGTGCTTGAAGAACGGCGCGTTGAGCCGGCGGGCCTGGTCCTCGCAGAGGCCGACCTCGACCTCGACGCCCGCCTGACGCAGGCGCTCGACGCCCTTGCCGCCGGCGTGCGGCGATGGATCGAGCACGGCGACGACGACGCGGGCGATCTGGGCGGCGAGGATCGCCTCGGTGCAGGGGCCGGTCTTGCCGTGGTGGCAGCAGGGTTCGAGCGTAACGTACATCGTCGCGCCTTCGGGCTTGACGCTGAGGTTGCGGCAGTCTTCGATCGCGTTGACCTCCGCGTGCGGGCCGCCGAATTTCTTGTGGTAGCCCTTGCCAACGAGCTGGCCGGCCTTGACGATGAGGCAGCCGACCGCCGGATTGGGCTCGACCGAGCCGATTCCTTTCTCTGCCAGCTTCAACGCCGAGAGCATGAACTTCGCATCCTGTTCGTTCATGTCACTATGCCTCTCTGGAAAGCATCTTCATGAATTGTCGCTCGTCGATGACGGTCACGCCGAGCTGCCGGGCCTTGTCGAGCTTGCTGCCGGGCTCGGCCCCCGCCAGGACGAAGTCGGTCTTCTTGCTCACACTGCCGGAGGCCTTGCCGCCGGCGTCCTTGATCGCCTGCTCGGCCTGCTGCCGCGTGAAGTGCTCCAGCGAGCCGGTGACGACGACGGTCTTGCCGGCCAGCGCGCCGGTGCGCGGCTTGGCCGCTTCGGCCTGCGGCCGCACGCCAGCGGCTACGAGCTCGGCGATGATCGCGCGATGCCGGGGCTCGCGGAAATACGCATGAATGCTCTCGGCCATGACCGGCCCGATCTGGTCGATCGCCTCCAGCTCCTCCAGGCTCGCGTTGCGCAGCGCCTCGAGCGAGCCGAAATGGTCGGCCAGAACCTGCGCCGACTGGCCCCCGACGTGGCGAATCCCGAGGGCCGCCAGAAAGCGCCACAGCGGCCGGCGCTTGCTCGCCTCGATCCCGTCGAGCACGTTCTGGGCGCTCTTGTCAGCCATGCGATCCAGCGCGGCCAGGTCCTCTTTTTGCAGTCGATACAGATCGGCGAATCCATCGACGAGCCCACCATCGACCAACTGCTCGATCAGCGAGGCGCCGAGGCGTTCGATGTCCATCTGGCCGCGTCCGGCGAAGTAGCGCAGCCGCTCCTTCAACTGCCCGCTGCAGTCCGGATTCGGACAGCGGACGTAGACCCCCGCCTCGTCCTTGACGACGTCGCTGTCGCAGACGGGACATTTCTTCGGCGTCTCGAACGGCCGGGCCCCTTTCGGCCGCCGCTGCTTTTTCACCTCGACCACCTGCGGGATGATCTCGCCGGCCTTCTCGATCACGACGGTATCCCCCGGCCGCACGTCGAGCCGCCGCATCTCATCGAAGTTGTGCAGGCTCGCCCGCCGGACCGTCGTGCCCGACAGCCGCACTGCGGTCAGATTCGCCACCGGCGTCAGAATCCCGCTCTTGCCCACCTGCACCGCGATCGATTCGACTACCGTCTCGGCCCGTTCGGCGGGAAACTTGTACGCGATGCACCAGCGCGGGGCCCGCCCGGTCGTGCCAAGAATGTCACGCTGGTCGTACCGGTTGACTTTGACGACCATGCCGTCCGTCTGATAGTCCAGCTCGAATCGCTTCTCGCTCCAGCTCCGGCAGACCTCGATGACCTCGTCGATGTCCTTCGCCCGGCGGATGTGCGGATCGACCGGCAGGCCCAGCGTCCGGAATCGTTGCAGCGTATGGTAATGATCGGCCGCCAGCGGTTGCGAGACCTCGCCGACGGCGTACGCAAAAAACGCGAGATTCCGCGTCGCGGTGACACGGGCATCGAGCAGCTTGAGCGAGCCGGCCGCCGCATTGCGCGGATTCGCAAACGCCGGCTCCCCCGCCTCCGCCCGCATCCGGTTCAGCTCGACGAACGAACGCGTGGGCATATACACCTCGCCGCGCACCTCCAGCACCCTCGGGACATCGTCGCCGTTCAGCAGCGACAGCGGGATCGACTTGATCGTCCGGATGTTGGCGGTGACATCGTCGCCCACCTCCCCATCGCCCCGCGTCGCGCCCGCAACCAGCATGCCTTCCTCATACCGCAGGCTGATGGCCAGGCCGTCGATCTTCAGCTCCACCACGTAGTCGTAGTCGGCCCGGTCAAGCTGCTTGCGGACGCGCTCGTCGAACGCCTGGAGCTCCTCGGCGCTGTAGGTGTTGTCCATGCTCAACATGGGGACTGCGTGGCGGACCGTGGCGAACTCGTCGAGCGGCCGACCCGAGACGCGCTGCGTGGGCGAGTCGGCCGTCACCAGTTCCGGGTGCGCCGCTTCCAGCCGCAGCAGCTCCGCAAACAGCGCATCGTATTCCTGGTCGCCGATCTCGGGCGCGTTGAGCACGTAATACAGGTGGTCGTGCCGGCGGATTTCCTGCCGCAGTCGCTCCAGGCGTTTCCTGACGTCACCAGCCATAGCCGCTCGATCATCCGTTGCCCATCGTCCGGGCCCTCTCGCCGGGCCGCCGAGCGATTATAATCCCAACGCCGGCTGGATCGCCACGCGAAATTCCCGACGCGGAGCCGAGGGGCCGTGACCACGACAGATGTGTCAAAGTCGTGTGGCAGTCTCAATCCCGATGCACATCGGGATTGGGGATGGTGAATTGGCCTGGTCTCCCGATTCCAGACGGGCGCGAGTGCCAAGAACCATCGGCAAGCCTGCGCTTGCCGCTGCCACACGCACGCCAAGAGGATATGACAAGTGTGGGCAGGATGAGACGGAGGAAGGGTCAGGGACTGCCTGCGGGGTCCGTGCCCGCGCGAACCGCCGGCGCGGTGAACGTTGGGAAACGCCACAGAACCCGTCGGTGACAGCCCCCGAGAAAAAAACCACCCTCCTCCAGGGATCAACCGGTTCGCGGGGGCGTTGACCGGATGTGGGCCATGATAAGAAGAACGCAGATCGGCCGGGCCGCCCACCGGCCGATCGCGACTTGCTGTCTATCTGTAGCTACCGCGTCGTATTGCCGAATTCGCCGGTGGACAGGTCATAGATGAACACGCCACGCGTCCGCGAGGTGATGTATACGTACCGCCCGCTGACGCGAAGGACGGCTTCCACCTCCCGTTTGTCGAGCACCCGAGCAGCGCCGGACTGCGCCAGCGTTCTGTGCAGATCCGTGCCGAGTTCGAGAATCAGGTCGTCGGGAAAGCCGATCCGACGCATGATCCGAACGATGTCGTCCGAGCTGAGGTCCGCCACTTCCTGGTTGGTCTGAGGCACGATGGAAATCCCTCGCACCTGGCGCGGTCCCTGCGATTCCGGCTCGAAGGTCGACGATGCACTGCGTCGGCCCCCCGAGCCCAGCTCACCCCATTCCACCGGTCGAGCGTGGCATCCGATCACCACCAGAACCACCGGCACCAACAGCGCCGCGATGGCTACCATCCCTTTTATGGTCTCTCGTCTGATCCGCACGGTTTCTCTGCTCCTCGGCGAACGCCGGTCATCACCGCAAATTCCTCAGACTGGCCTCAAGGTCGCCACGGGACAGTCCGGGCGTTGCGGTCTGTGCGCCCGAGCCCAACGGCTGCGGCTGCGGCTGCGGCTGCTGGGGCACGCGCGGCGCCGACCCGGCCCGCACAGTGGTCCCGTCAGGCACCAGACGCGCTGTCACGAACACCGCGATTTCCCTCGTCGACGCCGAGTTGTCCGTGTTCTTGAACAGGCCGCCCACCAGAGGCAGAGCGTGCAGCCCGGGAACTCGCTTGTCGATCTTCTTCGCGCGATTCTCGGTCAACCCGGCCAAGGCCACGGTACCGCCGTCCCGGACGGTGACGACGTTCCGGCTGGTCCGCCGCGTCACCAGCGGAAGCTCGCTGCCGGCGGCCTTCGGAATGCTGTCGCTGACCTCCGTCGCCATCTCCAGCGTGATATCGTTGTTGTCGCCGATCCGCGGCGTAATGCTCAGCTTCGTTCCTGATTCGATCTTCACCATCTCCGTCTGCGAGTAGAACAGCGAGTTGTTGGTGATCGTCGGAGTCAGCATGAAGTACTCCTCCGTCAGCACGCCCAGTTCCGCCAGACGACCGTCCTGCGCCAGCACCTGCGGGTTGCTGACGATCTCCGCCTGGCTGTTCTGCTGCAACAGGTTCAAGGCCATCAGCAACGAATTGGTGAAGGTCTGATCGGGGGTATAGCCGATCTGCACGCCCCAGGGCCAAGTGCCGGCATCGTCGAGATTGAACGCGGTGCCGAAGACGCCGGCGCTGATCTGCGGCCAGCCCCACTCGACGCCGAGGTCCAGCAGGTCGGAGCGTTCCATCGCGACCACGCGGGCATCGAGCAACACCTGCCGCGGCTTGAGGTCCAGCTTCTTGACCTCGCTGACGATCCGCCGCGCCAGGTCCGGAGGCGCCGTGACCGAGACGAACCGGTTATTCGGGTCGTTGCTCGTCCGCACGTACTGAGCGAAGGCAGGCGAGAGCAATTCCGCGATCCCCATCGGGTTGCGGTAGTTCAGGAACACGTTGTGGGTTTCGCTGATCTCCGGGAATGCGTCACCCGTCGCACCGCGGTGGGCCACCAGGTAGTAGTCCGGCGTCTTCTGAACGATGAACGGCGAGCCGGCCAGGACGACGCGAAGGGCCGTATCGAGATCCACTTCCTTCAGATCGGCATGGACTTCGCCGTACACGTTCGGGTCCGGAACGATCGTCACGCCCACCGAGTTGGCGATTTCCTGCAAGGTAGACACCAGGTCCTCGCCCTGCCAGGTGTTGGTGATCGGCAGATAGACCAGGTACGTGTCCGCGACGGCTTTATACTTGTACTTTGTCTGATCCAGGATCCGCTGGAGGGCCTGCGGAACCTGCATGGGAACCAGGGAGGTGATGTCAAAATCCACCACGACGACATCGGGCTTTACCGTCGCGTCGACCGCGATCTTCACACCCGTCCGTTCCGAAATTCGCGTCAGGACGTCCAGCACCGTGGAGCCGCCCGTGCGTATATCCGGCAGCGGATCAAGCCTCGTCGGCCCCGTCGGCTGCCGATCGCCATTCAGCAGAGGCAGACCTTCGAGCGAATCGCCACCGACATCCGGCGGCTGCTCCAGCCCCCTGAGGACCTGGTTCTCCTGAGTCAACTGGGCGATCTTGGCCAAGAGCGCCGCTCTCTGTGGATCCGTCTCAGGGCCTGCGGCGGGCGGCTGCACCGTGGGGGGCTGCACCGCCGGCGTCCTGCCGGTCTCCAGTGGCGTCACAGGCCGCGTCGTATCCTGGCCCTGCGGCGCGACGCGCGCCGGCGCCGTCCGGTCGATCTTCTCCGTCACGTTGGTATACGGTTTGGTCGGAGGATCGAACTCGAACCCTTCCTTTTCGAAGATCAGATCGCCCGTCCAGCCGTAGGGAACCTGAATCGTGTACTTGCCCTTGGCGTCGGTGACTGCGGTCGTCCCGCCGGGCTGGGCGGTGACGGTCACACCCTGGATCGGCTCGGTCCCGTCGAACACGACGCTGTCGGTAATGGTCAGCATCCTGACCTTGGCGCTGAAGCCCGCGCCGGGCACGTTCTGCATGACCGCCTCAAGGGTCTTGTTGGGCGGCGCGAAGTCGTATCCTTCTTTGGTCGGGGTGATGCGGCCTCTCCAGCCGTGGTCCACCAACAACTGGAACTCGCCGTTAGCATCGGTCGCCGCAGCGCCGCCGTTGTTGTCGGCCACGACGGAGACGTCCGCGACGGGAC
The DNA here is from genome assembly GCA_012744475.1 of Phycisphaerae bacterium. Lineage (GTDB taxonomy): Bacteria > Planctomycetota > Phycisphaerae > Sedimentisphaerales > Anaerobacaceae > Anaerobaca. The sequence continues at coordinate 142,526 of JAAYBV010000051.1, forward strand.
CGGCCTCAGACATGATCCGGCCCGAGATCGTCAACTGGATCACGCTGGCCTGATAGTCATGACTCATCTGCGAGGCGAGCAGCCCCTCATAGGGACGGCTGGCCGGCTCGAACGTGTAGCCCGGTTTCCTGGGCGTCACGGTCCCGGTCCACTTGTACGGCACTTCGGCGCTGTACGAACCATCGGGGCCCGTCACGGGCCGGGTGGGCAGACCGTCCATCATCACACCCGCCATGCCGATGACGCTGCCGGAGATGGTGAATTTGATCGGACTGGCCGTGAATCGCTGATCGGTCTGATCGGTCAGGACGGAGCTGTAAACCTTGTTGCTCGGTTCGAAGGACCAGCCTTCCTTCATCGGGGTCACCGAGCCGCCCCAGGCGTAGTCGACCTTGGCCGAGTAGAACCCGGTCGCGTCGCTGACCGGGTTGCCGGGCAGACCGTCGAGAGTCACCCCGCCGGTCCCGGTGTTGCCCGAGATCGTCAACTGCACGATCGCAGAGGTATAATTGTCGCCTTCATGGTCCTCGACCACCTTTGTATAGGGCTTGCTGCTCGGGGAGAAGGTGTAACCCGGGCGCACCGGGGTGACCTTGCCCGACCAGCCATACGGCACGGTGACCACGTACGCGCCGTCCATGTCGGTGATGGGATTGTCCGGCAGGCCTTCCAGCGTCACGCCGGGAAGCCCCGTCGAACCGCTGATTCGGTAGGTGAACACCCGGGCGACATAGTTCTCGTTCGTCGCAGACTCCAACACGTTCTCGTACGTGTTCTCGGGGGGAGTGAACTCATGGCCTTCCTTCGTCGGAGTGACCTTGCCCGACCAGTTATACGGAACCTCCACGCGATAGAGGCCGCCGCCGCTGGTCGTCGGATTGCCGGGCAGACCCTTCATCACCACGCCATCGGCGCCCACCGAGCCGGCGATCGTGAAGGTCAGCTCGTGCGCCGTAAAGCTCTCGTTCAGCAGGTCCTTCTGGATCGTGCTGTACATTTTGTGACTGGGCTCGAATCGGTAGCCGGCCTTCTCGGGGAGCACCGTTCCGTTCCAGCCATAGTCGACGATCGTGCTGTAGCGCCCCGCGGCGTCCGTGACCGGGTCGCCGGGCAGGCCTTTCATCACCACGCCGGGCTGTCCGGCCGAACCGGAAATCTTGAAGGTCAGCAGTTGGGCCGAGTAGTTCTCTTCGGTCATCGCCGCGGTGACCTTCTGATAGACCTTCTGCTTGGGCTCGAAGGTGTAGCCGAGCTTGACCGGTGTGACGGTCCCACTCCAGCCATACTGCACCTCAGCGGTGTAAACGCCGTTATCATCGGTCGTTGTATCGGGCAGACCCTGCATGGTGACGCCGGGCAGACCGACCGAGCCCGAGATGACGTACTTCTTCACCTTGGCTATGGTCGATTGACTGTGCGTCACCGGCGCGAGCCACAAGACCACGCACAGGACCATCACCCCGCCCGATAAAATCCTACCGATCTGTTGCCTTGCCATAGGTCAACGTCCCTTTCTGTAGCCGTTTCTACGCCATCCCACGGCTTTCCCACATCTATCGGCGATCCCGCGCCCTGGTTTGAGCAAAAACCGCCCCCGCGGCATGCTACAACTGGATCTGCGTCGGACCTCCGACTGCATCCAACGAAATGACCTCCACCGACTTCATGCCACCCTCATCCCTTACGCTGATGGCGATTTGACGTTGCGCAACAGCCCCTGGGCCGTATTGCAGCACCGCGGTCACGTAGTACCTTCCGTCCGGGACGGAAGCCACGTCCATGACCGCCGTGAACTGGCGGATCTCCAAAGGCAACATGTTGCCGCTCTGTCCGGAAACCTCGCTGCTCATCGGGACGTCCCGCAGCAGTGCGCCGGCGATTCCGGCCGCCGCCTCCGACAGGAGGGCTCGGCAACGAGGCATCACGTGCGTGTTCCCGATGTTCGAGAAGCGCGCGGTGACGATGTAGCGAGACGGCGACAATGGCGCGATCGTCAACTGATCGCCCTTGACGCGTGGCATCGGCGTGGCTTCTCTGGCAGTGTTCAGGTAGATCAGGCCCTGAGTAATGCCCCCGGCCTGTCCATCCTCATAGCTGGCGTGCAGCCGGATGGTCGCGTAGTGGTTCGGCAACAGCTTCGCGGCATCGGGCATCTGCGCGACGATCTTGAGGTTCTGGCTGCCGTATCCGCGCAACGTGAACTGCGTCGGCTCGACCGTCACCCACTCGACACACCCGAAATCCTGTCCGAGAATGCTGTTTCCCTGGTCATCGGCCCAGACGCCGCTGGTCATGTGGTCGGGCAGCAGAAGCTCGGCATTGACGGTGACCGGGTCCTCGGAGGCGTTGGTCACCTTCAGGAGGCCCGTTCGCGTCGCCCTGGGGAGAACGTCGATGGCCAGTTCACTCGGGTTCAGATTGAGCGCCGCGTCCACGGCCATCGTCTGGATACGGGGGTCTCCCGCGAAGTTAACCAGCTTGTCGATCGTGCCGGCGCGGCGTCCATTGATGTACAAGGCCCCGGAGATGCGGTATCTGCCGGTGGGCAGTTGTCGACCGATGTCCTGCTGGAGGTTGATCTTGACGCCCGGAATGATGCTCGTCTCCGGGTAGTTCAGTTCGGTGATCTTCTGCCAGTGTCCGCCCACTTCGCCGTAGATACGGGTCTTGCCGACCAGTCGCGCGAAGGTCTTGCCGTCGTTGTTGACCCCCAGGCTCACCAGTGTGGCCGCGGGGCGGATGTCGACCGCCTCTCGGAACACCAGGTCGGCGTCGATCAGCTTGATCTCATCCCGCATCGCACGACCCTGCACGTTGATGATGATCGGGACGATGAACTGAAGGAGAACGGGAGTGCGGATTCCGGTATCCTCGTCCGGCGTCAGCCGGGTCTGGGCGATCAGCGCGGCACAATAGTGGCCCTGCACGCCCGCCGGGATGCTGATCCACAGATTCATCACCTTCCGCTGAATGGGTGACAGGGTCACGACTTCCTCTTCCACGCGGAGCCACTCAAGACAACTGCGAAGTCTTGAGGTGTCCACGCGGAGCGGCTGATCCTCGCTGCCGACGTCGACCCAACGGGCCCCGTTCGGATCGGCAACCACCTGGGCATCCGGCTCGATCGTCTGCCACATCCCGGTCGAGTCCTGCGTCATGTCCACCAGCCGCAGGTCAATCGTCACCTCGGCGTCCTGATTCTGATTCTCGATCGCGAAGGTGGTCGCCGTTCGCTTGTTCGGATAGGTCGCAACGTCAATCCTCATCGGCTGGACCATGAACTGGCCGAAAGCCGACCCACAGGCAGCCAGGATCACCGACAGAATGCCGATCCCCCGAGCCAGCGGACCACCCACGGAGCGACGGGCGCTGCGCGTCTGATGTTCCACAAGGCACAAATCCGTTCGCTTCAGTCGCTTGTCAGGTGCATTCACCATCTTGCATCTCTCAAAGCTCATCTCGGTTGTTTGGTCTGCGACGCACCGCCATATCCTCGGCCGGGCATCAATTATGCGGCTTTCTACCTCTTCGGCATTCCAAATAAGACACTTGCCCCGTTTCTCGTGATTTCCCCATGAGCCACCCCCAACCCCATTTGCCGCCTCGCATCCAAACCCACTCTCCCAGACCCGGAAACAGCCTGGGATAACACACCGCTTAGATTACCAAAATCACCAACCCTTGTCAATGCCCAACTTACCTATATTCTCGTTTTCGCTACAGTTAGGGCGCCACGAAGAGCATCTCAGGAGGGTCTGCCGGACCGGATCGGCCTGGGCGAGGCAAAAGGCCCCCGCTTATCGGAACCACCTCTCGCCAGGCAGAGGCGGCCGGAAAAGGCGACGGCAAAAATATCCACCCCATCCGAAGAAGAAAAGGAAAGAGGGGAGAGATGGACGATACATCCAACCCTCCCCTCATGACTTGTTTCCCCCGGCCGCAACGCATGCCACTATCACCTTCGGCCTTGGCCGAACGCGAACCTGACATGCCGCAGAAGCCGAGTCCTGCCAGCAAGTGGCTACTACTACTGGGGGGCGACCTTCAGAGTGACGGTCGCGACCCGCAGGTCCTTCGTGCCGCCAACCAGACCGGAGGTGTTCAGCACGGCCTTGGTGATCTTGGCGCAAACGCTGACGGTCCCGCCGCCAACGCTCAGGGTGTTCGGCGTCACGCTGCAGCTGTAGTCGCCGTTCACGGCACCGTTCTTCGCGATCGAGCAGCTCAGCTTCATGTTGAAGTTCGACTGGATCGTGACGTTGGTGCAACCCTCGTAGTTGTGCTTCGAGGCTTCGGTCTGTGCGGTCTGGGCCAGCTTGATTTTCAGCTTGTCCTGATCCGCGATGAAGCACCAGAACCCGATGTCCATCAGGACCGGAATGTCCGTCAGTTCCTGGGAAATGTACGACATCGGCCAATCATGGATCTTGATCTCCCCTGCGGGGGCCATTGCGGCCAGCAGAGTCACCACTGCGACTGCAAAAAGACTTTTCTTCAACATCTTCACTTCCTTTCTAACTTTGAACCCTCGCTCCGAATTGGCCGATACGGCCTAGTGGAGCTAAACCCAGAAATCCGGCTAGGCACCACAAACACCTAAGCCGCACTCAGCAGCAGGCAACCAAGCATTCACTGACCTGTCCGGATCTGCCCGCTCCATGTCCGAAAAGCCGTGGCCCAGAGATTCAAATTCGACCTGCGATTTTCATTCCCACTTGGCATTTGACATCAATGCACCGCCCCGAGGGGGCCAACCTCTCTTGGCGGCTCGCAAGCGGCCACTCGCCTGCGAGATGTCATTGCGTCATCACCATACCTCCTTTCTCCCCCATCCCAACTAGAGGGGGCCTCTATTGGGGATAGCACCTTTCCATAGGTCCTGGGCAATGTACTATTTTGCGAATGAACACTTAATGCCCGACGGAATTACTAACGCACCCCTGAGTCTTTGCCTACACCGGTCAGGGTCCGGCCATTACCGTAATCACCAGGGCCCCACGATAGGATCCCTGCGGATACCGATTCGCGCCAGTGACCTTCACAAGGAGGGCCAACGGGACCTCGACACCCGCCGCAGACGTCGGCTTCGATGAACTGACCACCGTTGCGCGTCCCTTCTCCACCGGGATCTCCTTGTTGTTGACGGCCACCGACAAATCCTTGGCGGAGATCACCGCCTTGCCCTTCTCATGGCGGAAGGTCCGAAACGAAGCCGCCACGTGGTAGGGGCAGTTGGCCACGACGCGAGCATAGAGCTGCGTCAAAACCGAATACGGCCCCGGCCCCCACACCGTCCCCAGATCCGCCGGCTCGCGCTGCACTGAGACGATCACAAACGGTTCCGGCATGCTCACCGGAATGTTCACCGCCCAGGCAGCGTCCGCCACGACCAGGAACGCCGTGACAATCACACAAGTCTTTGCCAGATTCTTCATTCCTGTTACCCCCCGATACCACGCGCACGCAAAAGACAAAGCCCGCGCAATTGTTCCCTGGCAACAGCACTTATCAAGAACTACCCGCTCAATTGTCTGAGAGCTACTTTCGCCCCGTCGAAGTCACGTCATCCCTTCGCAGGGCGACAGACCTATCCGGCGCGACGATGTGAGAAGTGGAGAGTTACAAGAGACCGATGCGTTGCCACATCCCTGGCTCTCGCCCTCCTCACGTTCTCACTCTCCTTTCCGTTTCGCCGGAAATGGCACACTCAACCGACTGCACACGCCAGACCGGCAACAATGCATCCCACCTCGACACAGCTCTCCTATCCGACCCAAAGTACCAGTTTGACACATCAATGTCAAGCACATTTTTACCGACAGGTCCCCTTTTTATCCACCCATTGCATCCCTTCCATATTCGCTATTTTACCGGCTGCGATGTCCCATGTCAATTAAATACCACTTCATTTTACCAGACTTAGCACAACTTCCGACATGTCCCGCGACCGGCCACTTGGCTCCATGCCTGCCGTGCGGCCAGCCGGACGGCCCGATAAGACCGCACTGCCGGTACTGCCGACCGAGCCCCACCCGGGCTGTTGGACCCTCGAGGCACGCCTGGGGCGCACTCCATTCCCGGACCATCTGCCCGCGCAGCGCCTGGTCCACGCTCGACGCAAGTCTCGGCGGCCACGCCCGGACGGGGGGAACCACCGACTAATACTACAGTGTTATAGTAGGAATTAGGTCGCCACCGGGTTGCACGAGGCTGCGACCGGGCCACAACTGCAAGCGCACCGCGACCGCCGGCGGGCCCCTTCCAAACCTCCGCTCCGGCTGTAGGGCCTGTAGCGACTGCACGGCGCCGAGCCGCCGCCAGTGCCATTCGTACCCAGCGCAGTTCAGTCCGCCTGCAGTTCTCAGGGATGGGCACGAACCTCTCCGTCAATTCCCCCACGGATTGGTGTGCGGGTAAATGCGAAGCTCCTGGATGTGACCGGACCAGAAGCTGTCTGGCTCGAGGTCCTTGCCGGCTCCGATATTCAGGCCGGCATCGGAACTGGAAATTGTGGTCATCACGTCCGTGACGACCAGTACTCCATTGAAGTACAGCCGCCGGCTGAAGCCATCCCATATGAGACCCACCTCATGCCAGGACCCATCCCAGATCACGGCGTTGGACTTCAGGATCTGACCCCCTAACTCGCTCGACAACGCGCCCGTCAATGGGTCCGCAAGAAGCCAGTTGGAGGCGCCTTTCTGGGAGAGAATCACCCTGCCCGGTTTGTCCCCTCTGATCCAGGCAACAACACTGAAGGAATCGCTTGCGGGGTCCAACACGAACGGTGTGCTGAAGTAGTCATCACGCCCGTCGTAGGAACAAGGACAATCGAAGGCCAGGATGGCGTCCGTCGGAACCGCAGGAAGGAATTGCGTGAGCCGTGTTGTCACGCCACAGACACGGTCCGCCGCCGAATCGACGGAAGCAGACACATCCGCCCACGTCTCTGCGGCCGGATCGTATTGCAGCAGATGCATGTCGCTCTCGTCACAAGCGGACCCGTCATAGGATATGCAGACTGTGACAGTCCCCTGGTACACGGCGGTCGTGGCGATGTTGTAGGAGACCGGCGGACTGCACGCTGCCCGGAAGTATGGCGGTGGCACGGGCTCGCACTCCGTCTTCGTCACGGTGGTATCGCCCGCACTGGCCACTTCCTCAAACGTGACCGTCACGTCCCCGACGGGCACGGTGACATTCGATCCTCTGAGCGTGTTGTAGGGTGGCAGCCCGTTCATCTCATGGATGATCTCGTCTTCATTAAGCGGCACACTGTAGATGCGGACTTCGTCTATGACGCCCTGAAAGCAGTTGTCGATCCACGGCCCGTCCAAACAGTCCGCCCGGTACAGCGCTCCAATGAGAAGGGAATACGAATTGACCGCCACGGCACCACTCCGCTCCCGGTGGTTGTCCAACTGGCCGTTGATGTAAAGCTTCATCTTCTGGCCATCGTAAGTCCCGCAGAGGTGACACCAACTGTTTGCCGGAGTCGGCTCACCGAGTTGCCACACGGTCCCGCCGCCGAGCCGGAACTGCGCGCTGTAGTCCTGGCAATCCTGTTCTCCACCACCATGAATGAAGAGCCCCCACGCATCGGACTTGGTGATGATTCCAATTCCCCAGTTGTCAAGGTAGTTCGGATCTATGGGATTCAAGCGAGTGTCCTGCCAATCGTGCATGTTGATCCACGCCATGATGGAGATCCGGCTATCGATGGCAAACTCCTGGATATGGTCGCAGGCAACGTAGTACTGGTCTTCGTTTTCCGTCTCTGACTTTCTAAGGTCCAGGCCGCCACCTATCTTGCCCTGCGTCCATGCAGGTCCCTGGGAACTAGACTGAGGAGACACTCTGGCATCGAGCTCGTTCCCGGAGGAATCGAGCGCGTCGAATCCCTCGCTCTCATCGAACTTGTAGTAGGCTACCAAACCAGCAGGCACGACCGCCGGGTTCTCTATCGTGAAGAATGCATCACTGGTGTCCGCAACGGTCGGCTGTGCCAGCGTGGTCACGCAGATCAGGCATTTGTGCGACGTCGGAAGGGTAGACCAGACCTGCCAGGTCGGGCCGGAATACGCATCGGCGATCTTCTGCCATATGCATCCGCCGTCCACCGTCAGCCAGACTCTCCTGCGCGGTGACGACGCGAATCCATCGTGTGTGTATTCAAGGGGCATCTGTTCGCCTACCTGAAACACCTCCCCGCCATTGGGGTGGACCACCTTGACGCTCGGCCCCGGATACGCGGCCAATGCCTTGATTTCCTCCTCGCTCAAAGCATAGCTGTAGACACGGACATCATCGATGAGACCCGCAAAACGCCTCTTCTGCCCCGTGGCATCATCGAGCAAGGCCCCGATCAAGGTCCCGCCACGGCCGCTTTCGGTTCCTCGCAGGTAGTCCACGATGTCCGAGGCGGCGAGCGCCCGCCCGGCAGCGGCAGCGCCGTCAACATAGATGTCCAGACGATCCACAGCCAGGCGGACCGCAACGTGGTGCCATTGCCCCGTCATGAGGGAATGATTCGAGGCCACAAGATCGTCGTTGGGCCATAGATCACTGAAGGTGCGCAGCGCGGGACACCCATCCCTCAGTTCGAAGCTCACGGACCCGGGCAGCCAACGTTCGCAGCTGATGAGCCCCCCATCACCGGGATCCCCTTCGGATCGTTTCACCCAGAGACTGTAAGTGAATTCATAGTGCCGAGCACCATTGAAGGGAATGGACACTTCGCTCGCGTCGCCATCGAGTTGAAGTGCCCCGCCCCAGGCGCCGTCTGAAGGCAGCCACGTACCGCCTGTCACAATACCGTTCCGGCAATTCACGGCGCTGTCCCACGCGACAGCTCCTGTGACCTCATCGCATGTCCAGTGAGCAGCCTCAGGCTCCGGTTGCTCGATGGGCGCGTGCTGTATCGTAAACGCGCTGTCGCTCACATCCGAGACGCCGGGCTCCTGTGCTGAAGCGATGCGAATCAGGCATTGGGCGGAAGCAGGCAGAGGGACCTGCCAGTCAAACCACGCAGAGACGGCCGAGACAGTGGCCAGCGTCTTCCAGGTGGCTCCCCCATTGTAGCTTGCCTCGATGAGCACATCCCCCAAGCTGTCCGCCGCACTCCATTGAATGTACTCGGATGCTCCAACTTGCCACACTTCTCCTCCATTAGGCGATATGATTTCCAGCAGTGCCGGTTGCGCCAACACGGGGCACACCTGCGCAAGGACACAGAAGAACAGAACCCCAAGAGTGATGATCCCGTACCAACCGCTGCCACAATCAAGTCGTGTGTATCGCGCGCTCATCTTTTCGCCTCCCAATACCCATTGTAGACTGGTGTGCTTACCTCGTTTCTACATAAGCATGATGGTTCCGCGTTTCTGAGCCGAGAATTCACAAAGAGACCTGAAGTGCCTTTCCCGTTGTAATAGGGATTGTCGGAAAGCACCCCACAAAGCGGTCATCCGCGACCTGTGTTTCAATGTCCTCCAGTTCTGCTACGATTTCAGATCACAGCCCGCCAGCGATCCGAAAGAACCTCCGGCAGATGCGCCAAGGTCTGCGACTTCCACTCGACCGTCTGCAAAGAACGAATCTCGTACGCACGGACGATCTCGTTGACTGTCGTGTGGCCAGCTATCGCCTCGATCGCGAGCGGGGCTCTGGCCGCACCCCCATGGTGACCACGCTGTGCCATGACAACCTCCCGTCGGACACCACCATACCACAGCGACACTACGTCATATCCACCGGTTTGAGAAACCGGGAGTATGACAGACTGGCGAAGATCTCGTCCTTGGAGCCCGGGCGGCCCTTGAGCCGCGCGTTCTCCTTTTGGAGACTCTTCGTTGCCACCCCCGGCCTGCTTGAAGGCCGTGGCCACATGCTCCAACGACTCCTGTTGTCGGCGGCAAGAGATGCTTGGACTGAGGTCGTACCGCTTGCCTCATCCGTGCTCTCCGCGATTCGGCAGTGAATCCGCCGGCTTCAGGGACTATGGCAGCGGGATCGGGGCGGTGAAGATCTGGTTGACGGTGGTGCCGTCTCCTCGGTTCACCTTCCGGTTGAAGGCAATCCACTGGCCGTTGGGCGCCACGCACAGGGCGTCCGGCGCGCTGCCGGGATACAGCGTCGCATCCGTGATCCGCTCCGACTGGCCGAACTGCGCATCGCCCTCGATCACGTTCGTACGCCAGATCGAGTTGTCCGAGACACTGTAAATGTAGTCGCCCGAGGGGTCCCACCACGGCTTCGTCGCGCCGCCCGCAAGCGAGGTCGCCTGCACCGCATCGCCGCCAAGCGGAGAAATCAGGTGGATCTGCCCGCCCCGCGTGAACGCGATCCGCGAGCCGTCCAGACTGCAACGGATGATTCCGCCGCAATCCGAGTCGCTATACGTCAGCCTCCGCTGCACCGTACCCAGCGGCGGCATCGGAAACGTCGTCGCGGTTCCCTCCAGCGGGCCATCCGGCCCGGCCACCGTGATGTCCTCCGGGATATCGACGATATAAACCTCGTTGCGAACCGCGCCGGTGCTCGTCACCGTCTTGCCGATGAACGCCCGCGCACGTTGCCAGGTCCCGTCCTCTTTCTGATAGCCCTTCTCACCAACCCACGAATCCTCCGAACCCTGGAAGATGTCGTCGCTGCCGGGCGTGATCTCCGCCTGCGGCGTGACCTTCACCACCAGTACGGTGAACCCGACGCCGTCCTGATTGCCCAGGCCATCGTCCACGTCGACCGGGATGCCCAGCTTCGTCACGCCGATCGTTCGCAGGTTCTTGCCCTGGCCCTCCATGATCTTGTCGTTGTACGTAAAGCCGATCCACTGCCCATCTCCGCTGGGCTCGTGGCGATGCGTCCCGCCGCGAAGCGCGCCCGGCGTGAACGGCTCGGTCACGTCACGGGCGTCGGAGATCACATAGTCCGAGCTGCCCACGCTGCCGTCGGTCGGGCTGACCATCGCGCCGAACCGGGCGGTGCCGCCATACTGCACGCCGTCGATGCCGCGAATGGCGATCACCATGTCTTCGGCCGGGAAGAAGCTCACCGCCGC
>JAAYBV010000052.1 GCA_012744475.1 Phycisphaerae bacterium
AATATCGTGGCATGTGGGTGGCAGCCTCAAGGCGTAGTGCAACTGAGCTTTGGGGATGGCGAATGGGAGTGGCGCATCCGTACGGAAAGGCCTCTGCGAGGCGATCCATCCCCAAGTCCTGCGGATCCGTTCGGCTTCGCTCAGGACAAGCTTTGAGGCTGCCACCCCTGGCGGTCTGCGTCCGCAAGGGAATGCTGCCCCGAAATCCTGACAGACACGCCGAGCGAGTGTCTGTGAAAATATCCTGGCAGCCGTGTGGCAGCGGCAAGCGCAGGCTTGCCGATGGTGATACGCATGCCGTCGAAGCCATCGGCAAACTCCGCCTTGCTCCGTCTGCCGCTGCCACACATGGCGCTGCGTGGTGGAAAACGGGCCTTGCCGCGAAATTCGCACAGACACCCTGTCCACGGCGGTCATATTGGCGCTTGACAGGCACAGCGCGGAGGGATGAAACTGGATGCTCTATCGGGCACTGTGCAGACCGTGGCATACGAGAGCGCTGTTTGTGAGGTCGAATGGATCGTGTCGGTTCAGCTTTCGGACGCACCAAACGCCCATCGCACGGTCCGGGAACCCCGCATGGCGCGCAGGCCGGGCTCCGGGGGCGGGGCCGGAAGGCATGCAACAGGTCTGTTCCCCAGATCGAGTCCTTTTTTTCGTCAGTCTATGTGATACCAGACCAAGGAGACCATCGATGAGCACGCGAATCGACCGCCGAACCTTTCTGAAAACCAGCGCTGCCGTGGGGGCGGGCGTCACCATCCTCAAATCAGGCATCCTCAAGGCTGGAAACTCCCCGAACGAGAAGCTCAACATCGCGGTCATCGGCGTCCGGGGGCGGGGCCACGCCAATCTGAACGGCGTCAAAGAAGAGAACATCGTGGCCCTCTGTGATGTCAATGAGAAGAACCTCGCCGAAGCGGCGCAGGAATTCCCGCAGGCCAAGACATACGTCGACTGGCGCAAGTGCCTCGATCAGAAGGACATCGATGCGGTCGTGTGCTCGACCACCGATCACACCCACGCCTTCGTCAATGTCTGGGCGATGAATCGGGGAAAGCACGTATACTGCGAGAAGCCGCTGGCCAATTCCGTCCATGAGGCGCATGTCGTCCGCCAGACTTATCTCAAGAACAAGGGAAAGCTCGCAACCCAGATGGGCACGCAGATTCACGCCAGTGACAACTACCGGCGCATGGTGGAGCTGGTCCGCCGGGGAGCGATCGGCGACGTCAAGAAAGTCCACGTCTGGTGCAGCCGGACGCCCGAAGGGGGCAGCTACCTGCCCGCCGCCGGACCCGTCCCGGAGCACCTTCATTGGGACCTCTGGATCGGGCCTGCGCCGGAGCATCCGTACAATCCGGGCTACTTCGGCGGGTGCCTCGCCTGGAACCGCTTCTGGGACTTCGGCAGCGGCCAGATCGGCGACATGGGAAGCCACATGATGGACATGGCGTACTGGGCCCTGGATCTTCGTCTGCCGACCACCTGCCAGGCGGAGGGATCGCCGCTGAACCCCGACACGTGCCCCCAGTGGCTGACCGCCGAGTGGGACCACCCCGCCAATGATTGGCGGCCGGCCGTCAAGGTCTACTGGTACGACGGCGGCAAGAAGCCCGGCATGCCGTCCGAAGCATTCAATCGGGAGAAGCTCTTCAAGGGCGTGCTCTTCCAGGGCGAAAGAGGCTGGTTGCTCTGCGACTACGATTTCCGCATCCTGATGCCGATGGGCGACCTGACGCACTTCGACTGCCCCAAGGCAGGCGATCTGATTCCGCCTTCGCCCGGACACCATCAGGAATGGATCATCGGCTGCAAGACCGGCAAGCCGCCGCTGTGCAACTTCGACTATTCCGGCGCGTTGCTCGAGAACAACCTGCTGGCGCTGGTCGCCTATCGCCTCGGGCAGAAGCTCGATTGGGATGCCGAGAATCTCAAGGCCACCGGCTGCCCGGAAGCGGACCAGTACATCCGCAAGCAGTACCGCCAGGGCTGGAACCTGAACGGCTGACCCCGGCAGAGCCCACGACCGACAGTGGCGCTGGCGGGCAGGAGCATTCGCCGTACGCGCAGAATAGAGAACCGCAAGGCGCCCGTCTCCGCTGAAGATGGCGGGCGACTTGGCGGCCAGGGCGCATCTCGTATCCCGTGAAACCGGGGATCGTTGATGCGACGGCCCTTCGCACGTTCGCACCCTTCGTACGTTCCCACCCTTCACACCCGCCCGGGGCGGAGGCGGGAATTTCGCAATCTGCGAGGGGCGGCGGAATATGGGCTTGCTCTGGGGTGGGCATGACCCTATAATGGATAAGGTTTCCAGGTTTGTACGCTCTGTGAGGTGGGAAAAAGGGTGTACTCGGTGGTTTCCTGGTCATTCCGACACCCGTCGCCCTCCATTCCTCTGTCCCCCCTCGCAGCGAGGTAGTGTCCAACGGCAAGGCAGGGTGAAACACGCGGTTTCGACGGCTTTGCACCATGGATAGACCCGTCGCAGACCCACGCCGCATGTCGCAGGCACCCCGCCCAGGGAAAGGAGGTGATACGCCGGAGGTAAGGGCCGACTCATCAGCGTTCCAGCTCGAAGTCTGTCTATTGAAGGGGCGGCAATGAAAAAAATGGCAAAGTCTATGGGGAGGGACGCGGGTTCCGACGTGTGGTCGGATCGCCTGAGCAGCATTCGTGTGCGACGGAGGTGTGTCATGTGGAGAACATTGGTTTGTCGGGCTTCGTTTGTGGCGGTGCTCAGTCTGGTTCTCGCCAGCGGAGCAGAAGCGGCCGACCCCAATCTGGCGGGGTGGTGGCCTTTGAACGAAGGCATCGGGGAGACCGTGGTCGATATGTCCGGCAACGGCGTGGACGGGACGATCCACAACGCGGCCAACGGTCTCGGCACGGACGGCTCGGTCTGGGTCGAAGACGCAGACCTGGGCGCCGTCATCAGTTTTGACGGTACGGCGAGCGGCGCCTATGTTCGTGCCGGCAGCATTCCGCAGATGACGCTGGAAAACGACTTCACCTGGGCCTTCTGGGCCAAACAGGCGCCGGGCAACGGCAGCAACGACATCATTCTCGGCAATCGCATGGACGAGAATGCCGTCGATTTCGTGCCCCGCCAGTTCATCAAGTTCACGCCGACCAAGTTCGAGTGGCACATGAACGGCAACGGCGATGACAACATGGAATACGAGGACATTCCCAATGACGTGTGGCTCCACCACGTCGTCGTAAAGACCGCAGATCAGTTGACCTACTACCGCAACGGCATGGTGGCCGGCACGGGGACAATCACCCAGGCGCTGGACTTCCCGCAGCCGCTCTATTTCGGCGGAGATAACGAGGGTGCGGAGGGCGAGAACTGGGCGGGGTTCATAAGCGACGTGCGCACCTACGACGGGGCGCTGTCGCAGGAGCAGGTTCAGGCCGTCATGGGCGGTCCGGCGCCGGCCACTCTGGCGGCCTGGGAAGATGCCGCCATGGCAGGCAAGCCGGGCTTCTTCGCGACCAACGTCGAGGACGGGCTCTATGACATCGGCGTCTTCGGCGGCGAGATGACCTATGAGTTCCTCGTCCGAAGCAATCCCGACGAGGAGCAGGCCAGCATGTGCCTGATCGGCCGCAGAGACTTCGGCGACACCGAGATGGGACTCAAGTACGAGCAGTGGAACAACACCGGCACCTATGGCGCGACCGCCTTCGGCGTGGCCGACTATGACTTCGGCGTGGCCACCAATCCCGGCCTCTTCACCCATCTGGTCTTCGTCGCCAGCGCTGAGGCGGGCACGACGGACCTGTACGTCAACGGCGCCTACAAGGGCAGCGTGGCGGCCGCCATCACCCTCTCGGGCCTGGTGGGCATCGGCTACGGCGCCCAGGATCGCGAGGGCGCGGATCCCTTCTTCGATGACTTCGACGGCGAGATCTTCGGCGTGGCGATCTACGATCGCGCTCTATCCAAGGGCGAGATCCGCGTGAACGCCGACACGTACCTCGAAAAAGGTCCGTCGGACATCACCGCCGCCGGCGACGCCGTCCAGGGCGTGCCGAACGATGGGGATTGGCCCGGCGCCGAGACGCCCGATCTGGCGATCGACGACAACGTGGCCACGAAGTACCTGCACTTCAAGGGCGAGACCGAGCCGACCGGGTTCCAGGTCACGCCGGCCCTCGGCGCGACGGTGGTCACGGGTCTGACGCTGACTACCGCCAACGACGCCGTGGAGCGCGACCCGATTGCGTTCGAGCTTTACGGCTCCAATGAGAGCATCGATGGACCGTATGCGCTGATCGCCTCCGGCGAAGTGGCCGATTTCAATCAGGTCGATGCCTGGCCGCGGTTCACCATGAACGCGACGTCGATCGCGTTTGAGAACGTGGTCGCGTACCAACACTATCAGATCCTGTTCCCGGCGGTGCGCGACCCGGCTTCGGCCAACAGCATGCAGATCGCCGAGGTCGAGCTGATCGGCGTGCCGTGCCTGCCGAGGTACACATACGACGGCGGCGCCCTGGACGACCAGTGGGAGCACGACAATGGCTCCGACGCATGGGACGGCACCGGCCCCGGCGAAGGCGGCCCGGGCGGCATCGCGGCAATCGTCGAGGAGGATGTCACGTTCCTGCGCGTTCAAGACACGGGCGACCCGAGGGACTACGGCATGCCCGACCCCAGCAACCGTAAGATTTATCTCACCCACCCGGTCTGTGCCAGTCTCGACGGAGCACACCTGGAGGTCGCCGTCCGTGTGGCGACCGGCGCCGGACTGGATGATCTGCATCCGGATGGCGGAGCGGAAACATCGCCCTGGCCGGAGGCGGGTATCGGCTACCATATCCGCGACAACGGCAAAGGCATGATCGGTGTCTCGGACGGCAGCCAGGTCATCTCCTTCTCTCTGGCGAAAGCCGGCGAGATCGCAGGTCTGGAGACCGATGCCCTGGTTATGAACAACCTCGTAGGCACGGAGCCGTCGGGTGACGTGGACACAGGAGATGCCGGAGTAGCGAACGTACTTGCCATCGCCGATGCAACCGCCTGGAACAGTATCGTGATCGACATCGTCGCGGGCGGCGCCGGCACGCACGTCGTCACCGTATCGGTCAACGGAGAGGCGGCGCAATCGTTCGAGGTCACCGCGGGAACCGGGACGGAGAAGGATTACGGTTACATCGCATTCGGCTCCTCGGGAACCGGGGCGGTCACGGCGTTTGACGTCGACTATCTGTCGGTGACCAACTGAGGCGCTTCGGAAGAGTCGAAAAGGTCAGTCAGGGTAACATTGCGGGTTGTGTGCAAACGCTCCCAGCCCAGTCTTTGGCACGCCGGGCCTGTCTGCGAGTCCGGCAGGTAGAAGGTCCATCCGGTGAAGGGGCCGTAAATGGCCCCTTCGCCGTCTCTTAGAGCCTCTTGACCGGGTGCGCACCGACGGCCCCGCCGAACGGGCAAAGCGCCGCATGGGCGGCAAGCCCATCCTACAGCCCATCGTAGGCCCTTCTTCCCCCCGCCCGGCGGGGCCGGCGCGGGAATTTTGGAATCTGGGAGGATCGGGGAATATAGGGCTTGCTTTGGGGAGGGCATGATCCTATAATGGGTGAGGTTTCCAGGTTTGTGCGCTCTGTGAGGTGGGAAAAAGGTAGGCTGGGCAGGTTTCCTGCCCGTGCGGATCGAACAGCATGGGCACAGGATGGGCCCGTCTACGTCTCAATTCTTTTCTGCCCCCCTCGCAGCGAGGTAATGTCCGACGGTAAGGCAGGGTGGAACATGCGGTCCCGACGGCTTTGCACCATGGATACACCCGTCGCAGACCCCACGTTGCATGTCTGAAGCACCCCACCCAGGGAAAGGAGGTGATACGCCGGAGGTAAGGGCCGACTTATCAGCGTTCCAGCTCGAAGTCTGTCTATTGAAGGGGCGGCAATGATCGAAACGACAAAGTCTATGGGGAGGGATGCGTGTTCCGACGTGTGGTCGGATCGCCTTGGTAGCATTCCTGTGCGATGGAGGTGTGTTATGTGGAGACGATGTGCTTGCTTTGTCAGTCTGGTGGTATTGGCCCTGGTTCAGGGCAGCGCGCTCGGCGCGTGGAATTTCCTGGCGGATGAGGCCCTGATCGGCTGGTGGGCCTGTGATGAGGGCGAAGGCGCGGTGGTCGCCGATTCGTCCGGCAACGGTAACGACGGGGCTTTCTTCGCCGGCGATCCGGCCTGGACGACGGGCGTCTACGGCAGCGCCGTGACGCTGGTCGGCCCGACGCTGGTGGAGATTCAGCCGATGGGTCTGACGCTCACGGAAGCGACGATGGCCGGCTGGGTATTGCCCAACGGCGCGCAGCCGGACTGGGCGTCGATCATGATGCACCGCTTCGGCGAAGATCCGGTGATTGCCCACGGCTTCAACCTGCTGGCCACCGGCGGGCTGGCCTATCACTGGAACGACTCGTCTTCGACGTGGAGCTTCCGTCCGGCGGCCAACTACTCGGCCACGGAATGGACGTTCTGCGCCCTGACGGTGGCGCCCGACAAGGCGACGTTCTACGTCAACGGCGAGGCGAAAGCCGAGAACGTCATCGCGCACGAGCCCGCCGTGTGGGAAGGCGCGGTCTACCTGGGCGGCGACGGCACCGACTCGTGGGTGAGCCGGCGCATGAACGGCTCGTTGGACGACGTCTCGTTCTTCAGCCGGGCCCTGGCGGCCGATGAGATCGTGGCGATCATGGGCGGCCCTGCCGCCGCGGCGCTGGCGGCCTGGGAAAATGCCGCCACGGCAGCCGAGCCGGGTTACTTCGCGACCAACGTCGCGGACGGCGTCTATGACATCGGCGCCTTCGGCGGCGAGATGACCTATGAGTTCGTCGTCCAGAGCAATCCGGACGAGACGCAGGCCAGCATGTGCCTGATCGGTCGCAGAGATTTCGGCGACACCCAAATGGGACTCAAGTACGAGCAGTGGAACAACACCGGGACCTACGGCGCGACCGCCTTCGGCGTGGCCGACTATGACTATGGCGTGGCGACCAATCCCGGCGTGCCGACTCATCTGGTCTTCGTCGCCAGCGAAGCCGCCGGAACGACGGCCCTCTATGTCAACGGCGTCTATCAGGCGAGCGTCGATGCGGCGATCCTCCTGTCGGGCATGGTCGGCATCGGCTACGGCGCCCAGGATCGCGAGGGCGCGGATCCGTTCTTCGATGACTTCGACGGCGAGATCTTCGGCGTGGCGATCTACGATCGCGCTCTGACCTTGGGCGAGATTCGTCTGAACGCCGACACGTACTTCCAGAAGGGCGCATCGGACATCACCGGCGCCGGCGACGTGGTTCAAGGCGTGCCGAACGACGGCGATTGGCCCGGCGCTGAGACGCCCGATCTGGCGATCGACGACGACGTCAACACGAAGTACCTGCACTTCAAAGGCGAGACCGAGCCGACCGGCTTCCAGGTCACGCCGGCCCTCGGCGCGACGCTGGTCACGGGTCTGACGCTGACCACGGCCAACGACGCCGTGGAGCGCGACCCGATTCAGTTCGAGCTTTACGGCTCCAACGGGACGATCGATGGACCGTACGAACTGATCGCCGCCGGCGAAGTCGCCGATTTCAACCAGGTCGATGCCTGGCCGCGGTTCACCATGAACGCGACGCCGATTGCGTTCGAGAACGCGACCGTGTACCGGCACTATCAAATCCTGTTCCCGGCCGTGCGCGACGCGGCTTCGGCCAACAGCATGCAGATCGCCGAGGTCGAGCTGATCGGCGTGCCGGTGCCTTCCAAGGGAACGGTGGTCTGGGTTACCTTCCATGGCGCGGATGATGCGCCGTCGGCCGGAGCGGCCGGAGCCGGCTTCACCGTGGCAGCCGACAAGGGGTATACCGATCTGCTCAAGGGCGCCGGCTACGATGTCGTGCGCTACGTGCAGACGGGCACGCCCGACGTGAACGTGGTCAACGCGGCGGACCTGGTCATCATCAGCCGTTCGGTCGCCAGCGGCAGCTTCCAGAATGATGCCGCCGGCAGGTGGAACGGCGTCACGGCGCCGATGATCGTCCTGAACGGTTACACCGCCAGGAAGAGCCGCATGGGTTACTACACCGGCAGCACGATCCCGGACATCACCGGGGACATCGCGCTGGCGGTCGCCGCCCCAGAGCACCCGATCTTCGCGGGCATCGCACTGGTGGACGGCGTCATGGCCAATCCATTTGCCGGCGTGGTCTCGTATGCCGATGGGACTCTGGCGCGGGGCATCTCCGTCGTCACCGAGCCGGTGGATGACGAGGCCACGGTTCTGGCCACGCTTTCGGCGGACTCGGGCAGTGTTCCTGCCGGGGCCGTGCTGATCGCGGAATACCCCGCCGGCGCCACGCTGACGCATGACGGCGGAGCCGGCAACGACGTGCTGGGCAATCGCCGGCTGCTGTTCTTGACCGGCGGTCGCGAAGCCGATGGCATCAACTCGGAGACGGCGGGCATGTTCGACCTGTATGCAGACGGCGCGCAGATGTTCCTGAACGCGGTCGCGTACATGCTCATCGAGCCGGAAGAGCCGGAAGAGCCGGCTGATCCGCTGGCCGTGGGTCTCCTGGCCCACTATCCCTTCGATGCGGATGCAGCCGATGCCACGGGCAACGGCTACGACGGGACCCTCCTTGGCGACGCCACGATCCTGGACGGCGTTCTGGTCCTGGATGGCGATGACGACGCGGTCGATATCCCCCGGATGGGTGGAGAAGGCGCGGTCTTCAGCCAGGGCAGCTACTCGATGTGGGTCTTCGCTGCCGCGGACCTGACCGGCGTGCAGTTCGCCGGCGGCATGAACACGAACGACTGGACGGACGGCGCCGTGCACTTCAAGCTCAGCTACGCGGCGGCCAACGCGGGGATCAACGGCCTGGACGGCGGCGATCTCCAGGGCGTCACGATGGTCATGCCGGCGGTCTGGAGCCACATGGTCCTGACCATCTCGGAGACCGAGGCGGCCATCTATCTGAACGGCCAACTGGAAGACAGCCGAGCCCTTGCAGCGCCGCTGAGCGTGGTTCTTGGCGGTGCGGCCCTGGGCGCCTGGAACAACGGTGGCGACCTCCAGCGCGAGATGCCCGGCCTGATGGACGAGGTTCGTATCTACGACCGAGCGCTGTCGGCTGAGGAAGTTGCCGCACTGGCCGGTCTGCTGTAACAGCGTCACCGCCCGCCATTGACGGCAGGCGAAAGGTGTTTGGATTGCTATGGGGCCCATGCCACGGTCGGCATGGGCCCCGTTCTATTCCGGGATGCGGCGTGCGGTGCACACCCTGCGAGACCGGTGTGCCGAGTTATCGGAACCAAAGGTCATGACGACAGTGAACAGCCTCTCTGCCGAGTCGCACGCGCAAAGCCCTTGTCCATTCTCAGGGCGTCCGTGAGGGCGTGTGGCGCTGCCATAAGCAACGCCGTGGCGAAGAAAGGGTGATGTTGCCCGGAGGGGGGTGAGGCGTTTCCGATGGCGCACGAACCCCATTCTCTGCGCACCGGATGCAGGTTTTTCCTTGTCGCGCCCGCCTCTTTGGCCGATATACGGACAGAATGGAAACACTGCGGGCCGAATGAAGACGCAGCATGGGGGAAGAACACAGATGATGCCTCTGCCTAAAGGCGAAATAGCCGAATCGGTGCCTGCTACAGGATCGCTGAAGATGTTCACTCTTGCCAAACAGTTCGTCGTATCTGACACCCCCGATCTTCTCCCGCCGGACTGGGAGACATTCCATCAGGACCGCTGGTGGATCGGCACGCTCCGCGATCAGGGACTCCCTGTCGTTCCCATGTACACAGCGGATGCCGTGCAGATTGGATGGCTCGTCGGCTACGCCATTGACGGCAGCGGCGAATTCATCGATCAGAAGTGCGCCGTGCCGGTGCGGGCGACGGCCGCATCCATCATGGAGGACGTCGAGCAATATCTGTACACCCTGGCGGGACGCTGGGCGGCGGTGGTGCTTACGGCGCGCGGATCGCGATTCCATGTCGATCCGGCGGCCAGCCTGGCGGCCGTGTATTGCCCGGAACAACATGTGGTCTGTTCCACCCTCTCGCTGGTTCCACGTCGCCCGTCCACGCGCGACCACGAGGAGTTGGCGCGCCTCTTGGATATCCCCGCGAAGGACGGGTGGTATACGTTCGGGTTGACGCCGCGAGTCGATGTCCACCGGGTTCTCCCCAATCACTATCTCGACCTGGCCACGTGGAAGACCGTCCGACACTGGCCGACCGGCCAGCCGGCATTCGTGTCGCCGGACCAGGTTGGCGCTCAGGTGGAGAGAATCGCTTCGAGGATCGAGCGTACGATCTCCGCCGTGGTCAGACACGGTCCGACCACCATGAGTCTGACGGCAGGCCACGATTCACGCGTCCTGCTGGCGTGCGCCCGCGACGTCCGTCACAAGATCGAATTCGGCACACTGAGGATCCCCGACCCCAAGGCCGAACTCGATTGTGACATTGCAGACAGGATCGCTCGCAGACACGGCCTGAAACACGAGATCTTCGACTGGATTGAGGCAAGCGAAGAGGATATCCAGGAATGGCTGTATCGGACGGGATCGTGCGCAGTGGCCGGACGGACCATGCGCGGGGTTCGCTGTGGCCGACACCCATCTCCTCAGGTGATCTCCATCAACGGCGTGATGGGCGAACTCGGACGCCCGTACTACTGGCGCTCCAGCGATCGCGAGGACGCCCGCCTGTCCGCCCGAGACCTGGTCGAACGCATCAACCTTCCGGCGTGCGATCTGGTCGTCCGCGAATGCGAGAAATGGCTCGCGGGCATCCCCTGTGACAATGCCTTCACGATTCTGGACTTGCTGTACCTGGAGCAGCAGCTTGGCTGCTGGGGCGGTCCGCAATTGTACGGGCATGTGCACGACCTCCTCATCATCTGGCCCTTCAACCATCGCGATGTCGTCGACGCGATGGTGCATCTGCCCGTCGAGTATCGAAGGCGTTGGCGGCTGGTCCCCGATCTCGTTCGCTCCCGATGGCCCGAACTGAACAGGCACCCGATCAACCGGTATCCGGGGCTGCGTGGATTCCTTCCCAGGGTCGCCAGGAAGCTGAGGCAGGTCGTCCAGGCGCGCTAGCGCTGTTGCCCTGTGCGCGATTCCTTCAGATCGGCCGCGATCTCCTGCGCATGCAATGGCCGGGAAGCGGTCGTAGTGTGTGCACCGAACACCAACTCCCTGGCTCTATCCTTTCAGGTCAGGCGGCGAGGGCCGGGTTCGTAGCTGGGCTCTGTAGATCCAGTTGAATAGAAAGAGGTCCCCTACGAATACCAGGGGGCCGGAGATGCACAGGTAGGTTGCCAGAGGAAAACGTCCCCACATCATGACCACGTAGAGCACGGCCAAAGCGTTGAAGAGGACCGCTCCCACCCACTCCCACCGCCATGCAACAACCAGCACGATAACGACGATATACACAGGGACGAGGTGAAGTACCAGGGCACGAGCCGTCTCCCAGAAGGCACCCCCTTCACCGAACACGTCCAGGGCAAACAGGCTCAAGAACATCGCAAAAAGAATGCACAGAACCCTCGGCGTCCAGAAGAGGGCTCGCTTCATCCACGTGTTCATGTCGGTTTCTCCGTGGCAAACACGGGGTCTGTCCCCATAGAATACTGCTTTGCCTGCAACCCGGCGCCGCCCGACTGCCCCGATGCCTCCAGTATACCCGCCGAACCGAGCCGCAGGAAAGGGCAAATCCCCTCCGCGCCGTCCGCCGGCAGCCCGTCTCCACGCCCGCGCCGCCCGCCGCTGACCACAGAAGGCGAAAGGGATGCACCGTACGCCAACCCTCTCGCGACAGGAAAGCGGGGTCTGTCCACGGGAATCTCGTTGACACGGAACGCGGTACTGTCACGTTTGGCTGAGACGCCTCTTTCGCCTGAGCCTCTTTCCCAGTGCCACCAGCAGGGCGCCAGCTATGACCAGGGGCAGGACAATGGCAAGAACCAACCTGCCGAAGTGAGCCTCCTCCGGGTCAACCACATATTGGCGGTCCGCGATGTGGTCCACCACTTTCGTTCCGAGAGGGAACTCTATGTTGAAGTACTCCTCCGGCAAGCCACGGTTCAACTGCACTGTCCGGGCTTCGTAGACGTTGTTGCTGTCCGGAATGTTCCCTTTCATCGGGAACCAGATGCCTTTCGATACCTCCTCGAGTGACTGAACTTCCACGGCCCAGTTCAGTTCGCCCGATTTGGGTTGGATATACGCGAATCGCACAGGCGCGTAGCCGTGGTCGACCGAAAGATATATGCGTTTGTATACGGCACCATCCGGCAGCATCAAGGCGAGAGAAATCGCATTGAATCCATTGACCTGCCGGATCCCTTTCTCGATTTTGAAACCGTTCGGATTCTTCGCCATCTCTTCTGAGAGGAGGCTTGGATAGTCGCGCAGTATGGTGAAGCCCATGGGCGAGAGCGGCCAACTCCGGAGCATGCCCGTGTTCTTGCTGATCGTACCCTCCAATCCCGCCTTGTTGCTCCGTAACGTCTTGACCACCGTCCCATTGAATGAGAGCCTGTCTTTCGCCGTGAACCCTTGCCCATACTCGTCTTCAAGATCAACGGTCGTGGAGGTCAACTGCCGCTCGGAAAAGGGTCTGGCCGTCGCAAAAGACTCATGCGACCGCGACACTGCACGCAGATGACCCGTTCCTGCTATGTCGTCCAATGTCATGGGAGGATCAAGGTACCAATCGTACTCAACCTGGACGTCCTGGATTGCTGATTCCATACCAGCCAAAATAGCCTGTAGCTCGTCCAGCGTGACCTGGTCGCTGCCCCCGCCACCAGCGCCAACCAGAAATATCAGAGATAGTAATTCTATCCACATGGTCTTCCCTCCAGATCTCCAGCCATTGCGCCGCCGAGGGACGGACCTTGTCTTCAGCCTATTCCGTCGGCTGGTTGGCGGGGTGGTTTGGCTTTCTGTTTCGTTTGATCTCGAGGAACAGGGCCAGCGGCCAGAAGACGCACAGTTCGGGGAACAGCACGAGGGTCTGTGCCGAACGCTTCTTCTGGTCCGGATCGATTGCCGCATTGCGGCGGATGCACCAGGCGAAGACACCGAGTCCGACCACCAGGTACGCCGCCGCGAGAATGAGCCATGCCATTTTCGATCCTTTCCCGCAAATGCACGCCGACACGCTCGGTTCACGACCGAAACACAGTCGCAGGGTTTGCACCGCACACCAAGGCCCCACGCCGATGCCTCGGAGCAATGCGGGCGGATAGCCCCGGACTTCTCGCGGTTCTACTTCTTCTTTTCGGCGTAGAACGTGCCGGAGTCACCCCCTTTGGTCCAGCGGCCGTCGGTGATCGTCAGGCGGCTGTCCTGCTCCTTGAGGGTGCCTTCCCACTGTTGGACGCCGAACCGGCCGTATCGCGTGAACTTGATCTTGTCGCCGGACACCTCGACATCGTCGATCTTGTCGCCGAAGGTCCCTTCGAACACGTCATCCAGCGTGCCGGAGTACGAGCTTCCCTCCTTTTTCAGCACGAACTCGCCCTCCCACGGGTCCTGCACCCAGGACCACGTGCCCTCGATGTCGAAACGGGGAGCGACTGGATCCGTCTGCGATACCGGCCGAGTCGCACATCCGACAACCGAGATAGACACGAGGACCGCCAGAGCTACGTGAACACGATTCCGTTTGAAACAGCGCGCATGCATACGAGACTCCCTCTTGATGAACATCTGTAAACAACTGCTGTTCACTGCACAGTGCACGATGCACCTTGGTCTCAAGGTCTCACGCTTGCGATGCCATTGTAGCGGGATGCGGCGGGAGGGCAAAGGGGAAATCGTATCCGCCATCCCCAAGGCTACGCTCCATTCGACTTTGCTCAGAGCCTGCCCTGAGTGGAACCGAACGGGACAGGCCTTGAGGCTGCCACACGCACGCACAAGCGGTGGTCAGGTCGTGTGCCGCAAGGGCGACACATGCGTCGCCCCTACCACTTCGCCGCGCCGGGAATGACGGGGATTGTTGCCGCATGGGCTCCAAGCCCATCCAACGGCCCTTCAGAACCTTCTCACCCTTCGCACCTCGCGCCCCGCGCCCCGGGCGCGTCAGCGTTTGACGCGGGCGTTGCCTTCCCAGATGCTCCAGATCTGTTCCTCGTCGGCGGGCAGGGCGTAGTCGGTCAGCAGGGTGACGACCAGGGCGCCGGTGGCCCAGCCGAATTGGGCCCACTTTTCGGGCTTCCAGCCGCGAAGGATGGCGTAGAGCATGCCGCCGACGAAGGCGTCCCCGCCGCCGATGCGGTCGACGACGCCGATCTGTCGCGGCTCGATCGTGTACCAGTGGCCGCTCTCGCTCAGCAGCGCGCCCCAGAGGTGCGTGTTGGCGTTGACGACCTCGCGCAGGGTGGTCGCGAAGACCTTCGCGTTCGGGTAGGCCTTGCCGGCCCGTTCGATCATGCCCTTGAAGCTGTCGATCTTGCCGCCCAGGCCCTTGCCGCCGGCCTCGGGGCCTTCGATGCCCAGAGCGAGCTGGAAGTCCTCTTCGTTGCCGACGAGGATGTCGGCGACGGAAGCGATCTCTTGGAAGATCGCGTGCAACTGCTTCTCGCGGCCCTTCCAGAACGAGGCGCGGTAGTTCAGGTCGAACGCGATTCGCGTGCCGTGCTTCCTGGCGGCCCGGGCGATCTCCAGGCAGAAGGTCCCGGTCTCGGGCGACAGGGCCGCGATCAGGCCGGAGAGGTGCACGATCTGGACGCATTCGATGCCGAAGATGCGCTCGAGGTCGAAATCCTTGACGTTGAGCGTCCGGCCGACCTCGCCGGCCCGGTCGTTGCAGACGCGCGGGCCGCGCGAGCCGGTCCCGCAGTCGGCCAGATTGAACTGGTGGCGGTAACCCCACGGGCCGCCCTGCTCGAGTTCGGGACCCTCGACGTCCATGTGCCGGCTCGCCAGATCGTCCTTGATGAAGCGGGCGATCGGACTGCCCTTGACGAACGTCGTCAGGACCTTGACGGGCAGGCCCAGGTAGGATGAGACGCTGGCGACGTTGGTCTCGGCGCTGGTGGCCTGGAGAGTGAACCGGCGGCTGCAATGGAACGGCTGGCCGTTGTCGGGCGTCAGGCGGGCCCCCATGCTGGTGGGCACGAGCAGGGCATAGCGGCAGTCCTTCTTGAGTTCGATGCTCACGAGGGTCTCCTTTCGAGCTTATCCGTGACCGGTGGCCCGTGGCTCGGGCCACGAGCGAGGCGTTACGAGCGGCCGCTCGGGAACGCACCGGGACCATGCCTACCAAATCCCGCGCGAAACCGCAACCCCCTACCGCCGCAAGGACGGGTGCAGGACCGTTTTTGCGATCAGGCTCGCTGCGCCTCTTTCTGCCGGCCATCCATTCATGGCCGGCGACGACAAACTCGAAATCCGAAACACGAAACTCGAAACAAATCCAAAGCACGAAGTCCAAATGCCACAAACTCGCCCCGGTTTGCGTGGGCAGGGTCACGTTGCACACAATGGCTTCCATGTTTCGAGCTTTGATCTTGGGTCATTCGGGCTTGTTTCGATCCCGGCGCGCCGGGACGGACTTCTGCGGTGTGCCCAGGCGAGCAGCGCGGCTGGGTGGCAGCCTCAAGCGAAGCTTGGGGATGGTTCAGCGCATAGGCGACCTTCTGCCATCGCTTCGCCAGTCCAGTCCACCATCCCCAAACCTCCGCTGCGCTACGGTTTGAGGCTGCCATGCGTCTGCCAGGATGTTTCCACACACACGCGAGCGTGACTATGGGGCAACGGCTCCGGAATCGGGCAGGAGGTAGCGGCTGGCGACGGGGGCCAGCATGGCGTCGTGGACGGCCCAGTCTTCCGAGACGGCCAGGGGATAGTCGGTCGGAAGGCCGACGCCCGGCTTGCCAAGGACCAGGGCCACGTTGGTCCACTGACGCAGGAAGCGCGACATCGTCAAGCGGACGTTGCCGCTGCTCGGGTCGGCCACGTACGCGCGGTCGCCGCGGACGCCCCGCAGGACGGCGAAGTGCTTATAGCCCTGGCGCTGGAGGTGGATCAAAACCGGGCCCTGGAGCTGAGGCAGGATCTTCGGCTCCAGCCTGACCCCGACGGCCTGATAACCCATGCGCTCGGCGCACTGCTTGAGGTCCAGCATGGTCAGGCCGTTCTCCTGGCGCTGGCGGACCTGTTCGTCGGTGAGGGCGTTGAGCATGTTCTCGAGCACCTCGCGCTCGGTGACGTCGTCCTGGAAGTAGTAGCGCATCAGGGTGGCCAGGGCCGCCGAGCCACAGGAGAAATCGTAGCTCTGCATGACGATGCCCTTTTCGCGGATGGTCTTCCAGCTCTCGAGGCGCCGGCGGACCCGGACGGGGCCGGCGCTAAAGCTCGTATCGACCGGTCCGGACTCGTCGGAACTCGTCGCGCAGCCGCAATCCAGCGCGATCAGCAGCAGCAAAACGGCGAAGATGGAGGCCGTGCGCATGGTGGATTCCCGCTAAGGCACTCTTCGGATCAGGGCCACGCCGACGAACACGTCGGGCGCATCGTCGTTGAGGCCGAATGTCACTTCCGGCTCGATATAGGTGTTCCGCCGGCAGCGCATCGTGGCCGCGACACGCAACGTCATGGGCTCGTACGACGAACCCTCGACCGTCTCGCCGTCGACGTCCCAGTTGCCTTGCAGCAGGCCGGCGAACCGGCCGCTGAGAGAGACGTCGTCGTTCACGGAGAAGCCCAGGCCCATGCTGTATTGCAGGCCGGGCCCCGGCTCATACTTCTGGCCGTTCGCGTGACGCGAGAACTGATGGAGGTAGCCGATGCCGCCGAAAAGGACCAGCGGATCGGCCGTCCGAACCCACTGGAGACTGGCGGCCAGGGCCCAGTGTCCCGACCCGAAGAGCGGTTCGGTCCCATCGCCGCGGTACGGGTCTTCGCCGCTGGGCGCGCGCACCTGGACGGTGCCGAGCAGCTCGGGCCACGAGGCCTTTTCCTTCATGATCTGGAAACTGACGCCGGTGGTCACGTCGCCCAGGCCGAACTCGTCGTCGGAGTCCACGGTTCCACCCTCGGAGACCTCGCGGTAACTGTGAATCAGCGGCACCGAGACGATGCCCTCCAGCCCCTTGCGGATGCCGAAGCGCGCGGTCAACGGCAGGCGAACCTGCCGCGTCAGATCGCTGTCGAACGGCAGTTCGTCCGTCTTGGCCCGCCGGTACTCCAGACCGACTTCGAGGTCCCACGTCCCGCGCGGCAGGATGACCGAGGCGTCGCGCAGAAAGACCGAGCGCAGGTCCTCCTCGTCTTCCGGCTTAGGCCCGAGCGATTCGAGCGGACCGTTGGACGCAGCGTCGTCGCCCGGCGCCGCGCCGGCCAGACCCAGAAGGATGAACAGGAACAACAGCCACGGCCCGGCGGAAGATTTGATCGTACGTGTCATGTCGCCTCCTTGCAGACACTGAGCAATACGTTATGACAAAGGGAGGCCCATTGTACAAACTGGACCTCCCCCTTCACAGGAAAAATCCATGTTGCGGCTATTCAGGCGGAATTTCGCCGCCCCCGCCGGTGTCCCCACCGGTCTCGCCGCCCGGGTACCCCCAGCCACCGTTGCGCCAGAAGGCGATGCGGGCACGGATCATGTTCCGCCGCATGGCCATACTGGCCTGGAAGAAGGCCCTCATATGAGCCCGCCACTGGTAGCTCCAGAATGCCAGCGGCCCGGTCCCCTCGATCTGGGCCAGGTCGGCTTCACCGACGATGGTGACTCCCGACTGGTTTCCCAGGGCCGACAGAATCGCCGGCGCTTCGGTCTGCGCGGTGGCCGTGCCGGTCACAGCCAGGACCAGCACACAGCCTGCACAGAACAGCAACACTTTTGCCTTCATGGTTAACGCCCCCCCAAAATGAAGAATACTGCCGATGATGAAAACGAATGGCGGATGCGACCCGAAGCCGCGCGGACCGTCAAGTGATTCCCTCGTGATGGTGGAACGGCCTCGGGATCTGTGGTCTCGTCTGACGAATCAGCAATACATCGAAAGCCTTCGCTTCTGCCCGCCGCTATACAAATTATGGATATCGCAGACAAGAATAGCAAGTGACAAACGGCCTTTTCGTCGCGAAGTGTCTGTGCGAATTTCGCGGCAAGGCCCGTTTTCCACCACGGAGCGCCCTGTGTGGCAGCGGTCCCGATGGCCATCGGGAGAGCAAGGCGGAGTCTGCCGATGGCTTCGACGGCACGCGTATCACCATCGGCAAGCCTGCGCTTGCCGCTGCCACACGGCTGCCAGGATGTTTTCA
>JAAYBV010000053.1 GCA_012744475.1 Phycisphaerae bacterium
GCGTGCCGGCTTTCAGAGCCTGTCCCATCGCCTCATCGTCCGGAACTCCGTAGACCGAGGACTCGGTGAACAGCAGATCCAGGGCCAGCGCGCGGGCCCCGCCCCGCTGGCAGAACGCAGAGATCGCTCCATAAAACTCGCGCGGCCAGGGCCAGCCGAAACTGTTCTCCCGCTGCATCCAATCCAGGCTGTCCTGATCGATGAGAATCAGCTTGATGTCGGGCGAAAGGGCCTCTCGCGCCGAGAAGAAACGAGCGCGCCATGTCCACGTGGGGGCCTCCCAGGATTCGAGGGCCCCCCAGCACCACAGCAGTAACGCCGCGACGGCAGCGACCAGACCGATTGCCGCTCCTCGCAGGCATTTCGCACTATGCTTGGACATGGCACCCACATTCAATCAATGAGCGCGGCCAACGATCATTCGCCTCAGGTACGGGCGAATGATCATTCGCCCCTACTTGCCCGCCAAAAGGGATTGCATGGCGGCCGCAAACCGCTGCTGGCGGACGACCTCGATGCCCGCTCCCGAGCCGGCAATGCCTGAACGAAGCGCATCGGCCCGACTGGCGGCCGAGGGATGCGTCTTGGCGAATCCCAACCCGCCCGAGTTGCTCAGCCGTTCATCCATCCGCTGGAGCATGGTGAGGATCGCGGTCTCCGGGTAGCCGGCCCGCTTCAGGATCTTCACCGCGCCGCCGTCTGCGAGGTTTTCCTGTTTGCGCGAGTAGCCGCTGGTGGTAAGGGTCATGACCACGTCGCCCACCGATCCCTCGAATTCTTCCGTCAGGGCCGCCAGCTCTTCGCTGCCCAGTTGTTTGGCGGACTCGGCGGCGATGATCGTGAACGCTTCGGTCACGCGGCCCTGCTTGATCGCGCTGAGTCCGTGTTTCATCGAGACGTGGCAGATCTCATGCGCCAGCACAGCCGCCAGCTCATCCTCGTTCTGGCAGCATTGCACCATCCCTCGCGTCACGAGGATCAGCCCGCCCGGCGCCGCGAAGGCGTTGATCTCGTCGGAGTCCAGCAGCAGGAAGTG
Source organism: Phycisphaerae bacterium (assembly GCA_012744475.1). GTDB lineage: Bacteria > Planctomycetota > Phycisphaerae > Sedimentisphaerales > Anaerobacaceae > Anaerobaca. The sequence continues at coordinate 1,037 of JAAYBV010000053.1, forward strand.
ATAGCCGCCGAAGGTCTCGGGACGGTCGGAGAAGACCACCAGCGACTGACCCAGCAGGTTCAGATACGCGTTCGCCTCCGGCTGATCCAGCGGCGGATAACTCTCGAACACCTGCGCTGCGACGGCTCGCCCGATGTAATATTCCTGTTCCGGCGTCAGATCCTGCCAGCTCTTCTCAACGGCCTTGGCGCCGCGTTTGACCGATTCCGCCTCCGAGTCGGTCAGCACGCCCGTGGCCTTACCGATTTCGGCGCCGACCTCGCCCACCTCTCCGCAACCGCAGAACAGCACCGGGGCCAACAGACTCGCCGCCAGGATGGCTGCAAACCAAGATCTGTCGTTCATTGGGCACCTCCCGCCAGATTGCCCTGGGCTCGGAACGACGTGATCTGATCGGGCGTCACCTGGAATTGGGACATCCTGTCCACCCAGGTGTAGTCCAGTTTCCCGTCCGCCCTCATCTTGGTTTCGACCTGCTCGTTGAAGCCCTTGCCCGCCAGGGCGACCTCGTCGGAGGATACGCCGGTAGCGGCGTCTGAAGTCCCGGCGCTCATGGCGATTCGCTTCTTGGTGAGGGCTGACTCGTGCAGCCAGCCTGTCGTTCCGTCCGGCATGGTCACTTGGCACCAGCCGTTCTGCGCAACTCCGGCCTCGACAACCGCTCCGTAGTCCACCGTGGCGACGGCCTTACCCAATTGCGAAGGCGTCGCACGCACCTTGGCATTGCGCACCTGGACGCTCATCGGCCCGGCGAGCGCTGCGCCCGCCATGATCGCCAGCAGCACCGCAAGAACCTTGATCTTCATACGTTCTATCTCCTGTGAAAGCATGTCTCATCGGTGCCGTCTCAAACCAAAACGCGCATCGGACGGCACAGGCTACAATGATATCGAGCGCGATTCCAAAAGCAAGCTGGCACATCTACTTGGTACAGATTGTACCCCCGCGCAGGCTGGACGAATGACACCCTCGTACGGGCGAATAATCACTCGCCCCTACCCACGTCTTCTGCGAAAATCCGCAGGAAAGAACACCTTGTTCTCAATCAGGGTGGCCTTGGTGTACGATAGATCGACCAGGGTTCGAAGTACGCAACTGCGGTGCCGTGATCTCTATGTTGGGGTGGTCCATGAAGAAGTCGAACAGTACGCGTCTGATTCTTGTCGCGGTTGGCATCCTGCTGGTTCTTTTCGGACTTCGAGGCGTGGCTCTGGGGCTGGTCGGCAAGACGGCGCAGGCCAGTGTCACCGAAGTCGAGGAGGCTGCCGGCCAGCACAACGACCCCATGGAGCACAACTATCAGATTTCCTATCGTTTCAGCGTCAACAGCAAGGACTACACCGGCAGCTTCACACAGAAGAGGGTGTACAACACCGCGACGCTGCCATCCGTAGGCGGCACGGTCTCGGTCCGCTATCTCTCCGCTGCTCCCGCCATCAACGGCGGTCCGGACACGGGGCCGGTGGGTGGGCTGGTCTTCGGCGGCCTGGGGCTGCTGTTGCTGTTTCTGGGCATCAGGCCTGCCAGGCCCGTTGCATCGGCTGCGTCTGCGGAAAACACCCAGGCTGACTCCCAGGGCTAACCGGGCCCTCCTGGCAAAAGCGCCAAGGACACGGACGGCGACGGAGGACAAGCCGTTTGCAGTGGTGAACCGGGAGAGCGTCTGACGTAAGACAAAATGTGTCAAGGTGTTGCGAAGCGTCAATGGGCCGGGTTGGATTCGAACATGCCCCACTGGCGCCGTCAAAACCCGCGATTTCGAGCAGCGAGAGTGCGCCAAACTACACACCGCGCGCACCGGACAGCACACCTGACCCCGACTTGGCTCAGATCGTGGCGGCCTGGCCGGACCTGCCGGACGATGTGAAGCGGAACATCCTGCACCTGGTCAAGAGCCACAGGCCGACCCCTGGGACGCCCGGATAGAACGTAACCCTGTGCCGTGCGGGCTTCTCGTGCGAGCGGCCGGCGGCACCGAACCCTTTGGATGGAGGCCCAACGATGGAAAGCGAACGAGACGCGATGACCCCGCAGAGGCAGCCGAAAGACCTGATGGCGACGTGGCTGGAGCAGCGGCCGCTGGACACGATGCTGGCCGTGAGCCTGTCCTGGTCCCTGTCGGACGGCGACCACGGTGACCCGGATCTGCTCAATGCCGTGCTGGACAAGTACCACGATGCCCTGATGGACGCGGCCAAGCAGGGCGCGGCGGAGCTGGACGAGGAAGGCAGGATGATGCTCGGCGCATGGATGGCAGCGGAGGCACTGACCGAGCAGTGAGAAGGCGACGGGGGCCGGGGGACACGACAGCCCGCACCCGGCCCCCCCCCTGGAAAAGGGAAGGAAACGAATGAGCAACGCGATCGCGGCTGGGCGGCTGGATAAGACGAGGGACGGGCAAGGACCCCGGACACGGACAGGCTATCGCGGCCCCGCCCCCACCGGGGGGAGCCCCCCCAGCACCCCCTCCCCCACGGTACTATCTCTCGCCTTCTCCGGCCGGACCTCGTGACATGCGTGGCAAGGTGGGCAACTTAGGCAGGAGGCAAGCAACAGCATGACTGACAGCGAAACCGCAAACCGAATCCGACGGATCGAGGACGACTTGCGAAGGTGGTATGCGCATATCCCGGACCTCTACCACGGCGCCTTCCGCCGGCTGTGGCTCAGGGCGATCCAGGGCCGAAGCAAGGCGGCGGCGATCAAGTGCAAGTGCCTCGATTGCGTCTGCTGGCAGCAGAGTGAGGCGGGCGACTGTGGCGTGTATCATTGCCCGCTGTACCCCTACCGCCCGGGGGCACGCGATAGGGAGGCTTACGACATTGCGGTTCGCCGCGTAATGGCCTGTTCTGCGCCACAGGAGGCCCGTGGCGAGGCAGATACGGAATGATCGGCCCGGCGGGGGCCTCCTGTGGAGCGGGTCCCATGCGGTACGGTATGTTTTGGCCGGTCGACGGCTGGCTTCTCCAGCGGATCGAGCAGACAGACTATCGAAAGAGGAACCGCCAATGACATGGACGCGGGCAGCTCTTCGGACGGCCCGCGCTGGAATCATCGAAGAGTGGTAGAGAACTCAGGCGCCGCACGTATGTGTTGGCCCGTCAGAAGACCTCTTGGGGCTCGATATGCAACCACTTGTCTCGTTTGAGCAGGTAGAGTTGGGGGCACTTCCCACGTTTCCATTCGGACAGCACAACGGCCTTCGCTCTATGATACTTGGCGACCTTCTTCAGCCGCTCGATATCCTCCTGCGTCGGAAACCCGGCGTTGCCGCCCTTGACTTGGATCAGCACGATATCGAGGATGTCGCCCCGCTTGAGTGCATCGTTCTGCATGGCATGGTTCTTCCGCACCGCCAGCAAATCGACGATGCCCCTCGACTCACAACCGTTGGGGCCAACGAAATCCACGATGTGCCATCGCACCCGCTTCGACCGATTCCAGCTAATGAGCCACGAAGTCATCGTCTTTGCCCAGCGGCACGTCCGCGATGCCTTCGCCGGCGCAGCACTGCGTTTCTTCGATCCTCTGTTCATCTCTGCTTTGAGATCCTCCCGCTCGGTGTCCGCAGCCGCAGGATGTTGTCAGCATGCCCCAGCACGTCCTTCGCCCGGTCGCAGTTCCGTTTCTCAAAGGCTTTCGAGCCGACGCCCTTGACGAAGTCGATCTCGGCCTCAATCTCCTCCAGGAGCATCTCAAACACCGCTGGTACGTTCGTAGGATTGTTCTCGATCACATTGCTCTCTCGTTCTGTCAATCCGGTCGGTCGTTCTCACCCGATTCACGCACCGCATCGAAATGCCAGAGGGCCAGTTCGATTTGACGCAACGAGCATCCACCAAGCTCAGGTAGCTCATCCTTCAGTACCAGTAACCTCTTGCGGAACTCCACGTAGTCTGTCGCTGTGTAGCTGCTATGATCCTTCTGCATATCGAGTACGACGAAGACTCGCTCATCCATAATTGCGAACTCGTCTGGATTCCACGCGGTCAACAGAGCACTCGCTGTGCGTTCCCCGACGCCACTTAGGGCAGCCAATTCGTGCAAGGCTTGCTTGATGGCTTCGTCCTGAAACGGGGGACCGCCCAATTTCAACATGGCCTTCCGCCATTGCCCATTCACCTGCTCAGCCCGGTGACACAACCGACCGAAGGGACGCGGCGATTTCCAGTGGCAGACATTCCGATATAGGGCCAGGGGTATTTCTTGGCGGTTCGCACGCCATTTCAGCGAGCCCTCATGAAAGAACGCCTTATCGTCCTTCGGTAAGTGTGGAGCAAGATGTCTGATGAAACACTTGTAGTCGTATGGATCGTCGGGTGGGCTGCCATACTTGTATTTCATACAGATCTCCTACATGATTGTCCAGCCGCCGGGAACGGTCATGGTATCACTCCCTCATGCGATAGAGGCCACAGCTTGTTCCGGATGGTGTTATGCCGGGAAGGCTGAGTTCTCTCACGTCGAGATGGTAGGTCTCAATCTCGTCCGAGGCTCCCAGTGCGACGCCGATCCTCTGTGCCGGTCCTACGTACGCGCCGCCGCCTTTGCCCACGGCCCGCCCATATTTCTTCTCAAGTACCTCGCAGATCGGGTCCTGCTCTTTCTGCAACAGAAGCCATATCTGGTATGCCGTTAGAAATAGCCGTTCATGGTTCCCACCTCGTCTCTTCCGCTTTCGGACCTTGCTCAGGACCCTCATGCACGACTGAACGATCTCCTTCTCTGTGATAGACATCTCAGTCTCCCATCATGTTAGTTTCCAGTCTTGCGATTCTTCACCGGGGGCCATACACACTTGGCCTTCTGCTTAAAGGACAATATGCTCGGATTCCGCCGCTTCTGGCGGTCAATCAGATCGATGATAGCGCGGTAATCGCCACGCCATATCTCGGCGATCTGGTAGTCGTGTGTCATCAGCACCAACAGTGCGTAATCAAACTCATGGGGAGAGAAACTGCCCACGCGCCCTGAATCGGAAGGCAAACCGGGGGACTCGCTGCGCCGGCTCTTGATCTGCACACGCTTGTCGTCGTTGTCCATTGCATCAAAACCTTGGCTACGAGGATCGACACACATGCGAAGCCCTAACAAGTCGCAGCACAGTACCTCGCCGGCCTCGCCCGTGATTCCCAGCTTTCGCTTGTCTGGAACCGTCCTCTCATAGTCCAGTGCGGCACTGATTGCCTCTCGAATTGCCTTCAGCATCGCTGGCGTGACGGGAATTGTATCTGCTCTCTCGGTAGCCATTCCATAACCCACAGAATCAAGTGGCTGACCTACGAATCAGGTTACTGTTGCGTTCGAGATCGCCATCGCGGATCAGGAGGCGGATGGCGTACTTGAGGCGGTGCTGGATTCTCTTTCCGGTGTTCGTGAAGCCCAGGTAGCGGGCAGCGTTGACGATGGCGTCCACCTCCGGGTTCTCGATCTCAAGTCGAGTCATTTCTCGGGTTCTCCGAAAAGAGGCAGGAGCTTCTCTGCCACATCGCGACCGTGAACCGGATACTGCGGGGCCGGTGCTCCGGAGGCCAACTGGCCCATTCCCACGCCCGCCTTCGTCAGGATGTAGGCGGCATCACTGACCCGCCGGATTTCGCCGACTGGCTCGACACGCACCTGCGCCGCAAACCTGCCGTTCCATGCTTCCGGCTCCATATTCATCGCAGCGCCGGAGCAGGCACGGAACACTCCGATCAGCACGTCCCTGTTGACATTCAGCAGCAGCCCCATATCTCCCGGCTGTATTTCGTCCAGGTATTCGAATCTTCGGGCCATATCACCGAACAGGCGGCGTCGGAGGCACTCCTCTTCGGTGCGATCATCGCAGAGCATGATGAAGCATCTTTCAGAGCCGGCCATTCAGTCCCCTTTCACTCCACTGGTATCCCTAATCCCATCTTGTATCTGTGCTGCACATTGGCAGCCGGTCCACTCGATTCAAATACATCATGTCAGGTGCTGCTGCCAATCAATATGTCCATGTCTCATGGGCGAGCGGAGCGCGATTAAGTGCTTCCTTGTGCAGTCGCCACTGGGGCATGAACCGATCCATGTGGTCTCTGAAGCGGTCGGTGTGATGTCGCTCCAGGAGGTGTACCATCTCGTGCACAATGATGTACTCCAGGCACGCCGAAGGCTTCTTCGCCAGTTCGAGGTTGACCCAGATCCTGCGGTCCGAGATGTTGCATGTCCCCCACCGAGTCTTCATTCTCTTGATGCCCCACGCGGCGACCTTCACCCCCACTATCGGCTCCCACTTGGCGATCAGTCCCGGAATCTGCTCTCGCAGGCGCCTGCGATACCAGCGGTGGAGCACGGCCTCCCGCCTCTCTCTACCAGTTCCCGGCGGCACTCGCAGCCTCAAGGTGGTGTTGTTCGGCAGACAGATGCCTGCCGGCCCCGGATGCTCCACTACATCGAGCCGGTAACGCCGGCCCTGTACATAGTGGCTTTCACCCGTAATCATCTCGCGTTCGGATTGGCGATCCTGCTCTTCAAAGCCCCTCTTCTGCCGACGAATCCACCCCAAGCGCGAAATCACAGCAAGCCGGACAGCTTCGTCGTCAAGACGCAACGGCACGGCCACGCGAACCCGACCCTTCGGTGGGTAAACGGCTACGTGGAGGTTCTTAATGTCCTTGCGGACAACGTCCACGGTCATGCCTCGCACTTCGATACTGTGCCGCTCAGTAGTCACGTTGGCTCTCCACGATCCTGTAGATCGCGTCCACAAGTCCCTCGTCGTCGCCGATCGCAGAACGGATTGCGTTGCGAACCTCGATCCGCTTGGCGCGCATGCCCCGCCAGTCGTCCTTCTTGATGCTCCGGATGGCGGTATCGACCTGAACCGCCAGTTGTTCATCCTGGTCCAGGTTGTCGTACAGGGCACGGCGCGCCGGGCTGTTGATGCTGGCCGGGTATGACGATTGGCTCTCCGGCTTGCTCACCCTCTTGGTCAATTCGACGATCCTTGCCAGATACGCCTGGTAGTCCAGCGCCTCTTTCTTGCGTGTCTGGATCAGGGCATCGAGCAGTTCCGACATTTTCTCGTAGTACTTCGGGTTGACGGCCATCTCGTCGATGATGAGCCTGCGGACGTTGTTCTCAATCGTCTCGGCCATTGCCTCGGGGTTCTGGCGGATGCCCGCCGGCAGCGCCTCGACCGCGCCCTCGCCGCGTTCGACGATCAACTGCACGAGTGTCACGTCGTCAAAAGCCGACACCTTTTCACTCTCCTCCGCCCGGATGTACATGTCCAGCAGATACCGCATGGCCGGTTCGTACATCTTCATGTCAATGTAGTCCCCGCTGGCCAGCTTCACCTCATCCCGCACCTTCCCGTAATAGTCCACTTCCGCCTTGATCTCCTTGGCTTCCTCTTCCGAGTATCCAGCCTCGACAATCTCATTGGCCAGGTTGGCATAGGCCCGCAGGAATGCCCCGGCCAACTTGTAGAGCGCCACGCGCTTCGGCTCGTTGTCCTTCAATTGCTGAGCATTGCCGCTTTCGGCGGCACAGAAGAACCGGACATAGGCCGCCGTATCTCGCGGCGGCTCCACCGGCTCACACAGCGCCTTGATCGATTCACGCACCTCCTCCAAACGCTCCCGGCCCGTTGCCAGCCGATCCTTCAACAATCCCGCAACATCCTCGGCATCGTAGCCCTCGAAGGCCTCCCCCGTGTAGTCTTTGATCGATTTCTCCAGCGACTTGAACAGGTCTTTGTAGTCGATGATGTAGCCGTACTCTTTGTCATCGCTATCGAGGCGGTTGACGCGACAGATCGCCTGGAACAGCCCGTGATCCTGCATCTGCTTGTCGATGTAGAGACAGGTCGCCGGCGGCGCATCGAAGCCGGTCAGCAACTTGTCCACGACGATCAGCAGCTTCATCTGGCCCGGTTCTTTGACAAACCGCTTCTTGACCTCCTTCTCGAACGTCTCGACCTTGTACATGGCCGACTCTTCGGGCTCGTTGAAGTGCGCCGCGAGCATCTTGCGGTAAATCTCGTACTGCCGCAGCTTCTCGGTCATCCCCTCGCCGCTTTCCTCCCCCTTGATATCGGCCGGTCCCGGCCGGTACGAGGTAATGATTGCGCACTTGCCCGCCAAGTCGGTCTTCTGGAACATCTCAAAGAACTGGCAGGCCGAATAGATGCTCCCAGAGATCAGCAGCGCGTTGCCATACCCACTCTTGAGACGGTCCCGCGTCTCCATATCCATCAAGATATCGGAGACGATCTTCGCCAGGCGATCCCGCGCGCTGAGCACCTTCTGCATCGTACCCCAGCGCTGCTTAAGCTGCGCCTTGGCCAGGTCAGTCAAGCCTTTGGTTTTGCTCTCGAACCACTGGTCGATCTTCTCCTGCGACGTGATGCTCTGGTCGATATCGCGGGCCTCGTACTTCAGGTCCAGCACGACCTTGTCGGCAACCGCCTCGTCGTACTTGTACGTGTGGATGTAGGGACCGAAGACCTCGATGCTCTTCTGCTTGTCCTTCTTCAGCAGCGGCGTCCCCGTGAACCCGATCAGCATCGCCCCCGGCAACAGCGTTTTCATCGCCTCGTGCAGCTTGCCCGACTGGGTGCGGTGGCACTCATCCACAAAGACGAAACTCTCGCCCTTGGCGTAGAATCCCTTCGGCAGACTCTTCTTGATCTCCTCGACGTAGACGTCGATGTCCTTATCGCTCGCTTCTTCGCCCGCGCCGAACTTGTGGATCAGCGAGCAGACCAGCCATTCCTCGCTCATGTTGAGCACCCGCACCAGGTCCGCTCCGCTTTTCGTTCGGTAGATGTCCTCGCTGACACCGTTGAAGCGCATCTCGATCTGGTCGTCCAACTCTGTCCGGTCGGTAATGACCAGAACACGAGCATCCTTCACGTTCTCACGCAGCCACTTGGCCAGCCAAATCATGGTCAGCGTCTTGCCGCTGCCCTGCGTGTGCCAGATGATTCCGCCCTCGCGCCGTTTGATGTATTGTTGGGCGGCACGGACACCGAAGTATTGATTGTGCCGGCAGGTCTTCTTGGTCCCGGCATCGAAGACGATGAAATCGTGGACGATCTCCAGCAGGCGATCTTTGCGACAGATCTGGCTCAGTTCGCGTAGCAGTGGATTGTCGCCGGCCGCCGGATGAGCGTCCTTTTCCTTCCACCGCAGATAGTACCTTTCCGGCGTCTCGATCACGCCGTAACGCAGGCCCTCGGTCTCGTTACCCGCCATCACGAACTGCACCGTCGCATAGAACGGCCGGATGAACTCCTTCTTCTGGCTGTCCAAGTTCTGCCGAATACCTTCGGACACGGACACCGTCGAGCGCTTCAACTCCAGCACACCCATCGCGATCCCATTGACGTACAGCACCACGTCCGGCCGCTTGGTGTGCTCGCCCGCGACCGTCACCTCCTCGGCGACGGCGAAGTCGTTGTTCTCGGGATTCTCCCAGTCGATTAGCCATACAGTAACGTTCTGCTCACCAACGTCCGGTCGTACCTTCACCCCGTATCGCAGCAGGCCGTACACCTCGCGATTGGCGTCGTAGAGCGTCTTGCTGCCGCTCAGTGCCCGGGCCTTGCCCAGTTGGTACAGCACCTTGCCGATGATCTTGTCGTCGTGGCCCTGTCTCTTGAGCCATTTGGCGAGCAGCTCTTCCTCGACGTTGCTGTTGCCGTCACGGTCCTTCCAGTAGCCCAGATAGCTGTACTCCAATGCGTTCAGGAAGAACTCAACCACCCGCTTCTGCGTTCTCGCTTCCTTTTCGCCTACCATACTCATAGCGTCCGACTCCGCATCAGTCACCGTACTGACGGTCCAGGTATGCACGAATGCCCTGGTTGCTCCACTCCATCGCTTCCGAATAGACGTGCGACTCCAGAAGATAGTCCACGATCGCGATATCGCGTACGGGATCGGCGCTCCGGTCCTCTGGTGGTTCGTCCTGCCACTCTTGCGCCTCGCGTGTCTGCAGCCAGACCGCCGCCTTTTCGTGGGAAGCCAGGTCCTCCACATGGCCGCTGACGATGGCTCGCACCGTCTCATCGTAGGCGAACCAGAAGGCCGATTTCTCATATTGGAGCTGCACACAGATTTCGTCCCACGTGTTCGCCAGTCCGGAATCGTCCCCTGACATCAACTCCTTCATGGACTGAAGATGCGCAATGACCTTTCTCGTAATGCGATCGCAGATGGCCTCCGCGAATCGCTCGATCACAGCAGACTCCGACAAGGCTCCCATCAGCGCCCCTCCGATTGCATAAATGGCCTCTGCCTCACGGCGCGACTCTCCCGCCATCCGTTGTGGTCTATCCCGCGTTTTCTACATTTATTCTGCAAAGACGCCATTTTATTCTGCATTCATTCTGCGAGCCGCCACTCCGGAGTCTTGCGCGGGCCAGTATTTCTGATGCGTCCGCCCCGTCGCCACTTGGTAATCAGGTTGCTTATCTTGTTTCTTTTCTGCTCGTCATCCAGGGCATCGCTCAGCTTGTTCCAGAGCAGCTTGTCGATATCCTGCCGCGAAGCCTTGCCGAATTTCTCCAGAAAGTCAGTGACCAGCTTGCCGTAAAATGCGTCATCCTGTGCTCGGGTCCGGATATAGTCGGCCTTGCTCTCTGTCGCCTTCGCCACCACGGCAGAAACATGCAGATTGGGTTTGCGCCCCTCGATCAACCCCGCACGGCGCAAGCGTTTCACCATCGCATCGTCCACCAGCAAACGCTTCTGCACACGATCCAAGGCCACGATGTCTGCCAACGGCAGATCTGTCTTCTGCATCAGCAGGCGTGTGTATGCGGGATTGACAATACTGCCATACACGGTCATCCGCACCACGCTCGGCTCGTGCAGGTCGTAGTCCGGCATCGGAAAATAGCGTCGCGCTTGCCCTACGTGCATTTCGTGAATGCCGTATCCCATGGTGTCGATCATGTTCAGTTCCGTCATCGCTTGAGCCAAAAATGGGTTGCGGTAACGGCGGGGTGTCCTATGGCCCGTGACGTAGTCGTCCGGCTGACCCTCGAAGAAGTTCCCCTCATTCTCGAAAACCAGTCGGTCGGGCCGCTCTGTAACAACGATGCGGCCATTGCGGATGTAGTCCTGATGGGCGATGCAGTTGTGCAACGCTTCGAGCACCACCTTGCGATCGTACTTGGCCATCTCCACGGCCAGCAGGGCATCGTCAGGCAGAATACGGATCTGGATGTTGCGAATCCTCTGGTACAGCACAGATGTGTTCAGCAGAAATGGCGGACCAAAGTGTTCGTAAGCCCGCTCCGGTCCCTCCAGGCTCCAGGTCATCTGAGCCGGATGGGGTAGCAACAGATGCGCCGACTCTGATTTGCCCAGTAACAACACGGCAGCACGCGTCAACTTGCCGTCACGTGTCAGGCGTGCGCGATCGAGAAACGCCTCCAGTGGCCAGTTCTTCACTTCGTTGGCCTTGAACCGGTTTGCGTACTTCGTGGCAAACGACTCGCGCGCCTGCAACACGGCAGATTCATCGAGGTGGCTCAATATGGCGTCGGGGACTACACATGCAGACCAGTCCGCTGCTGTCGTCTGTTTCCGTATCTCATCCAGCTTGTCCAACCCCAGGCTGGTCAGGCTTTCCCCTGCCCGAGCGTAATAGTGGCCTGTCCAGGCAATGGGCATCCCTGAAGGGGCAGCGGGAATCTCGAATAGGACGACGCGGCCATCAGGATGGTGCAATTCGTGGATGTTGCGGAAAGTGACGCTGGGCTCGGTGCCCTGTGCAATCTGCATTTTCAGACTCTGAAGTCGCTCTGCCTGCAACCGATAGTCTGATCCCACCACGGCACGAGACGTGTTGTTGACCCCGAATACGAGCCAAGCGCGCTCCTCACCTCGCAAGTTGGCTTCGTTTGCCAGCGCCGAGAAATACTTGCCGATGTCCGGTGTCGAATAATCGCACTGCGCCTGCTTGAACTCCACGACCTCGCTTTCCCAGGCGACGAGCAGCTCCTCAAGGACTTTCATGAGATGCGCCTGATCCATAGGCTACCCTTCCTCCTTGGAGGCTGGCTCCGGCCTAACCAATCGGGTGCAGCCGGTAAGGAACTGCTGCATCGTGCCATGCCTGGCCCTGCCCGCATCACAGAAACCCTTGGCCGTAATCTCGCTCATGCTTACCCCTTCGTCAGCTTGAAGCTCACCTGGTATCGGTAGAAGTCGATATTGCTGGCCGCCTGGAGGGCGCGGCGCAGCCGCAGGTCATCTTCCATCGCGATGATAACGCCGCGCACCGTTTGGCCTGGTTCGGCCAGCTCCTCGATCACATAGCCCATATACCGCTGAATCTGGCCCACCACCACGTCGCTGGCCCGGCCCTTTTTCAACTCAACCACCAGCAGTTCACGCTTGTCCTTACTGACGGCAAGGATATCCATCGGTCCCGTGTCGCTCGGGTACTGCTGGCCGACCAGCTCGCCTTCTTCCTCGAAGATGTCGTAGGAGCTGCCAAGGACAGTCCCGGCCCAGTTCTGCACGAGGAAATCCTCCAGGTGGCTCTCCAGGGCAAAGGCCTGCGGGTCTTCCACGTCGGCATCGCTGGCAATCAAAGCCGGCGGAGTTTTCCCGGATCGAAGGCCTTCTATTTCGTCGGCATATTTGCTGATGTTGCTAACCGTCCCGGCCGACCCGGCGGAGTTCTTCAACTCCTGGCTCATCTCCTCGCGAGCGATGAGGTCCTCGCACCACCGGACATCCCGGCAATGCGCCAGGGACCTCTCGGGTCTGTACTGGTAATCCGATGTCACCTCCCCGACATAGTAGGCTCCGCTGCCATTCGGACACAGCACGACGTCACCGATCCCCATCCCTCTACAGACCGTATGGAGCATCCCGCAGGCCAATCCCGCCGCCACCTTCGACTTGTCCGGATGCCTTTCAAGGTAGATGGGTACAAACTGCCTGTTGAACTCGCGCCAATTGTCTGGGAGTCTGCCCGTCAGGTCGATGTCGGCCAACCAGCCGGCCCCGATGTACCCTTCTGCATGGCACTCGGCGGCGCGGATGCTCCCCTTGTCGGCCATGATCCGGTAGTACTTTTTCGCTGGTATCATTTCGTTCCCTCCGCTTTCACCAACCGGATGCGGCCGGTCAGGAGTTGTTGCATCATGCCCTGCTTGATCTGCTTGGTCTTGTCCCGCCGACGCTCCAACGCCGCGATCTCCGCGTCCATGTCGGACAGGACGGCAGTGATGGCCTGCTGCTCTCCCACCGATGGGACAAGAAAATCTCGCTCCTTCAAGAACTTGAAATGCCTATTATAGCCGGTGGGCTCGATGCCAGAGTGCTGAAGCTGATAGGCGTAAAAGCGCGTACATCCATCTGCCTTGGCCAGAAGTACCTGTGTTCCATCTGCTCCGACCACGAAATCAAAATCGACGAACTTCACAATGCAGGTATGGTCGCCGAAAACGATGACTCCACCACTAGGACATGGCAAGTGCTTATCGGAGCGGTCTGAGAACCCAATCACAAGTTCTTGGCCTTGATCGATAACAGGATACCGTCCCAGACTCGCGTAGTCGCGTGCCTGGATCTGGTGAGCTTTCACGTTGAGCCTTGTCAGAACAGCGGCGAACGGCTTCGTTTCCCACGTTCCGGTGAAGCCGGGGAGGCGGGTTTTGCCGGTGAGCAGTTGCTGCATGGCGGCCTGCCGGATGGCCCGCTTCTTGGCAATCAGCGCCTCCAACGCCCCGAGCAACCCATCCACATCCGACAACGCCTCCGCAATGGCCTGCTGTTCGTGAATCAGCGGGACTGGGATGAGCATGCCCGCGATCATCTCCATGCGAACCGAGTCAACGGATGACTTGGCTGTCATAGACATGATGCGGTCGTAGAAACGAGTGCTGAACTGATAGAAGAAATAGAGGCCATCCAGGTGGTCGGAGAACTCGGTTATCCGGTAAACACGCTGATGTACATCAAATCGACCGTTGATGTAGTGAAAGACTTTGCCAGTCCCAACACCGTCGCCAGCCGTGAGGACTGCTTCACCTTCATAGGAATATGAGTTGATCCGTTCGACCTGTTGCGACCGGACGAAGAAGGGATACTGGCCGTCATCTACCCGATCCTGCGTATTCCTCGATCCAGTCTTAATGGAAGCGTGATCGTCAATGCGTGCCAGACTCCAATCCTCAGGAATCAGGCCCACCTCTGTCTGCTTGTATCCTTTGGGAGCCTTGGGTTGTGCCACGCTCTCGCTCATGCCCACACCAGCCCCATGTTCTTCAGGTGACCTTCCACCTTTTCGCTGAACGCTTCAACCTCCCGTTCCAGTTCGGGCAGTGGTCGGGCGTAGCGTTCTTCCAGTTCCGTAACCCGACCGGCAAGTTGCTGTGCCAGTCGCTGGACCTCGCCCTCGATGGCGGTCTGGATGGAGGCGAGCCACTTGTCTTCGACGACCAGCGTCTTGATCTCGGCCTCGCTGAGCTTGGGGTACTTGGCCAGCACCTGCTTGTCGAGTTCTTCCTGCAAATCCTTGACGGCCTTCTTCGCAAGCGATTCGGCATCGAGCAGTTGGGCGCACGTCTCCAGGGCCTCGCGTTCGTCGGCGAACTCAGGATCGTCGCCGATCTCGTTGAGCCGGGCGTTGACGCCGGTCTTGCTGGCCTTGCCCTTATCGTTGGTGGCGTCTTCGAGCAACCCCTCTTCGCCCGTGTTCTCCTCGACGAACTCCTCCAGCATGCGCATCGCCTCGTCGAGCCTGGCCTGGGCCTCGTCGATGGCGGCCTGCTCTCTGACGAAGTAGCGGGCGACGATCAGGGCCGGTGGCAGCAGGTCCATCTTGTACTTCTTGCGTTTGACCGTCAGGTCCGGCGTCTCCTTGATCTTCCGCTCCTTGTCGTCGATGACGGCACGGGGCTGGGCCGCTTCTACCCACCCATCGGCGGCGATCAGGTAGACGTCGTCCTGCATCACCTCGGCCCAGTAGTCCATCAGCCGCTGGTACACATCGTACCGGTCGAGCAAGGGAACATCGGCGAAGCGGACGAGCAGGTCTTCCGACAGCCTGTGGATCACTTCCTTGGGCTTATCGTTGACCTTCAGCCCTTTCAGGAGCAGCTCATGGGCCTTGCGCCACTTGGCGTAGAGGGCAGCGACCCTGGCGGCATAGGCCTTGAACTCGTCATGATCGCCGATAGTGGCCTTGACCTTCTGCGTTTCGACGCGCGGCTCGCAATAGCCCTTGCGGCCGTTGTTCTTGAACAGGGCCTTCCGCAGGGAGGGGAACACCAACCAGTACACCTCCAGGGCGTCGATGTCGCAGTTGGGGATGCCGCCGTTGAGGTGGGCATCGAGATCGTGCAGGTCCTCCGGCTCGGACGGGTCGATGTAGCGCGGAATGTTGAGGTTGTAGTCGTTGGCCGGACTGGCGATCTCGGCCACGGGGACCATGCGCGAATAGCGCGCCAACTCCCGCTGGTGGTTGAACACATCGACGATCCTGTGGATGTCCTGGGCGCGGAGGCGGTTCTTGTTACCGTCCTTGACGAAGCCCTTGGAGGCGTCGATCATGAAGATGCCGGTGCGGGCGTGGGCGTTCTCCTTGTCGATGATGACGATGCAGGCGGGGATGCCTGTACCATAGAAGAGGTTGGCGGGCAGGCCGATGATCCCCTTGATGAGGCCGCGATGGATGAGGTTGCGGCGGATGTCGGCTTCCTTATTGCCGCGAAAGAGGACGCCATGCGGCAGGATGATCGCGCCCTTGCCCTTGCTCTTGAGCGATTTTATCAGGTGCAGCAGGAAGGCATAGTCGCCGTTCTTGGCCGGCGGGACGCCGTACTCGAAGCGGCCAAACTCGTCGTTGGTGGGATTGAGACCATTGGACCAGGCCTTGGACGAGAACGGCGGATTGGCGACGGCAAAGTCAAACGTCTTCAGTCCGCGATCCGTTGTGAAGTGCGGCGCGGCCAGCGTATTGCCCCGCCACAGGTCGGCCGTCGGATGGCCGTGCAGGATCATGTTCATCCGGGCCAAGGCCCAGGTGGCGACGTCCATCTCCTGCCCGTAGATCGTGATGCGGCGTGGCGCTTCGTCGGCGGCCTTGAGCAGCAGCGAGCCGGAGCCGCAAGTCGGGTCGTAGATGGTATCGCTGGGCTGGGTCTGCGGGCCGACGCCGACGACCTTGGCCATGATCCGCGAGACCTCGGCGGGCGTGTAGAACTGGCCTTTGCTCTTGCCGCTCTCCGTGGCGAAGTGCCGCATGAGGTACTCGTAGGCGTCGCCAAGCAGATCGTCGCCCTCGGCCCGATTGGCGCGAAAGTCCAGGCCGTCGAAGATCGCCACGAGCTTGGAGAGGCGGTCAACCATGTCCTTGCCGCTTCCGAGCTTGTCTTCGGCGTTGAAGTCGGCCTGGTCGATGACACCCTTGAGATCGTTGGCCTCGGCGAGCTTGCCGATGATCTTGTTGATCTTATCGCCGATCTCCTTGTCGCCCTTGAGCTTGACCATGTCGGCAAAGCCGCCGCCTTTGGGCACGTCAATGACGGCGTCGCTCTTGCCGGCGTACTTGTCCGAGACGTACTTCATGAACAGCAGCGTCAGGATGTAGTCCTTGTACTGCGAGGCATCCATGCCGCCGCGCAGCTCGTCGCAGCTTTGCCACAGCGAGCTGTACAGTTGTGATTTCTTCAGAGCCATCCAGCGCCTTCCCAAGGGACCTCCGCTGCCGCACATTTCGGCTTACCCTCCGTCGCCGAAGCGGTGGTCGCTACCCGCATACCGACTTCTCTGCCATATCGCGACCTCTCAGAGTACCTCGCGTATGGGATTTGGCCGAGCCCTGAGGTTAGTATCGGCAGAAACGCCCCAGAAATCCAATCGTTTCTGGACCTTTGGCCCGAGTACGCCCAGCCGGTCCTCCAGACGGGCCGGCCACGGAAGGACACCGACCTGTCGAGCACGATGGAGAACCTGCTGGCCGCCGAATCGCCCACCGACCAGGAGCGGCTGCTCCAACTGATCCACAAGCACGGGGAAGCGAAGGTCATGGAGGCCCTACGGAAGAGCCCCGTCCCCCAAGAGCGGTACGGATCGCCGCCTGCCGACTTGACTCGCTCCGACGAATCCGCGATAATGGCGACAGGACACTGAGGAAGTACGGTTATGAAGAAATCCAGCGGACGTTCGGCCACCAATACAGCCAAGCTGTTGGAGCGGATGTTTTTAGGGGCATTGCAGGCGGCCAGAGGATTGAGGAACCCGGCGGAGGCGAAGGCCGCCGAGAAGGCATGGCTGGACCTGGGGCGCAAGCAAGGCCTGGATACGGAGAAGGTGTTGAAGCTCCTGGAGCGCAGGAGCGCGCAGCGCCGCCAGGAGAACGGCCTTGGCTTCCTGCCCGTGGTGGACGAAGGCAGTACCACGAGATCGACGTCGGTGGCATCCCAGTCGAGCAGCAAGCCAGAGGCCAACCCTCCAAACCCGTAGCGCCCCGTGACATCGTCGACTACGTCCGCCGCCATTTCCGCGTCCCCGTCAAGGGCAAGGCGACCCACCGGCCCAAGATGCGGGCCGGTTGGTTCGATCCGCACGCCGTCGGCATCCGCCTGGTCGACCGGCAGCAACTGGGGACCGCCATCCACGAGCTGGGTCACTACATCGACTGGCACCTGGAGGAGCGCTGGAGCAAAAAGCCCCCGTCGGCGGCGATCCGCAAGGAACTGCTCGAACTGGGCAAGGCCCTCTACGGCAAGAGGAAACCGCCCGGCGGCTACTCACCGTAGACAATAGGACAATAGATAGACATTTGGACTGAACATACTCACCAGACCGCCCATACCCAATAGACGCTCCAATGACTCTACTCGCCGGAGAATGCCCAACTGCTTGATCCGACACGAGTTCACGGACCTGCGGGCAGCCTGACGTCATACGCGAGTTTCTCGCGGCTCTCCTTGTCGAGAAGTGTGAGCCTGAACGCGCAGACCGACCCCAACAACAACAGAACATGGAGCACGTGTTTCATGGTCGCCTCCTTTGGGGGCCCTACCAGTCATTGAGGAATGGAGCCCGCTCCAGGAACTGTCGGCGTTCGTGGGCCAGGACTTGAGCGATTCCGTCCGGCTGGCGGGCAGAGCCGAACGGGGGTAGAATGGGGCCATGCCTGATTGCACAACACACACGCGACGATTCACGGGCGGCTGGGCTCTCGGGCCCTGGGCGTGCAACCCTGGCAAGGCCGCCCTCCTCTTTTGCCGAATTGCACATGAAGACCAAGAACCTTGTTCAAGATCTACGGGCGCTCTCTTGCCAAGTGAAGAGCTGGCTGGACGCGCGACATAAGGCTGGCGAAATCGTCTGCGGCCGGGACCGGGACCGCCTGACCTTCCTGCTGACGACGAAGGATGCGTTTGAGCGCGTGTACGTGGCCCTGCTACTGGACCACGGGCACGCCGCCGAAGCTTTCAAGCAACTGTATGACGCCATTGTCGCCTCGCTGTCGCAGTCAGAGATCGACGATCCGCAGGGATGGGCGGACACAGTACTTTCCTCGTGTCGCGATCTGATGTTGCGATGTCACGGCCTTGCGAAGGAGATGGAGGCCGAACCGCCGCGCGGGGGTAAGGCGGTATTGACGGAAAGCCGGTGTGAACACACGGAAGACTTTGCGAGCGTTACGTGGTATGGATCTGATTTTCAATTCAACCCAACGCAAGCTCGGTGCGTCGGGGTCTTATGGCGTGCATGGCAGCGCCTCGCCGATCGTGCGCCGGCGGTTCATCAACGCACCATTCGCGACGAGATCGAGTCCCAGAACGCAGACTTTCGGCTGGCTCACGTCTTTCGTTCCGCGGGTGTCATGCACCCCGCGTGGGGTACAATGATTCACAGCGCCGGCGGCGGACGGTTCTACCTGGACAAGCCCGTCAACACGGAGTCCCTGAAGGGACGGTCGAAGCGTAAGACGATCCGCCGAAAATAAGTCCCCGCCACAGCGAAATCACGTCGAATCCCGGAATAATCCCGGTTTCAACCACAGTTTCGACACACCCCGACTTGCTATGGTTGTAGCATGTCGAATACATCAACTGACACTTTGATCGGTCTGAATAGCCTGTCGAACCGCATGGGCCTTCCGATGCGGTGGTTGAAACAGGAAGCACTCAATGGGCGACTGCCTCACATTCGGGCAGGACGTCGGCTCCTGTTCAATCCGCGCGCCGTAGAGAGATTTCTTTCCAATCGCGCTGCACACGAAGGTCTGCAATCTTGCGCCGAGCGAGCCGGTCGACGAAAGGAGAACCTATGCACCACCCGGCCATAAAAAAGGCCGTTCGGGCGGGCACCCGGGGACGGCCAAGAGAAACAGGACGAAACGACCGTACCACCTTGCCCCCGCCGAGTCAACCCCCTACGCCCGCAAGCTCTCGCCGCGCCGCGATCGCACGTTGCCCGCGCGGCCCTTGGTCCAGGAGGCGCGCCCATGATCCTCAACGTCCCCCACGACGAAGCTGCTGAAGCGGCGGTGCTCGGCTCGATGATCGTGGATTCGCGATGCATCCCCGCCGTACTCGCAAGCGGGCTGTCAGTAGAGGATTTTTACCTTTCTGAACATAGGGAAATCTTCGCCGCCATCCTTTCCGCACACGATCGCATCCAATCGAACGGCGACGGCCACGTGGACGGCCTGCTCGTGCGCGAAGAATTGGAGCGTCGCAAGACGTTGGACAAAATTGGCGGCACGGACTACTTACAGCAAGTCACGGACACGGTCCCATCGGCGGCCAACATTGGGTACTACGCGGGCATCGTCCGGGACCGCCACGTCCGACGTCTGATGCTCGCTGCTGGCGAGAAACTGTTGCGGGGCGCTACCGATCTGGCACAGGACGTCGGCGAAGAGGTGGCAGGCGCTCGTATGGATTTGGCTGAGATCGTGAGCCCCCAACACGACACCGCGCCCAACATTGAAATCATCAACGCCGCAACGTGGCTGACGTCCGAGCCACCCGCGTGCGACCAGATTCTCGCGGATACGGTCGATCGTGGCGACAAAACGGCGATCATTGGATCAAGCAAACTACGCAAAAGCTTCTTTCTCCTTCAACTGGCTCTATCCATCGCCAGTGGTAGGGATTTTCTTGGATGGTCCGTGCCGCAGTTCCGGCGTGTGTTACTTGTCCAATTGGAAGTCCAACAGCATCACTTTCACCGCCGTGTCCGGCGGATGGCGGCGGCTCTGGAGCTGACGCCGGAGGACCTTGAAGACCGCTTACTCATCATCAATGCGCGCGGTCTTGGCCTGTCCGGCGCCGCCGGGATTGAGGCGATTCGGGCCACCGTCGAACCATTCATGCCGGAGCTGATCGGCTTTGACCCGTTGTACAAGCTCGCTACGGGGGCGGAGAACGCCGCCGAGGATATGAAGGTAATTCTTGGTCTCTTTGACCAAGTGACAGAGCAGACCGGAGCGGCGGTCCTCTACGTCCATCACGATGCCAAGGGATTCTCCGGCGACAGGGACATCCGGGACCGGGGAGCGGGCTCCAACGTCCTCAGCCGGGATTACGACGCGGCCTTTGCCCTGACCCCGCACTCAGTCGAGGACGATGCCGTCGTCGTCGAGACCCTGTTGCGGAACTACGCGCCCCAGCAGCCGATGACTATTGGCTGGGTAAATGACCTGAACGGCGGCTACTGCTTCGGCCCCCGCCCTGACCTGGCGGCGACAAAAAAAACCAGCACGACCGCTCGGGCGAAGGATAACGTCTCGTTCGAGACATGCCATCCCATCGCCCTACAGTTGGTGAAGGCTGGCCCCATGCTGATCGGCGAATTTAAGGACATTCTGAGAGAGAAGACCGGCGTCGGTCAGAAGCGAATCGACAGGTACGTTCGATGGGCGTTGACCAAGGGCGAAGAGCCTCTGGACGTGCTTGAGCAACGATCTAAAGGCAGGCATGAAAAACGGATCGGAACGCCAACCCAAATTCAACGTTTGCGGGAACAAGAATGAGACCCGGTCTTAGAATCGGCAGAGTCGACAATAGACTCGGCAAGCGCTTGCCGACTCTAAGGAGTCTTAGACTTCCCCCCCTTTAGGGGGGGAGAGTCTACCGACTCTATCCGCGACCTCAAAACTCCGTTGCCGACTCTAAAACTGGTGAGCAGTAGAAACAGGGGGATCGAGAATGTACTGGTTGCGATACGAATGGACGTGCAGTCGTTGCCGGGCGGTCGAAATGGTCGAGCACGACATCCTGCACGACAACCCCCAATATCCCAAGAGCTGGCAGGTGGCGAAAATTGGCCAGGAGAGGAAGCTTCTGTGCGGCCGTTGCGTCGAAGCGCTTTTGCTGGCACTGAACGGCCAGCAGGAACGGGTGCCGGTCGTTGGCGCCGGGGGCGAATCATAGAGAATCCAATCGAGAAGGAACGTGACATGAATGGTAGACAATCGTTGACATCGAGGAAGCTGGCCGAACGCCAGGGGTAGCGTGCCGCCGCGTCAGGCAAAACGAAGGAGCAAGACAAGTGAACATCTACAAACCTATCGCAGACCCCGCGCCGGAGCCGCTGCTGGTCAATGCGAAGCAGGCGGGCCGAATGTTGAGCGTGTGCGAACGTACGATCTTCAATCTGGTCGGGCGGGGCGAGCTGAGGCCGATTCGCATCGGCAAGAGCATTCGGTTCTCGATCGAAGACCTCAAGGCGTGGATCGCGCGACAGCAGAACAAATCTCAAAACCCGAAAGATTGTCTTAGACTTGGCGTCGGACGAAAAGTACAATATGAGTATGGCGAAGACCAGAGCACGCATGGGAAGGCCGCCGATTGACCCGAAAGACCTGCGGGGACGCCGGGTGACACTTCGGTTCACCACGGCGGAGTTCCGGCAGTTGGCGCGGGACGCGAAGCTGGCGGGAGTGGCCGTAGGCGAGTTCCTCAGGCAGTGTTGGCGAAAGGAGCACGATCGTGGCGACGGTTGCGAGAACGAAATCAGGTAGCCGGCGAATCCTGTACGTGGACCCCCGAGACGGACAGCGCAAGACTCTCTGGCTTGGGCAATGCTCCGAGCGGGTGGCACAGGGAGTCTCGGGCAAGTTCCAGGACCTGTTGAACGCGATAGCCTTGGGAATGCCCGTCGATCCCGACGTGCTCCGTTGGCTCGACAAGCTGTCCGATGAGTTTCACGGCAAGCTGGCGGACACCGGTCTTGTGCCGCCGCGACAGACGGCCCGCTTGGGCGAGTTCCTAAACGGCTACCGCGACAGCCGGACGGACCTCAAGTCGCAGACCCGCGTTCACATGGGCCACGCGATCCGCAACTTGATCGACTTCTTCGACGAACAGAAACCCCTGCGGGACGTGAGCGAGCAGGATGCTCGGGAGTTCCGCAACTACCTCGTCGAGCAGAAGCTTGCCGAAGCGACGATCCGGCGCCGAACGGGGTTGGCTCGCCAGTTCTTCACGGTCGCACGGAAACGCAAGCTGATTCCGGCGAACCCGTTCAAACAAGATGGCCTTCCGACATCGGTAGGCGGCAACGCCAGCCGGCGGTTCTTCGTTACCCGCGAGATGACCGAGCAAATCCTCCAGGCATGCCCGGACGCGGAGTGGCGGCTGTTGATCGTCCTGGCCCGCTACGGCGGCCTCAGAACGCCAAGCGAGAGTCTGCGTCTCCGCTGGCGGGACATCGACATCGAGCGAAAGCGGTTCACGGTGACCAGCCCGAAGACGGAGCACCACGCCGGCCACGAAAGCCGAATCGTGCCGCTGTTCTGGGAAGTGGCGGAGGCGCTGGACGAGGCGTTCACGACGGCACCGGAGGGAGCCGAGTTCTGCATCACCCGCTATCGGCTCAACAACCTGAACCTCAGAACGCAGTTCCAGCGGATCATCAAGAGGGCCGGGCTGCAACCCTGGCCCCGGCTGTGGCAAAATCTTCGATCCAGCCGCCAGTCGGAATTGTGCGGGGACTTCCCCGAGCACGTAGTCTGCTCGTGGCTGGGCAACAGCAAGGCGGTGGCCCGAGAGCACTACCTGCAAGTCCGTGAGAGTGACTTCGAACGGGCCGTCGAGAGAGTGCGCAGCGCTACACACTCCCTGCACGAACCACCATGTACCACCATGCAGGCCCCCCCCACGGAAGGCCATGAAAACGCGGATTTGGCGCATGACACCCCCCTGTGCATGACCATGCAAACAGGGGGGATGGGCCGGGTTGGATTCGAACCAACGTAGGCTCACGCCAACGGGTTTACAGCCCGTTCCCTTTAGCCACTCGGGCACCGACCCAAACGCTTGTCAACCTCTTAAGTCGCCGAAACCATTATTAGACGAAAAACCGCGTGCCTTGTCAACCTCTGGCTGGCGATTTTCTTCGTCCAGCCAAGCGTCCGGCTGGTTTCGCGAGACCTATGCCATGGGAAAGTAGTCCCTGGCGTTGTTGTAGCAGATATCCTCCACCATCTTCCCGAGCAAGCCCATGTCGTCGGGCAGCAGGCCGGCCTCGACGTCGCTGCCGAGCAGATTGCACAGGGTCCGTCTGAAGTACTCGTGCCGTGGATAGGACAAGAAGCTCCGCGAATCGGTCAGCATGCCGACGAAGCGGCTCAGCAGGCCCATGTTGGCCAGCGTCCGCATCTGGCACTCCATCCCGTCCTTCTGGTCGAGGAACCACCAGCCGGAGCCCCACTGCATCTTGCCAGGGGTCGAACCGTCCTGGAAGTTGCCGATCATCGTCGCCAGCAGAGCGTTGTCGCGAGGATTGAGGTTGTAGAGAATCGTCTTGGGCAGCTTCCCTCGGCTGTCCAGACGGTCCAGGAATCTGGCCAGCGGCCCGGCGATTTCGAAATCCCCGATCGAGTCGCATCCGATGTCCGGCCCGAGTCTCCGGTACAGGCGGGTGCAGTTGTTCCGCAGCGCGCCGAGATGAAGCTGCTGAACCCAGCCGCGTTCGGCGTCCATCGAGCCGAATTCCATCATCATCGCCGACTTGAACTGGAGCTTTTCGTGCGTGGTCAACTCCTCGCCCGCACGGATCTTGCCGAAGATAACACGGACCTCGTGCTCGGTGTAATCCTCCGCATACGCGGTCTCCAGGCCGTGATCGGAGAGCCGACAGCCGTGCTCGTGGAAGTATGTGTGCCGCTCCGACAGCGCATCGAGATAGCCGTCGAAGCTGGTGATGTCCATGTCGCACAGCGAGCCCAGTTTGTCGATGAAGACGTTCAGCATCTCGAGATCTTCCACGGCCATCGCCGAATCGGGCCGCCAGGCGGCATGCACCTTGATCTCGAAGCCGTCTTCGCGGATCTTGCGATGGTGTTCGAGAGAGTCGAGCGGCCCTTCCGTGGTGCAGACCAGCCTGACGTTCATCTTGCGCAGGATGTTGCGGACGCTGAACTCAGAGCTGCGCAGCATCTCGCTGCACTCGTGGTAGATGTCCCTGGCGGTCTGAGGGTTCAGCAGTCGCCCTGTGATCCCGAATGGCTCGCGCAGCTCCAGATGGGTCCAGTGGTACAGCGGATTGCCGAGACAGAAGGGCACGGTCGCGGCCCACTTCTCGAACTTTTCGTAATCGCCGGCGTTGCCGGTGACGTACTTCTCCACAACGCCGTTGGTCCGCATGGCCCGCCACTTGTAATGGTCCCCATGGAGCCAGGCCTGGGTCAGATTCTCGAACCGGTGGTCGGCGGCGATCTGGTGGGCGGGAAGGTGGCAGTGGTAGTCGTAGATCGGCATCTGGGCGGCGTGGTCGTGATACAGACGCCGGGCCGTCCTGGTCTGAAGCAGAAAATCCTCGGTCAAGAAGTGGCTGGTCATAGCAGGTTCCAAAGATGAGAAAGAAAGACAGAGGGTGTTCGGCGTCTACGTGTCGTCGTCTTGGTCGCCTCGGGCCTGCCGCTTGGCCACGGGCTTCTTAAAGGCGGCCATCTGCTTGGCCCAGTCGGACACCTCGCTCTGCGTCTTCTTGAATTGCTCGGAGCGCGGCTTCGGCAGCTTCTTTTCCTCCTGACGCATCTTGTACTCGTGGATGCCGTAGACGATCCACCCGCCCGCCACGACGATGACTCCGACGATCATGACGATCTTGAACCACATGGCGTCTTCCCTTTTTGTGCACCCGACCTTCTCGATCCCGACGCACGTAGGGATCGGCATCGGGACCCGGCGCCCGACCAGTCCGAATCGTACCGGAATCCTCTGGCGCGGTCAACCTGCACGGGTGGATCATTTCAGCCGGCGCGTCCAGGCGACCAGCGCCGTCAGAAGGTCGGCGATCTTCTCTCTGGTCTTCTCGTCGGTCAGGCGGCCGGCCGAATCGATTTTGTCCTGAGCGGCGGCGACCAGGACTTCCGGCTGGTTCAACGGGTGCATGTTCAGGAATACGCAGGACTGGCGCAGGTGGTATTGGGCCCGCGCGGTCCCCAGGATTCCGACGGAGGCGCCCATGATCGCGACCGGTTTGTCGGCGAAGGAATTGTCGCCATAGGGCCGCGAGGCCCAGTCGATGGCGTTCTTGAGCACGCCGGGCATAGAGAAGTTGTATTCCGGCGTGGCGATCAGCAAGGCGTCGGCCGCCTTGATCTCGGCTTTGAAATCCTTGACCTTCGCCGGTGGGTTGCTCTCCAGGTCCTCGTTGAAAGGGGGAATCCCTTCGAGATCGAAGACCCGGAGCTCTGCTCCCTTGGGTGCCAGCTCGCCGGCGGCGCGCAGCAGCGCCTTGTTATACGAACCCTTTCTCAAACTGCCCGCGAACCCGAGAATTCTGACCGTCTGTGCCATGTCGGTTGCTCCCTGCCCTGCGTTGTGTGATGTGGCCGCACCCACGCGCGTCCATCCTCGTGCACTACGATGTCCGACCGGTCGAGGTTCCAATCGAGCTGCGGGCGGCGTCGACGTCGCATGCGTTCGTAGTGGTCCGCCGCGGCGGGCTACTTTCGAGCTTGTGTATGCCCCTTCGGCACGCTCAGGGCAAGCTCTTGCGGGCACACTGAGGACGTCGACGAAAAAGGGTGAGCCACCGGGGCTCACCCTCTCGTGCTGTCGATAGGATCACTCAGTACGAAAGCCTCTACAGGCCCTTGGCGAGCATGTAGTACATCTCGTTCCAGCGAAGCTCTTTCTTGAAATCGTAGATCTTCGTGCCGGCATCGATCTGGACATACTCGATGCCCGCCATCTCGGTGAAATCCTGCATGTGCTCGCTGGTCAGGGCCATGCTGAAGCCCGTGTGGTGCGCGCCCCCGGCGAGAATCCAGGCGGCAGCGCCGATCTTGAGGCTGGGCCTCGGCACCCAGACGACCCGCGCCACCGGCAGCTTGGGCAGGGCGGCGTCCGGCGGGACCACGTCCACCTCGTTGACGATCATGCGGAAACGGTTGCCCATGTCGACCAGCGAGGCGTTCAGGCCCGGGCCCGTCGGGACGTTGAAGACCAGCCGGCAGGGATCGTCCTTGCCGCCGATGCCGAGCGGGTGCACCTCCAGCGAGGGCGTGCCATCGGCGATGGAGGCGCAGACTTCGAGCATGTGCGCGCCGAGGACCTTCGGGCCGGCCGAGTCCAGATGGTAGGTGTAGTCTTCCATGAAACTGGTGCCGCCGGGAAGACCGGCGGCCATGACCTTCATCGCGCGGACTACAGCGGCGGTCTTCCAGTCGCCCTCGGCGCCGAAGCCGTAGCCGTCGGCCATCAGACGCTGGACCGCCAGGCCCGGCAGTTGCTTCAGGCCGTGCAGGTCCTCGAAATTCGTGGTGAAGGCCTTGAAATTCCCTTCCTCCAGGAAGCGGCGCAGGCCGATCTCGATGCGGGCCGCCTCACGCAGTGCTTCTCGTTTCTTGCCGTCCTTGCTGATCGGCTGGGCGAGTTTGTAAGTCGCCTCGTATTCGGCCGTGAGCTTGTCGATCTCCTTCTCCGTGACGTTGTTCACTCTCGCGACGAGGTCGCCGACGCCGTAACCATACACGGAATATCCGAGCTGCTTCTGGGCCTCGACCTTGTCGCCTTCGGTGACCGCGACCTCTCGCATGTTGTCGCCGAATCGCACCACCTTGGCTCCCTGGGTGTCGTGCCAGGCGCAGGCGGCGCGGGCCCATACGCCCAGCTCCGCCTGGACTCCCTTCTCCTGCCAGTGGCCGACGATGACTTTGCGGTTGCGGCGCATCCGCGTGCAGATGAACCCGAACTCACGACCGCCGTGAGCGCTCTGGTTGAGGTTCATGAAGTCCATATCGATTTGGGCCCAGGGGATGTCCCGGTTGAACTGCGTGTGCAGATGAACGAAGGGCTTGCTCAGGGCCTTGAGACCGGCGATCCACATCTTCGCCGGCGAGAAGGTATGCATCCACGTGATCAGGCCGATACAGTTGGGCGTGGTGTTGGCCTTCATGCAGAGATCGTAGATCGCTTCCGGCGTCGTGAGAACCGGCTTGAAAACCACCTTCACCGGCACAAGCTTGGAGCGGGAAAGGGCCTGGGCGATCTCTTTGGAGTCTTGCGCGACCTGTTCGAGGGTCTCGGGGCCATAGAGGTGCTGGCTCCCGGTGGCAAACCAGGCTTCCAGTTTCTTGATATCCTCAATCATAGGGTTCTCCATCCAAATACCTGTTGTTCAGCCTGTTGTGGAACTCCAATCAGCTTACCACCGGGCCGGTCCCCATGTCCATCGGGAACTGAGGTTTTGTGAGGGGCAAACCAGGGTGGCTGCGCGGTGTTGAACGTCACCGTCAGGAAATGGTGAATCCTGATTCGGACACTGGCGGTTTCTTCGCGATCGCGGAGGTCTCAAGTCGCAAAGTGGCGATTCGCCGGCAGGGGGCGAACGCTCCTTCGCCCCCTGCCGCGCGGGCGTCAGACGACGTAGGTCGAGGCGGAGGTTTCGCCGCCGCGGCCGGTCCAGTTCGTGTGGAAGAATTCGCGTCTCGGCTTGTCCACGCGCTCGTACGTGTGCGCGCCGAAGTAGTCGCGCTGCGCCTGGAGCAGGTTTGCCGGCAGGCGGGCGTGACGGTAGCCATCGAAATAGGCCAGGGCGGTGCTGATGGCCGGGATGGGAATGCCCAGCTCGGCCGCCGTCATCACGACGCGACGCCAGGAGGCCTGGGCTTTCTGCACGGCCTTCTTGAAGAACGGGTCGAGCAGCAGATTCGTCAGGTTGGGATGGTTGTCGAAGGCTTCCTTGATCTTGCCGAGGAAGACCGAGCGGATGATGCAGCCGCCGCGCCACATCAGGGCGATGCCGCCGTAGTTGAGGTTCCAGTGATGCTCGGCCGCCGCCGCCCGCATCAGTTGATAGCCCTGGGCGTAGCTGACGATCTTCGCGGCATAGAGCGCATGACGCAGGTCCGTGAGGAACGCCGTCTTGTCGCCCTGGAATTTCGTCTTCGGGCCGGAGAGAATCTTTGAGGCCGCGACGCGTTCATCCTTCAGCGCTGAAAGGCATCGGGCGAACACCGCCTCGGCGATCAGCGTCAGCGGCTGGCCCAGGTCCAGCGCCTCGACCGCGGTCCATTTGCCCGTGCCTTTCTGCCCGGCGGTGTCGAGGATCAGGTCGATCACCTCGTTGCCGTCCTCATCCTTGTAGGCCAAAATGTCCCGCGTGATCTCGATCAGGTACGAGTTCAGCTCGCCCTTGTTCCAGGTTGCGAACGCTTTGTGCATCTCCTGGTTCGTCATGCCGAGACCTTCCTTCATCATCTGATAGGTCTCGCAGATCATCTGCATGTCACCGTATTCGATGCCGTTGTGGACCATCTTGACGAAGTGGCCGGCACCGTTTTCGCCGACCCAGTCGCAGCAGGGCTCGCCGTCGTCGGTCTTGGCGCAGATCGATTGGAGGATGGGCTTGACGGTGGGCCAGGCCTTGGGCGATCCGCCGGGCATCATGGAGGGCCCCAGCAGAGCGCCTTCCTCGCCGCCGGAGACACCGGTGCCGATATAGAGCTTGCCCTGGCTCTCGACGTGCGCGGTCCGGCGGATCGTGTCGGGGAAGTGGCTGTTGCCGCCGTCGATGATGATGTCACCCGCCTCCAGGTGCGGCAGCACGTGCTCGATGAACTCATCCACCGGCGAGCCGGCCTTGACCATCAGCATCACCTTGCGCGGCTTCTTGAGGTTCGCGGCCAACTCCTCGATCGAGTGGCAGCCGATGATCTTCTTGCCCTTGGCCCGACCGTTGACAAAGTCGTCCACCTTCGAGACGGTCCGGTTGAAGCAGGCGACCGTGAAGCCCTTGCTCTCCATGTTCAAAATCAGATTCTCGCCCATGACCGCCAGACCGATCACGCCAATATCCGCTTTCGCCATGATGCCGCGCTCCTTTCTCGTCGCTCGTATCTCGTCGCTCGTATCCCAGACCCGCGCCTCCCGATGCCGAACCGCATCGGGAGGCCAGAGCAACGGGCGAGGCCATTGTCGCGATTTTTCCCCTCCACGCAAGCCAAATCCCGCCCAAGTCGTAGGGCGTAGGCCAGAGACCCTCTGGCGTGCCCCACGACTAGAGCCGTTTTTCTGTTTTTTTTGTCAGTGTCAGTGATTTGCCTTGACGCCGTCCGATTCACGACGCACTCATTGTATGGTGCTGAACGATTTCACGATCATGGTTGAGCTCACTTGGGGAATGCCGTGGAGAGAAGTGTGTACAAGATTTACTGTGCTGGTCCCCTTTTCAATCCGAAGGAACGCGAGGAAATGGGGCAGATTGCGTCGACTCTGGAAAGGGCAGGTTATTCGGTGTTCTTGCCGCAAAGAGACGGGCTGGAGTTTGCCGAGCTATTTCCTTGGTTTCTGAAGAAGGGCATCTCTGCTCAGGAGGCGCAGAAGATCCTCAATATGGCGATTTTCTCCTTAGACGTTTTTCAAGTCACCGATAGCGAGGGTCTGGTTTTGAATATGAATGGGCGGGTGCCCGATGAGGGGGCAATGGTGGAAGCCGGGATTGCATGGGCTCACAACAAGGTTGTCGTCATATTCCGAAGCGACAGTAGGTCCCTGATAGAAGGCAGCTGCAATCCTTTGGTTCTGGGGCTCTCAGATTTCTCCTGCATCGACAATTATGATGGCATTCCAGGTGCATTCGAGACGAAGTTCGCCATCATGGCAGAGCGTGCTCTGCTGGCACACGATCATGGTTTCGAGGCTGCGACCAAAAGCGGAAAAGAGATTAGCACTTATCTGGCGTCCCAAAGGTCACAGGGTGATATCGCCAAGCTACTGATTGATCTCTTCAAGGAGAGGATATGTCAGGCTTCAGAAGATCTGAAAGGGAGTTGTTCCCAGGCAAACACGCCACCATAGGCACTCACGGCAGGCAGGTGTCAGAGGACGAGGACGACTTCCGAACGGATTTTCAGCGAGACGTCCACAGGATCATCTACTCCCAGTCGTTTAGACGCCTGCGACACAAGACCCAGGTCTTCTATTTTCCGCAGAATGACCACGTGAGCACGCGGATGGATCATGTGCGCTTCGTGGCGTCCGCCTCGCGCACTGTAGCCCGATGTCTCAGGTTGAATGAGGATTTGGCAGAAGCCATTGGTCTGGCTCATGATATCGGTCATGCTCCATTCGGCCATCAAGGAGAGACCTTTCTTTCTGCAATCATAGACAGCTGTCAGTGCCCTGAGCTAAAACGACGGATGCCCACTTTCTCTCACGAGGTATACGGGCTTAGGGTAGTAGATGCCATCGCCAAACGTGACAGAGAGCCACCGGGGCTCAACCTGACGTGGGAAGTCAGAGATGGTATCGTTTCACACTGTGGCGAGGATTTCAAAACCTGTCGCCTTGAACCCGCAGGGAATGAGAAGGATCTGGATCGGATACAGACCCGTGCTGATGCAGGCAATCCGGCGACATTGGAGGGGTGTATTGTCCGCCTGATCGACAAGATTGCCTATGCGGGTAAGGACATGGAAGACGCTCTCGAGGCCGGACTCATAGGCACTGAGCAAGTGCCGGTCAATATCAGGGAGCGTCTCGGAATGACCAACGGACAAATCGTTCGGACGCTCGTCGGAGACATGGTCAGGGAGAGCTCTGGAAAAGACTATATAGCGATTTCTCCTGATCTCGGCAGCCTCCTCCATGACTTGATCGAGTTCAACAGCCGACACATATACCACAGTCCTCAGGCTGAGGGGTACAAGAGCCAAGCTGGAAAGACGATCCAGTATCTCTTTGATGATCTTCGGAAGGAACTTCGTGCGAGGAAGAGATTTACGTCAGACAGGTATCCTCCGAGGGAGAAGAAGGATGATTCTGTCCCGCTTCCGTACAGGATTCTCGAACAATTCGTTACGCAGGACATGAAAGATGTCTACAGAGCCGACGATCCCGATGAATTGATTGTACTGGATTTTGTCGCGGGCATGA
Source organism: Phycisphaerae bacterium (assembly GCA_012744475.1). Lineage (GTDB taxonomy): Bacteria > Planctomycetota > Phycisphaerae > Sedimentisphaerales > Anaerobacaceae > Anaerobaca. Next base: position 32,388 of record JAAYBV010000053.1, read on the forward strand.
CAGATAGCTTTGCGATTCGCTCCGTGTCGGATGTATTCATCCCCAGGATGACTGTCTGATTTGCGTGTCTTGGCGACCGCCGGTACTTTGCCAACGGTCTATTGGAAGCGGGCGCGGGTGGACCAGAGGCCAAGGGCGGGGTTGGAGATGTAGAAGATTCGTTCGCCGGCGACGTCGTTCGGGCCGTCTTTGAGTTTCTTCGGGTCGTACTTAGCTATCATCCGGGCAAGGTCGGCGTAGCGGAAGTTGACGCTTTCGATCTGCTCTTGGGTCAAGTGCCCCGGGCAGTAGGTGACGCGGAAGCGGTCCTCCGTCGAGCCATGGATCAGATGGGCGGCGGCGCTGAGGTTGGCGCGAAGGTCCTCGTTCTCGGCGACCAGTTGCAGGACCCGGTCAGTGCCGACGTAGCCGTACTTGCGGATCAGCCGATCGATCTCCTTATCCTCGCCGAACTCGCGCAGGCCCGGCGCCAGGACGATCAGCTCGCCCCCGTCGGCCATCGCCATTCGCGTGCGGTAGATGCTCTTGTTGCCCAGCCAGGTGCTCTTGAATTCCTGAGGCTCCAGGTAGACAACCACCTTCTGCAAGGGCTTGTCGAGCATCTGGAAGTTCACCTTCAGCGAAAGCTCGGCGGCGAGGTTGAAACACTCAATGTCGTCGCCGATGAACAGCCCGCGTGTGACCTGGCCGCTCTCGGCCGCGGCGACCACCGTCAGCACGTAGACGATCGGCATGTCCCTGGCGAAGTGGTCGGAGGCATAGTTCAACACGCGGCGGACGGGCGTGTCAGCCCGGCCCATCATGCGTTCCATCCCGTAGACGGCGCCGAGATAGTGGCTCTTGTTGATCCCCTCGACCCCGCCGGTGCCGACAAAGACGTTCTTGTTGTAGTTGGCCATGCCGACAACTTCGTGCGGCACGACCTGACCGATCGACAAGATCAGGTCGAACCCGCCCTCGACCAACAGCTTGTCCACCTGCGCGGGCCACGGGAAGTCCAGCTTGCCCTCACTGACCTCCTTGATGAACTCGCCGGGCACCTCGCCCAACGTCACCAACCCGCCGCGCCAATCGTGTTCGCGGAAGAGGCCGAGCGGGACGTCGCCGAACATCCGCCGGATCTCCGGCTCGGTCATCGCGAAATGCGTGCCCACCGCCGGCAGAATGTCCGTGAGCGCCTCGCCATAGTACTGCCGCGCGTAACGGGTCAGCTCGCCCGCGCGCGAATAGAATCGCGTGATGTCCGGCGGCAAGGCCAGGACCTTGCGCCGTTGGCCCAGCTTGTTCAGCGCCTCGAAGAGACCTTGCTGCAGGTCCTCGGCGCTGAGATTGTCACTTTCTCTGCCGCGACGGTAATAGAGCATGATGTCTTCCATTTCCGGACGGATCCGGGATTCCTACTTGTGAACAATCAAGAGGTTCTGCTTCTCCGTTCTGTCGATGGTGATTACGAAGTGGCGCAGGAGGTCCGAGCCGATCCCCATCCTCACAGGAACCTGGCAGGGGGAAGGGTGTTGGATCGGGGCCACACAGTACCGCCGGATCGTAAATTCGAAGCTACCCAGGCTCACGGCCAGTTCGGCCGGGGGCTTCTCGCTGCCGGTCAGCATCGTAGGATCGACCATTGTCTTGCTGCTGCCGGTGTCGATATGAATCACGCACTCGACGCCGTTCACTTTGCCCAGGACGTACACGCCGTACTTGTGGTACTCCGGCGGATCCAGCAACTCGATGGACTCATAGTCGCTCGATCCTTTCAGGGCCGCCGGGAAGGGCCTGTGGGTCAAGCCCAATTTGCCCCTGCGATAGTCCTGCGTGAATCGATAGCCGGCGAAGTACTCCAGGCCGATCAAGCCCTCATGTGGTACGGACGAGAAGATCCGCCAGTCGGCAAGCGTGCCCTCCTGGTCCTCGTAACGGTCGCCGAAGACCTCCAGCGAATTCACCCGGATCCGCTTCACTTTTCCGCGGATTGTCCCGTCCGCCCAATACGTGTTGGTCTCCTCCAGAACGGTGTAGTCCGCCCGTTCATGAACGGCCGTGGTGATCTGAAAACCCTTGCTGCAGCCGTAATCGAACAGCAACCGGAATGGCTTGCCATTGAGCCGAACGTCCACCTCCGGACATCCTGCCAGCGACATGTGCAGGGGCTTGATGTCGCCGGCGTCGTACTGAAGCTCGGTCTGCCAGTCCGCGCTGGGGTACGGGTGGCCACCGACCAGCATTCCCCGGGAGCAGCCGGCCACAAGCAGAGACAGCAGGGCGAGTGCGACGCCATATCGACCCGCCGAGATGCCCCTCGGGCCATTGGCCGGCTTCTCATCGTGTCTCCTGGAATGGCAACCCAGCATGGGAATCCCTATCTCTGCCACGGGGGCGAATCGAAGAAGACGCGGTCGAATTCCGCGATCCACCGGGCCTCGTACGCGCCCGCATACTTGCCCTGGATGAACCTGTCGAACGCGTCATCGTGGAATCGCTTCCATGACTCGCTTTCGTGACCCGGATGGATCGGGTAGAACATCGCCTCGTTCGCCCGCGCCGCCTGCATGTCGCCGGGGGTATCGCCGATCATCAAGACGTGGGTCTTCTCGTATTTGCCTTCGGTGGCATGCCGGAGCTGATCGGTCTTGTTGCCCATCTCCTGGCCCGCAATAATCGTTACGTACTGGGCGATTTGGTGTTCGGCCCATTCCCGTTCCAGCGCCTTCTGCGATGCCGACGAGATGACGGCGATGTCGGCCTGTGCCGCGATCTTCTCCAGGCTCGCGCGCACGTAGGGGAAGGGCGGGATAGTCTTGACCATGTCGTCGATGACCCGGTCGGCTCGCCGGCTCCACTGGAGGGCCATCTCGAGTTCTCTCCTGGCCGCCGGATCGGTGGCCAGATCAATGGCTTCCAGCAGGCCGGCGTTGCTCAGGACGCTGTTCGGGTCGTCGACCCACTGGAAATAGTGCGGGAAGTGGGGAATCTCGAAGCCGGACCGTTTGACCATTGGATGGGCCGGCAACAGTTCGGCGATGACGCTCCTGGCCGTCTGGTGGCGGTTGGCGCCGCGCGTCCGCGAGTAAAGCGCCGCAAAGTCTATACACTCGCGCACCGCCTGGGCGACCGGCTGCAAGCCGAATGAAACAGTCATCTCCGGGCAGAAGCAGCTCTGTTGCTTGGCCGCCATCGTTTCGAACGCGCAACCGTCCGAGTCAATGCCCACAAAGAACCTGTGCCGAGGCTGATGGTCCTTCAAAGGCTGGGCCGGATCGATCTTCGTCATTCGTTTCCACCCTGCGTTTGTGAGCACGGTCCAATCGACAGACGCCCTTAGGTTAAGAGGAAGGCCGGGCCAAAGACAATCAAAAAGAGCCGGACCCGATCTGATTTGCCATAGATTGCCGCCAGCGCCGACGCTATTCTATGTGCAGGTTTCGCGAACCCTTTGGATGGGCCGATATATGAACGAGTTGCTTCTGAGAGTCGAGACCCTGTGCGCCGAGGTCGATTCGACGATCCTGCTCGGGGCGGGCGCAGGCATGGTGGTGGTCGGGCTGTTTCTCTGGCTGGGCGGGGCCCGCTACGGCACGATTGTGATCGCCCTGTTGGGCGCCGCCGTCGGGGCGATGATCGGATTGCTCGTCAGCCAGAAGGCGGGCCTGGGCCCATTCCTGTGCATGGCGGTCGGCGCGGTGATCCTGAGTATCCTGTCGATTGCGGCGCGGAACGGCCTGGTGATCGTGCTGGCCACGGTGATCTTCGCGCTGCTGGCGGCGACGGTGTACACCAGCTACGTTCTGGACCGCCAGCCTGCCGATCCCGGCGCGCCGGGACGCAGTGCCGCGCCCGGAAGCAGCTTCGCGGCGTCGGGCGAGCCGCAATTCGTCTATCAGTCCTTCAGCAGCATGGACCCGAACAGCCGGCAGGCCTACATCGACAATCTGGGCGGCTCGAAGGAAGACTTCCAGAGTCGTTTGAAGGTGATGCTTGCCGACCTGTGGCGGGCCTTGGGGCCGTACCGGTGGTACCTGCTCGGCGCGATCCTCATCGGCGGCGTCGGTGGCTTCCTGCTGATCTGGTTCATCAAGAACGTGGTTCTTCCCCTGTGCTACAGCGTCGTCGGCGCCACTGCGGCGCTGCTCGGCGCCCAGGTGCTCCTGCTGGGCCTGGGGGCGCACGTCGTGAACGATCTGGCGCCGCGGCCGTGGATTGTCCCGGCGGCGTTCGGCTCGATGACCCTGATCGGGTGGGTGCGCCAACTCCTGGCCGGGCGCAAGCGCCACGCCAGGGCCGAGGAAGGTCCCAAGGAGCCGGAACGCCGCGAGGGGAAGAAATAGACTCTGTCGGTCCGATACGACCTGTGGACCTGTTCAAACGGATAGGAGGTCGGCGTGCCGCCGGAACGACAGCGAAGCATTCAGTACATCAACGTGCTGCGGATTCTGGCCATCTATGCGGTGGTCACCGCCCACGTGGCCATCTGGCTGACGATGGCGACCCAGCCCTTCGTCTTCCACTGGTGGCTGGGGTGCTGGCTGTTTTACCTGGGGCATTTCTCGATTCCCGTCTTCGTGATGATCAGCGGCGCGCTGCTGCTCGATGACGCGCGTCGCGAGTCGGCCGGGCAGTTCTACCGGCGCCGCATGTTCCGCGTGGGCATCCCGCTGGTGGTCTGGACGGTTGTGTATCTGCTGGTCCGGCGTTTCGTTGACCATGAGCCGCTTTCGGCCGGCTCCATCGTCCAGTTGATCCTTGCGGGCGATCCGTACTATCACCTGTGGTTCCTCTACATGATCTTCGGCCTGTACTTGATCACTCCCGCTCTGCGGACGTTCGTTCGCTACGCCGCCCCGGGGCAGCGGTGGTTTGTGATCGTGCTCGGGCTGGTCCTGGCCAACGCGTATTTCCAGACCGATGTGCTGCTCTGGGACAACCGGCGGTCGATCTTCACAATGTTCATTCCGTTCATCGCGTTCTACCTGTGCGGCTACGAGATCCGTCTGATCGACCCGAAGAAGGTCGCGACGCGATACCTCGTCCTGGCGGTGGTCCTCTCGGCGCTGTACCTGGCTGCGTTCTCCGGCGTCTTCGTCGAGCGGGCCGGCGGCGTGGGCGTCCGCTACCTGTTCGACTTCTACAGTCTGCCGATGGTCTTTCTGTCGATCGGCATCTTCTGGGCCGCCTATCTTTGGGACGCCGAGCACCCACCTGTTCAGGGCATCCGCCGGACGGCCCTGGAGTGGGTCGCATCCACCGTCATGGGCATCTACGTGCTGCACCCGCTCGTGCTCACCATCCTGCGGGCCAGGCTCGGCAAACACGCCGTCGTGGGGGCCAATCACGATTCGCCCACATCCTTCCTGCTGGGTGTCACTGTCGTTCCGCTGGCGGTTTTCGTCGTGTGTTATCTGATCACCTCGCTGCTGATGAACGTACCCGTAGTGAAACGAACGGTCTGCTGAAACGAATCAGGAAATCGGGAACAAACCGCCACTATGAAGACCCGCGTCAAAACGCGAAATCTGAAGCACGAAACACGAAATCCGAAACAAACTCGAATGAGGCAAATTCGAATGTCCCAAATTCCCGGCCGCAGGCCGCTTTCGAGTTTCGGGTTTTGGGCCTTCGTGCTTGTTTCGCATTTCGCTATTCGGGTTTCGGATTTGGCGCAGACGGATCCGTTGCGGATACGTAGGGGCGAATAATCATTCGCCCCTGCTGACGAAGGAGGCTTTGACGATGAAGAAACCGGTGCTGCTGAATCAGGCGAAATGGATCATCGAGCCCGGCTGCGTGGTGCTGGTGGCCGGAGGTACAATGGAGCACGCCAACCTGATGACCTTCAGTTGGCAGACGCCCATCCACACGGCCGATCCGTGCATGATCCTGCTGGTGGTCAACCGCGTCCGGTACACGTACGAGCTGATCCGCCACAACCACGAGCTGACGATCAACGTCCCGGGCGAATCGCTGCTGAAGCAGACGCACCTGGCCGGCACGATCAGCGGGCGGGGAATCGACAAATTCGCCCATTGCGGCCTGACGCCGACGCCGGCCAACGTCGTGGCGCCGCCGCTTGTCGCTGAGTGCGCCGGGCATCTGGAATGCCGGATCGTCGAGACGCATGGCGTGCATACCCACGACCTGCTGATCTGCGAAGTGGTTCACGCCTCGGCCGAAGCGGACTTCTTCGATGGGGCCTGGATCCCCGAGCGGTTCCACACGCTGCACTACATGCAGGGCACGAAGTACGGCCTGCTGACCCGCCGTGTCGACGTCGGGTGATTGCAGGGGCGTCTCGGCGCGCCGGGACGCCCCTACCTTGTGGACAGAGGTTTTGCTATACTACCAGTTCTGAGGTAGAAAGGACCTCAACGACGTAAAGGACCTGAAGGACGAGGCTCGTCTTCCGTCCTTTCGGTCCCTCAGGTCGTTTTCGTCCCTTCGTCCTTCGCAGGAGACTTCTCATGAGCAATGGCTTGATCCCACTGAATCGTCGCAGCTTTTTGAAGACATCTCTGGTCGGGGCCGGTGCGCTGGCGCTGAGCTTCGAGGAACGGGCCTTGCTGGCCGCAGGGGCCAATCTCGATTCGCCCCCACCCGCTGCGGATTCACCTTCGGCTGATGGCATGCCGACGGGTCGGATCGGCAAGGTGACGATCAGCCGGATGTTCACCGGCGGCAACCTGATCAGCGGCTTCGCCCACAGCCGCGACCTGCTCTACGTCTCGGCGCTTCTGAAGACCTACTTCACCGACGACAAGGTGATGGAGACGCTCGCCCTGTGCGAGGAGATGGGCATCAACACCGCCATCCTCCGGCTCGACGACCACTGCAAGAGAATCCTGCGTCGTTACTGGGACGAGCGGGGCGGCGCCATCCAGTGGATCGCCCAGCTCAAGGTCGGCCCGGACGATTTCGGCCAAATCGACGAGGCGATCGACCACGGCGCCATCGGTGCGTTCGTCCACGGCGGCATCAGTGACGCCTGCGTGGAGCAGGGACGTGTGGGCGTGCTGGCCGAGGCGGTCAAGCGGATCCAGGCTCGCGGCGTCATCGCGGGCGTCGGCGGCCACAAGATCGAGGTCCCGATGGCGTGCGTCGAGGCGGGCATCGAGCCGGACTTCTATATGAAGACCCTGCACAGCGGCGCCTACTGGTCCGCCGACGGCCGGCCGGAAAACGACAACATCTGGTCCAAGACGCCTGAGAAGACGATCGAATTCATGCGGACCGTCAAGACGCCCTGGATCGCCTACAAGGTGATGGCCGCCGGAGCGATTCACCCGAGCCAGGCCTTCCGATACGCCTACGAGAACGGCGCCGATTTCATCTGTGCCGGCATGTTCGATTTCCAGGTCCGCGAGGACGTCATCCTCGCCAACCAGATCCTCGCCGGACCGCTGGCCCGCCAACGCCCCTGGTGCGCGTAGGCCGGAAGACCAAAAGGTAAAGTGCAAAATGCGAAACTGAGGAAGTCATCCGCCGAAGGCGGATTCCACAATCTTGATCTTTGCTGTTTGCTATTTGACTGTCTCTGCGATTTCCCACCAGAGCCTCGGATAGCCCTGCCCCTCATCGATCCACCACAGGTCGTCGGTCCCGTTGGCGGTCTCGCCCACGAAATCCCACCCCGCGTCGAGATACGTCGCCGCTGTCTGCATCTGGGCCGTCGTCAACCCCGTCCCGGTCGGGCTGGTCTTCTGCCCACTCGTCTCGATGTCCCAGAAGGAGTTGAAGACACCGAAACTGCCACCGGAATTCCACCCGACCAAGCCACCGACGCGTTCCTGGCCGCTCACATGGCCTGTCGAGTGGCAGTTCGTGACTGTGCCGTCACGTCGGTATCCGATCAGACCGCCGACTTGTTGTGTTCCCACAGCCACGGCCTTCGAGTAGCAGTCTGTGATTGAACTGAAACTTGAGCCCGCCAGACCGCCGATCTCGTCGAAACCGTCCACCGTTCCTGTCGAACAGCAAGTTGCGATTGTACTGTCCTTGAAGTTGTACCCCACGAGGCCACCCACCATCCTCCTGCCTGTGACACTGCCGTGGGAGCGACAACCAACCACATCGCCGGCGCAGTCGCGTTCGCGTGACGTGAATAGTCCGTTCAGGCCCAACACGCCACCCACGTAGACGTCGCCAGTGATGTCACATAGTGTGCTGCTATTTGCAGTGGTGCCAACATTCCTTCCGACCAGACCGCCGACGCAATCATCGCCGGTCACGAGGCTTGTGGCATTGCAGTCGATCACCGTCCCGGCATTATCACCCACGAGACCGCCGACGGGTGAGCCGCCCGTGACCGCGCAGCTTGAAGAACAATTCTGGACGGTGCCTTGGTTGTCTCCGACCACGGCGCCGACACTTCCGTCTCCCGATACACGGCCCCCAACCACATGACAATTAGCGACGTTCCCTTCCGCCAGATGGCCTACCATTGCACCGATGCAGTTCCCCTCGCCGGCGTCAATGTCCGGCTCCAGCAAGGCGAGATTCCTGATCTCGGCGATTGCGCCGGCGACGTACCCGAACATCCCCACAAGCTCTTGGCCCTGAGATCGCCGGGTGAGATGTGCGATCGCGTGGCCATTGCCGTCGAAGACCCCGACGAACGGTCTTTGGTCGTTTCCGATGATGTTGAAGGTGTCTCCTGGGTAGCTTGACAGGTCAATGTCTGCCATCAGTCTGAAATGGGCGTCCCACTCGTACACGCACAAGCTAACCAGGCCGAGTTGCTCGGCAGTGTGGACCATGTATGGTCTCTCCGCTGTTCCTTCGCCCTCCACGAACATCAGCCTGAACTCCTTGTCCCACTCGCAAGGAAACAGATCGATTACTTCTGAATCCTCGACCGTGCGAATCAGGTAAGGGTCGTCGCTCGTTCCGGTGCCCACCAAGAAATCAGACAACCGAACTGCCGCAATATCCTGGCCAGCCCGGCCTTCCCACCAGAGCCTTGGGTAGTCATTGCCCTCGTCGATAGTCCAAATCCCCTCGTTGCCACAGGTGGCCCAGCCAAGGTAGGTCTCGCCCATCTGCATCTCGGACGTGGCCATGCCGACTCCGCCGGCACTGGTTGTTTGCCCGCTCGTCTCCACATTCCAAAAGGACTGGAAGACGGTTCCTGAACCTTCGCCGAAGCAGATCAGACCACCAGCATTCCGATCGCCGGTGACTGCGCTCACCGAGTAACAGTTGATGACATCTCCATAATAGTTGTAAGCCACGAGTCCGCCCGCTGATTGGACACCTGTCACGCAGGTTGCCGAGTAGCAGTTCACGATAGCTCCACTGTTGACTGCCACAAGACCGGCGGCATCCCAAGTACTGGTGACCGTGCCGCCCTGCACATAACAGTTGCGCACAGTCCCCGACCTGAGGTGGCCTACCAGCGCGGCTACGCCAGACACGTTGGGATCGACCACGCCTATATTCTTGATTTCCGCGTTGGGATTGTGAATATACATGAACACTGCCCCCCCACCGCCCTCTGTGCAGGTGAGCCGGGAAATCGTGTGGCCGCCGCCGTCAAAGACACCGGTAAACGGCACTTGATCTCGCATAACACTGTACCCGATGGCGTTGAAATCGGAACTGCCGCTGGCCGACAGGTCGATATCGGCGGTCAGCACAAAGTGTTTGTTCCAGTCGTTGCGGTGCGTGCCGATGGCGTTCATGTGCTCGGCGGTGGCGATCTGGTAGGGGGTGTTGGGCTCGCCCGTGCCTCCGGCGTATTTGCGGGTGGCGACGGCGTCGATGGCGAAGATGAAGAAGTCGGCGCTGTTGGGCGGCGGGGTGGTTTCGCCCGTCAGCCGCACTGTGTCGTCGGTGAACATCACTGTCAGTCCGACCGTGCTGCCGTCGACGGTCTGACCGGTGAACTCGATGGCGTCGTCTGCTACGATCCCGCGCAAGCCCGTCAGGTTGAAGGCCGCGTTCGGATCGAGCGTTCGCATCGGTTCCGTCGCGTCGACGGCGTTGGCGTCGACCTGCTCGAATCGGGCGGTCCCCGCGTCGGGATCGACGATCAGGCAGAACTGGCCCTCGACTGAGTACGTCCAGTGGACGCCCGCAAAGCCGCCCGTCTGCACGATCGTGCTCTGCTCGGGCGAGAACACGTACCGATCTGCCCGGACGCCCGTTTCATCGGCTTGGGTCGTCGCCACGAGAAGCGACAGGCCAAGCAGTGCAAAGACCCACATGTAATTGCGTGTTTTGCCCGCTTCCATGAGTTGTCGTCCTCCTCTCGGCCCGAATCCGGGCCAAGCCCACATTCCGCCGGCTCGCTCATACGCCTCCGGCCGCCAGCTATTAGTATAGCAGGAGAGGCCCTCCGGTTCAATCGCCAGAGGGACTGAAACTCGAAGCACGAAACCCGAAATCCGAAACAAATTCGAATGACGCAAATACGAATGTCCCAAACTCCCGGCCGAAGGCCGTTTTCGGATTTGAGGCTTTGGGCCTTCGAGCTTGTTTCGGATTTCGAGTTTCGGATTTCGGATTTGGCGCAAGCGCGGTGGGTGGCAGCCTCAAATGCGCTAGCGTTTGGGGATGGTGAAACGCTGAGGAAGTCCCGCGACGCCCGGCCACCCCGCCAGTCCGCCATCCCCAAGGCTTCGCTGCGCTGCGCCTTGAGGCTGCCACACGCAAGCTTGCGCCATCGGAATAGGGTCCGGCGTAGGGGCGAATGATCATTCGCCCCTACTTTTGATGCAGGCCAGGGACTCTTTCGCGGTGCGGTCGAGGTTCTCGATGTCGCCGCCGCCGTCGAGGACTTCGCACATCTCGTAGGCGATATAGCCCTGGTAGCCGATCTCGCGGAGGGCTGCAAAGAAGGTTTTGTAGTCGATGATGCCCTTGCCGAGCGGGACGGCCCGCAGCACCGTGCCCTGTTCGAGGAAGTTGGTCAGGTTGCGGCTGTAGTGGTACCGCGGCTGGCGCACGTAGTCGGCGGCGGTCGTGTGGATCATATACGGGGCCATCTTCCGGACGGAGGCCCGCAGCTCGTCGGCGCCAAGGCCCTGGAGCGTGGGCGTCCACGGATCGTACGCGGCCTTGACGTTGGGCAGGTTCACCTCGTTGAGCAGCCAGAGCATGGTGTCGTGGTGCGCGCCGATGTCGTGGTGGTTCTGCACGGCCAGGGTGATGCCGTATTTAGCGGCTTCTTTGCCCGCCAGGCGCAGACCCTCGACGACCGTCGCATACTGCCTGTCATACGGGATGTCGGGCCGCTCGTAGCCGGTGAAGACGCGGACCACGTCGGTGCCGAGGTCGCGGGCGAGCCTGGCCAGCTCTCCCACATACGCGGCCTGGATCTCGACGTTCGGGATGCCCAGCTTGTCGCTGCCGGCGGTGAAGTCGGTGTAGCCGGCCAGGCAGACCAGCTCAAGGCCCAGCCCTTCGATCCGTCGTCGCAACGCCTGACGCGCCGCCTCGTCGTAGTCCAGCGGCGAAACGTGCGGACGCTTGGCCATCAGCATCACGCCGTCGTAGCCCAGCTCCTTGGCCTTCACGAGAAACTCGTCGACCGTCAGCTTCGCCTGGCCGCGCCACACGCCGGCGTAGCTGACCGAATGCAGGCAGGTCTTGATCTTGAAGTCGCTCGGATTGCCCGTCGGCGTCTTCTGGGCGAATGAGTTTCCGATACACAGCATACACACGATCGATGCGGCAACAACTGGCTTTAGCATGGCAGCGCTCCTTGTAGGGTGTGTGGCAGCCTCAAGCGTCCCGATGTACATCGGGAGGGATGGCTTGCTCCTGGAGACCATCCCCAAGTCCTGCGGACTTGAGGATGCCACCCGACGTTGGTACGGGCGTCCCGGCGCGCCGGGACGCCCCTACGGTTTGACGATGTCTTTGAGGCCCTCGGTGATTCCGCGTCCAATCTGCTCGGCGCTGTTCTTGCCGTTTCCGAAGATGATCCGGCCGATGTCGATGGCCTTGTCCAGCACGTTGCTCAGGCCGGAGATCATCTCCTTGGGCAGCACGTCGCCCCCCTGTTCGGCGATGCCCATCGCCACCGCCAGCAGGACCTTGGTGGCCAGCGCCGCGACGTCCATCCGCTCGTTGCGCCCCAGATCGGTCATCTCGATCGTGCCGAGCTTGAACGTCACCGTGTCGGCCTGTCCCGGGATCGGCAGCAGCTTGACCAGCACCGTGACGTTCGTGATTTCGAGATGATCGATTACCAGTTTCTTGCCCGAAGGCTGTCGGTCTCGCTCCAACGCCCCGATGACCTCGTGCAGGTTGTTGTCGAGACCCTTCTGCTCGATGAAGACCTTCATGCCGTCGAGCCGGATGTTCCTGATGAGCACCTCGTCGCTCAGCAGCGACTTTGTCTCGACCTCAATGGCGCCCTGGCTCAGATCGAGCAGCGTCGTCTGACTGTAGCCGGGCGGGTTGCCCACCGCGAGGGTCTCCAGTCCCAGAGTCCCCGCCAAGATTGACAGGTCGGCCTTCGCGACGTCCACCGGGACCTTGAGGGCCTTGGTGCCGGCCTTGCCGATCGCCACCCGCACAGCGCTGTCGGCGAAGAAGTTGACGCCGAGCGCGCCACCCACGACAATCACCAGGCCGATCACGAAGACGGACTTGATGGATTTGAGTTTCTTACGCATGGCGATTCTCTCACTCGGGATAGGAGCGAATCATCATCCGCCCCTACGGGGCGGGCGCGTCCTCGCGGAAGATCTGCGCGCCGAGCGGATTGAGCCGCTCTTCGATGCGCTCGTAGCCCCGGTCGATATGGTAAACTCGGTTGATGATCGTTGTGCCTTCCGCGGCCAGGCCCGCCAGGACCAGGGCCGCCGAGGCCCGCAGGTCAGAGGCCATCACCGGCGCGGCGACCAGGTTCTTGACGCCCGCGACGATGACCGCCGGACCCTCCTTACGAAGGTCCGCCGCCATGCGGTTCAGTTCCGCCACGTGCATGAAGCGGTCGGGGAAGATCTTCTCGATGACCACGCTGTTGCCCTCGGCCAGCGCCAGCAGCGCCATGAGCTGCGCCTGGAGGTCGGTTGGGAAGCCGGGGTACGGCTGCGTCGTCACGTCGGTGGGACGCAGATGGTCGGTCCCGGCCACGACACAGCCGTCGGCCGTCGGCTCGACCGTAACGCCGACGTTGCGCAGTTTGTCCACGACCGCCATCAAGTCGTCGAGCCGGCAGTTGACGAGCTTCAGCTCGCCTCGCGTGATGGCGGCCGCCACCATGAATGTCCCGGCCTCGATGCGGTCGGGAATGACCCTGTACTGGACGGGATGGAGGTGCGGCACGCCCTCGATCACCAGCCGCGGCGAGCCGATCCCGCTGATCCGGGCGCCCATCGCGTTAAGGCAATTGGCCAAGTCGCTGATCTCCGGCTCGCAGGCGGCCGACTCGACGACGGTTCGCCCCTTGGCCAGGGCGGCGGCCATCATCACGTTGGCGGTCCCCAGAACGGTCGAGCCGAACGAACCGCCGAGGAAGATGCTCGCGCCGCGCAGGCCCTTGGGGGCTTCGGCGATGACGTAGCCGTTCTTCAGGTGGATCTCGGCGCCGAGCTCGCGCAGCCCTCGCACGTGCAGATTGATCGGGCGGTCGCCGATCGCGCAGCCGCCAGGCATCGAGACCTCGGCCCGCCCGCACCGCGCCAGCAGCGGGCCCAGAATGCAGATGCTGGCGCGCATCTTGCGGACGATCTCGTAGTCGCCCACCGGGTTGCTGATGACGCTGGCGTCGATGCGCATGGGCTCGTCAGCGTCCCGCTCGACCCGGCAGCCCAGCGTTTGCAGCAGGTCTCCGAACAGCCGCACGTCGGACAGCCGGGGAACGCCCGCCAGCGACGATTGGCCCTCCGCGAGTATGGCCGCCGCCATGATCGGCAACGCCGCGTTTTTCGAGCCGTTGACGGTGACCTGACCGGAAAGACGGACCGGTCCCTCAATCCGAAATATGTCCATGGCCTGTTTTCCTTGATAAGGCAGAGCCGCTCTGCCATACTTGGCCCGACCCGGCTCCGTCGGCGTAGTGTAGTGCAACGGGGTGCGGTTTTCAACCCTCTTGGGGTCGGCTCGAGATGTTCGGCGAAAACGGAGGTCCATGACGGCCATTACCATCGACCACGTTCTTACTCTGATCGGCATCGGCGTCTTCTCGACGTGGCTGGTGCGGACGTCGTTGGGACGCCGATCGCTGGTCGATTCGCCGCCACGCCGCAACGACATGCTGCCGCACGTGCCCTTCATTCCGTTCTTCCTGTGGCTGGTGGGGATCGTTGCCGTTCAGTCGGTGATCGACTCGTTTGTCCGTCCCGTCGAGGGGCGGCAGAAGGCGTTTCAGGATGCGGCGGTGCTGTGTGTCGTCGCGCTGGCGATTGCGTTCGGCGTGATTGTCCCCCTGGCGTCGATTCACTTCGCGCGGGGATTGAAGGGATTCGGCCTGCGGCTGCGCACGGTCCCGAGGGACCTCAGGGCGGCCGTTCTTCACCTCTTGGCGGTCTGGCCGCTCGTGCTGGCGGTGATTGTGGCCACAACGCAGGTCGGGCAGTGGATCAGCCAATGGTCGTCGGGCCGGGACTTCGAAATGCCCCGGCACGAGGCCCTCCAGCAGATGACCGAGTATGGGAGCGTCACACTCCTGGTGTTGCTGGCTTTCCTGGCAGTGGTGGTGGCTCCTCTGGTGGAGGAGATGATTTTCCGGGGCCTGTTCCAGACGGTGCTTCGCTCGTATCTGGCCAGGCCGTGGCCGGCCATCTTCCTGACGTCGGCGCTATTCGCGGTCGTGCATGGGGACAAGCCGCATTGGCCTGCCCTGTTCGTGCTGTCGATCGGGCTGGGGTATGCGTATGAGAAAAGCGGATCGCTGTTCCGCCCCATCTTCATGCATGCGATGTTCAACGGGGTTGCTATCCTCGGCGCCCTGGCGGAGTCGAACCCGGCGTGAGGAAGACGCCCAGGGGGCTGGTCCGCGAGGCGTCTGTGAGATCGTTCTGGCAGCCGTGTGGCAGCGGCAAGCGCAGGCTTGCCGATGGTGATACGCGTGCCGTCGAAGCCATCGGCAAACTCCGCCTTGCTCTCCCGATGGCCATCGGGACCGCTGCCACACATGGCGCTCCGTGGTGGAAAACGGGCCTTGCCGCAGAATTCGCACAGACCCGTCCGTGAGTTTCTGCGGTTTTTTTGTCGCGAAGCGGCTTTCTCGCCACTACAATGCACCCCTATATTGTCGCGAGGAGCGTACACGATTTCGTCCGCTCCCGGAGAATGGAGAATCATGGCAGAGGCACTCATGGAATTCAAAGAACCGAAGCTCAAAGTCGAATACGGGACCGAGGTCAGCATCGTCACTTTCGCGGACGAGAATATCCTCGACGAGCAGCAGATCAAGAGACTCGAACAAGCCCTGCGTCCGGTCATCAAGGAAAATCTGAACAGGAAGCTTGTCCTGAATTTCGAAAACGTGCGGTTCATGTCGTCGGCTTTCCTGGGCCTGCTGGTGAAGGTCCACAAGAGGGTGATCGACCACGGCGGCCATTTGCAGTTGTTCAACCTCGATCCGAAGATCCAGAAGGTTTTCGAGATTACGCAACTGACGAAGGTGTTCGACATCGTGTAACCGACGGCCTGCGCGAGCCTTGGCCGGCGGAGGATGGCGTCCGCTGTGAAACGGGATGAGGCGATGCAGAGGGGAATCGGCGGAATCGGTTCTGTCGATCCTAAGGTAGCGCGCTTCTCGGAACGAAGAACGTGCCGCCCGCGAAGCCGTCCGGATAGGGCGGGACGCCTTCGGGCGTGGTGGAGATTTTCATGGGCACGACGTCCGAGGAGGAGTAGGTCTCGACGTGTCCATCGGTGAAGGCTGCCCGGAGTTTCACGTCGGGCATGGCCTCCAGTGGATCGCCATCGACGGCCCAGTACGAGGACAGCAACTGGGTCTCCTCAACGATCCTGGCCCCCTTGAGTCTCTCGCAACTGCCGAACGCGCCGGGGCTGCGCCAGTGATCGTGGCCGAAGTAGTCCGTGACCAGGAGCTGATTGTATCGCCCCATGCTGGCCGGACCGGTCGGACCTCGGAACAGCGTCTGCGATTCGGATAGATAGCCGACGTAGTTCCAGTAGAAGCAGTATGTCCCACCGAGAGGGTCGGTCCGGGGGGCTGTGTCCGGATTGTTCCAGTCGTCTCCGGCGTCCCACGCTTCCTGGAGATACTTGTAACGTTGAGGCGCGTTCGGGCAGAACATCGTCTTGGCGTCGGGAATGTAGTCCGCCAGGTAGGCGCTCATCGCGCGATGCATCTGCGGACTTCGCTCCTTGATACCGATCATCTTCGTAGGATCGGACCAGCTCCACTCTTCGCCGGTGCCGACGGTGGCCACCGACTGCGGATAGCGATCCTTGTTGTCCATGGCGTAGAGCGTCAGTGCGTTGCTGATCTCTCGCTGGTTGCGCATTCCCAGCAGCGCGCGCGCCTGGCGCCTGACAAGGTTTGCCGCCGGAACGAGAATGCCCATGAGCACCGAAATGATGGAAATGACCACGATCATCTCCACCAGCGTGAAGGCCCTGGCGTCACCGGCTCCTACCGAGATGTTATGCCATCTCGTGCTGATCTCACGACCCTCCGGATTTTAGGTAGTTTTTCCCTTCTACCTTTACGGTTACCCATTGTAAGGCTCTGTGTGGCCCCTGACAAGCACAATTCCTATTGTACGCCATCATTTTGACAAACGTGCGACATTTTTCATGATGGCTGCATATTGTGGCCTGGCAGGGGCAAGATCGCTATATGTAGTACCTCCGGACCTGTGTTGCTCTGCTCACTGCGAAAGAAACACATCTTCTGGCGGGCAAGGAGAGCAGATGCATAGTCCGACGCGGACGCCGAGACGCCGCATCGCTCTCCGTTGCCCTCTGGCCGGCCTCAATGCCGGCTTTCCAGATTCCCATCACCACACTCGAGCTTGCATGACGCATGCAGGAGTTACTCCTCGGCAAACGCAATCACCCCGCCCTGATCCGAAGCCAAGATCGTATCTGTGCTGATAACGTTTCCGTACTACCCTGGGGCGCGGCCACCCACCGCGCCTCTGATCCCTACCGCGGGGGCCATCCGCTCAGGCTTGCATAGGGCGTTCCGCCGTAGGCTCCCATGTTGATCCGATTGCCGTTCGGCGTGAGTTCGGCACGCGGATACTCGTCCGGGTCTCCGGTGTCGATACACGGGCTCGTCACCGAATCGGTGACCCAGTCGTCCCCTTGGGCGACGTAGCGACCATACTTGGACTTCAGGTGAAAATCGCCGTTGTCCGGATCGGCGAACAGCGGGTCCTTGTTGATGTTGCCCGCGTTCTTGTCGACCGTGCCCTGCTGGACGCAACTGTATTGTGCCTTGCACTGGAACAGGTCTCCCGTGCCGTTTTCCCAGAGGATGCAGTTGACGATGCCCGGGTCGGCGCCGCCGTAGGCTCTGATGCCGAAGTCGTTGCGGACGATTGTCAGGTTTCTCAACGTGGGCGAGGCCCCCTGGTCACAGAGGATGGCCCCTTCACCGCAGCCGGTGATCACGAAATTCGCGACAACGCTCTGAGAGCTCTCCGCGCCCCAGAACGAGAACGCATAGCCTTTCGTCGCCATGATGACAGCGGCATCGGCGGCGCTCTGAATGGTGATCGCTTTGCGGTTGAAGGTCACTTCATCGGCGGGGCTGAGAGAATAGACGCCCGGCCAGACGAGGATGGTGTCACCATTCCTGGCCAGATCGACGGCCCGCTTAATGGTTCGGAAGGCATAGGTCCGGCTGGACCCGCCGTATCCGTCGCTGCCGCTGGTTCCGTCGACGTGATAGACGAAGTGCTCGCGTCCCTTGCTCGCCTGCCGGGTCCCACCATAGGCGCCCATATTGATGCGATCGCCGTTGGGCGGAGGCTCTTCGCCGACCGGTTCGGACGGATCGCCTGTGTCGATGCACGGACTGTGGCCGCCGGCGGTGAGCCAGATGCTGCTGCCGGGGTTGTAGTGGCCCACCTGCGATTGCAGATGGTAGTCCTCGTTCCACGGATTGGTAAACAGTGGATCCTCGTTGATGTTGCCGTCTCCTGCGTAACCGCCCTGAATGTCGGAGTATTCGACGGGGTCGCGCAGGACCGGGTCGACGATGCTCAGTGCAGCGCCGTCGTTGTTCCAGACGATGGACGAGTTGACGAAGATATCCACGGCGGCGGACTGAATGCCGCCGGCAGGCGATCCGGATGTGGTGGAAAGCCGATTCTGCGCGATCGTGCAGTTGGCCACCGTGATGCTCGTGCGGCGCGACGCCGGCCCGAACGACGATTTCCACTCGGCGAAGATGCCGGCGCCGGCGCTGGCGGTGTTGTCGGAGAAGACACAGTTGCGGAAGGTGACATCCGTGTCACGTCCGGCGCAGTAGGCTCCTCCGCCGGTCAGATTGCCGGGGGCGAAATTGCCGGTGATGCGGGTCCCGGCGACGGTCACGATACTCTCCCAGCAGTAGAGGCCGCCGCCGAGGCTGTCGTAATACGCGGCGTTGTCCTCGATCGTGCAATTGACGATGGTGGCGCCCGACTGCCCGATCAGGCCAATGCCGGCGCCGCGACCGCCGGTCAGAGTGCCGCCGAACTCGCCGGCGACGCAGTCGTGGATGGTGCAGTTCGAGATGGTCGGGGCCCCGCCGACGCAGCCGACGCCGCCGCCGACCTCCGCGCCGCAGTCGAGGATGATGCAATCCGCAATTGTGGGACTGCTGAATTCACAATAGATGCCTCCGCCGATCGGATGGTTGGGGCTGCGGCTCCAGGACGAGGTGCTCGACGGAATCTGTGCTCCGAAGATGCGTCCGTGCCGGATGGTGAATCCCGACAGCACGCTGGCGGGCCCCTCCGAGGAGTGGAAGTAGAATCCCCGGTGCCCGTCCAGGTTGGCCGCGGAGGTAGGTTGGCAGTCGATGAACGTGCTGGAGGCCCCGCTGGTGCTGCGCACCGTGATGGCTTTGCCGCGAAAATCGATGTCGCGATTACCCTCGCCCGAATAGGTCCCGGGCGAGACTTCGATGACGTCGCCGCTGCCGGCGGCGTCGATGGCGGCCTGGATCGTGGTGAAGTTGCCCGGAACGTAAATGGTCGCCGCGGGCGAATAGAGCGACACCCTGAGGTTGTCGATCACCGCCCGTGTGCCCGAGAACGCGATGTAACAGGTTCCCTCTGCCGAAGAAATGGGCAGACTACGGTGTCCAGCGCTCAAAGACACCGGCTCCGACCACGTCATTCCGTTGCTGGAGGTCTTGTAGGACAGGCGGCCCGGCTCCCACTGGGAGATGGTGGCCGTGCTTGGGAATGAAACGTCGATTTCCAGCGTCCCCTTCACGACTCGCTGTCCCTGGGTCGAGTCGATCGGGAAGTAGTAGCTCAGTTCGGCCGGCTGGTCCTTGTGATCGACGAAGGCCAGACCTCTGCCCTGGCTGCCGTAGAGGTAATACAGGTACGGCCCGGGAAGCGGGGTCACCCCTTCGGATCCGATCACCGAGTGGAGGTAGCTGTCCGATTGGGCTCTGTCTGTCTCGAAGTCATCGGCGTATGTGTAGGTCCAATCCGCGCGCACGGGATCCGCAGCGAAAACCCCGATCAACAGAAACAGTATTCCGTATTGTGCAACTCTGATCGCTCTCATGGGAGCCGCCAAATCCGGCACCTGCTCCGGGGCTGCAAAAAGGCTCCGGGGGCAGCGAAAGCGCCGGCCCCGGAGCCTCGTGGGATATCGTGCGTTCCGTCATCACCCCTGGCGACCGACAGGCCGGGAGCTCCCTCAGCAGAGCTCCGTGCCATGCCGCGGAATGCGTCTTCGATCTTGAAGACATCCCCCCAGGTTCCACCGGTACTGTCGTCGGGTGCATCCGTGCCTTGTTGACGTCCTTGATGTGGCTGTCGTTCCCCCGGCGACCCACACGCACGATTCGACTCTGCACCCTTCCTTGCCGGATGCAGTGTAGGGATCTCGCGTGGTTCGGTCGGCCGCCATGCCGTGCCCGTCGCACGCGAGGGTTGTTCGGTCGCCCCAATCCATGGATGGATATCCAAGTTTTCCAAGAATGAGGCGATGGTGAGAAAAGCCCTCGGCGAAGCCATTGCAGAATACGGAACGGGAACCGGCCGACCCGAAAGGATGCCTTCGGCAGGCGCCTGCCCGCCATCGGCTCTCCATCCGGCTTCGATCCACCATCGAAGCCTTTCGGCTCTCGATGTTATCGGCCGTTTCCCCAACATCATCAACCCCCTTGTCAACCAACTCATCCTGTTCCGACAGAAGTATTCGCAATGAGCTTCGATCTGCTTCTATCGGAAGAAAACGCATACACAGTTAGCACCACTCCGGCCCGTTTCGCTCTAATCCGCGAACGCTCCCCTGGCCAGTTGCACCAGCCAGAGGATGCCCTGGCTCTGTTTGAGGCTGGTCCGCTCGGTGCCGCCCGCAGGAGCCTTGAATTCGCTCAGATCGCCGTCGAGATCCTGGAGATACTCGAAGTCCAGATATCCCACGGGTCTCTGAGCCTGGAGGAACTCGATCCTCCGGATCACGTCTGCATCAAGATCAATGGTATAGACCAGCTTGTCTGTATCCCGAACGACTGTCACCTGGACGTCGCGTCCGTTGTTCAACAGCTCGGTCCGGAAGGAGATGCGCTGCTCGGCGGCATCGCGACGGACCGTGTCCATCACGTGCAGGCCCATCCAGGGGCGGTTCATGCCGCTCAGGAAGCTTCCCTGAGGATAACGGGCCTTGGTCGCCCCGTTGGGGTCCTGGACGATCGCGCCGGCCGGGCCGTCGATCAGGGTCGTCCCGTTGGCGGTGGTCAGTCGGAGCCAGGGGCTGTGTTCGCGGCTGGTCCCGTAGATGAACGGAATCCTCCCGGCGCCGGTGATGTCCTGGCCGCCGACCTGGCCGCGAATTCGCATGTACGTCCACCCGCGAGCGTGCATGGTGTCTCGATTGTCCTGCGGCGCCACGCCGGCCGACCAGTCGCTCTGGAAGTAGTCTTCCTCCAGAACGTTGCTGTGTCGGACCGTCACAGGGCGCGTCGTGCGGATCTGCCCGTCCTGCTCCTGACGCTCTACAATCACGAGCAGGTCCCGGCCCCTGGCGGTGACCGGCTGCATGCCATCCGGATTGCCGTCTGCCCGCGACAGGGCGCTCGCCATCGCGCGGCTGTCCGTCGGCAGCCTCATCACGCTCAGGTCGTTCAACCACATGCGATGATTGTTGACCGAGACGGTGCCGTCCTGATAGCAGTAGTTGGCCTGGTCGTCCTGCAGCCTCTGCTGCGACGATCCGTCGGCCTGGCTGCGAAGTTCGGCCCGCAGCATTACCGGTCCCTCGGGTCCCTCGGGGAAGTAGTACCAGAGCTTCTCTTGGGCGGCGTTCGGCGCGCCCAGAGGGGCGGCCACGTGAATGCCCGCCTCGGGCGTTGCCGCCGGCAGCTCCGGTTTGCTCGCGATGTAAGATGTCGTGGTCACCGTTCCGACGGCCAGGGCGCCCACCGCCGTAGCGGTGACGAGGGCTGTCTTGGTGGTCGCCAGACCCGCGATGCCCGCCAGGACGCCCGCCTGGGTCATCGCGGCCGGGACTGTAAGCTGAGCGGCCGCCGCCTCGCTGGGGGCGGTCATCTTGCCGAACACGACCAGGGCCGCCAGCAGGGACCCCTTGCCGAAACCATTGCGGGAAAGCTCCTTTTGCAGCGCCTTCTTGGCTCGAACGAAGAGCATCCGGGTGCTGAACTCGCTACAACCCATAGAATCGGCAATTTCGGCATACGACATGCAATCGTAGCATCGCATGACCAGCACAGCCTTATGGCGTGTTCGCAGCTTCTGCATGGCCTTGGAGACGATCTGCTTGAGTTCCAGGCTGACCAGGGTTTCGAGCCCTCCCTGTCGTTCCCGCATGGGTCCGCGACGCCTTTCTTCTGATGCGGCAGCCTTCTTCAGAGCCTTTTCCGTTCGATGATGGCGGTGTAGCTTGTTGGTGGCGATGCCGTACAGCCAGGACCAGAAGCGATCTGTCTGTTTGAGTTTGCCCAGTACTCTGCACATTTCTAACAAACTCTCCTGAACAATTTCTTGCGTTAGGTCCTCTTTGAGGGTCAAGCGGTAGACGTACGTGCGCAGGCGTTCCCTCGCCACGATGGCCAGTTGGTTGAGGCTCTGTCTGTCGCCTCCACGGGCCTTTTCGACCAGTTCGATGTAGTCTGCCTGCATCTCCATGCGGGGTACCCAACCCTGTAAATCACGTTTACCGGTATTCAGTGCCATTATATCAGAGTCGTGTAACGTTTTTTTCGATCCAAAGTCGATTTTCTGAGTGCCTGGAGCTTAATCTGGCTCAAGAGGGGCTTTCTTCTAACATACGGAGCCGCAAGGTCCTGGGGTCTTCGGCCGGGCCCTTGCGTGCGCTCGCCGTCGGGCAATCCCCTGTCGGACCGGTGTATTCGGCCGCGTGGCAGGGCCATGCGTTACGGGTCGCCTGCGATTTGGGGGCTAAAGTGCCCCGCCTGCCGGGTCGATACCTTTTCCCATGGGGGGACAGGAACGTGGAACATGATGTGAACACGGACCTTGCTAAGGGCCAACGATGCTCGAATCTGGCGAACGTCCGGCCGGGATCGTCACTATCGGCCGCAATGACAACATCAAGCAGGCTGCCGCCAAAATGCTCGCCCACAAGGTCGGCTGCCTGATCGTCAATGATGAGAACGGCAATTTTATCGGTCTGGTGACCGAGCGGGATATCGCCCACTTCATCGCCGAGTCGGCCGAGAACGGCGATTCAGCAACCGTTGACCGGATCATGGCCCACCAGATCATCTCGTGTGCCCCCGGCACGCCTACCAGCCAGGTCCGCGAGATCATGGCCCGTCACCGTATCCGCCACCTTCCCATCGTCGACAACGGAGTCGTCGTAGGTATCCTCTCCGCCAGGGATATCATGGGACGCCAGCTTCTGGAGGACCGAGCGGCGGCCGAGGAAGTGGCCATGCTGTCGAACTGCCTCAAGAGCATCGACCTGAGCGAGGCGGTCGAGATCGCCGCGGCGGAGGTCCCGAAGCTGTTCGGCGCCTTCAACTGCATTCTCTGTCTCTACCCGAGCGGCCAGGAGGGGCAGACGCCGGAACTGCTCAGCTCCAATCGATGCCCCTGTCTGGGTGGGCATATGGACGAGGCGGTGACGATCCTCCAGCAATCCATTGAAGGTGGGTACTGCACGGACGGGATTTCCCCCGAGTGCGAAAGCTGCGGCGGCAAGCCCCCGCGAGTGGTCATCCCGCTTGAGATCATCGGGCTCAAGGAGCCTGGCATCGACAAAGAGAAGCGTCTGTCCGGCTACCTGTGCATGTGCGGTCTGGACCCGGCCATCGCATCGAATCGGGAACTCATATCCTACAAAGCCAAGCTCACCCGTGAGATTCTGACCGCTCACCTGACCAACGCCACGCGATACCAGCAGGCCCGGCTCAGTTCGCTGACCGATGCGCTGACGGGAGTGGGCTCCCGCAAGCTGCTCGAAGACAAGTTACAGGCCGAATGTGCCCGCGCGGCACGGTACAGACGTCCGTTTTCCGTGGCCATCATCGATTTCGACCATTTCAAGATGATAAACGACGTCCTGGGCCACGCCACCGGCGACGAGGCGATCCGCCGGCTGGCCGCCTGCATGAAAGCGGAGAAACGCATCCCGGACGTGCTGGCTCGCTACGGCGGCGACGAGTTCGTCATTCTCATGCCCGAGACGAGGGCGGTCGATGCCAAGGTTCTTCTGGAGCGGATTCGCGCCAAGGCCCAGGCGATCCGGCTTCCCCAGGACACCTCCGTGTCGATCAGTTGCGGCGTGGCCGAGTGCGACTTTGAACACAACGATCCGCGGGACGTGATGCGGCGGGCAGACCTGGCGTTGTACGACGCCAAGAATTCCGGCCGAAACTGCGTTCGCATCTGGGATGCGAAAATGGCACAGCTCCTGAACGCCAACGACATCGAAATTGACCGGATCAAGTCGCTTCAACGGCGTGTGGCGGGCCTCTCAGAGAAGGCCGAGAAGATGTTCATGGAGAGCATCTGGGGCCTGGTCCAAGCCCTGGAGGCCAAGGACCCCTACGCCAAGACGCACACAGAGAACGTGATGCACTACTCGGTGGGCATTGCGCAGACGATGGATCTGGGGCCCAAGCACGTGGACCTGATCCGGCGGGCCGCAATGATTCATGATATCGGCAAGATCGGCATTCCCGACGCCATCCTGTGCAAGCCGGATGAGCTGAACGCCCACGAGCGGGCGATGGTCGAGCAGCATCCGATAATCGCCGTCCGCATCCTGGAGAAAATGAGCTTCCTCGAGAGGGAAGTCCAGATCGTCCGTCACCACCATGAGAAATGGAATGGCGAGGGCTATCCCGACGGCCTGGCCAAGACCGCCATTCCACTGGGCGCACGGATCATCAGCGTGGCCGATATGTTTGACGCTCTGACCGCTGCGCGAGCCTATCATCAGACCCGCAACGTTTCGGAAGCCTTGCGGATTCTGAAGGACTCGGCTGGGTACGAACTGGACCCCGATGTGGTCGCGGCGACGGTGACTTGGTTCGAGAACATCGCCCGGCATTGCCATAAGGCATTGACCAAGCTTGTTTTGGGGGATCTTCTCCAGTGGCCGTGCGCTCCGGAGAAGGTGCGGTCATGCACCAACCTGTCGTCCGACAGGGAGCAGAAAGTTCCTGTCGAGCCGCAACGACACCCCGTCATGGTCTCCATCGGGCATGGCGATCCGGACCTCGATTCCGGCTCTCCCGGCCGGTCTTCCTGAGTCCCGGCATCGCGCCGGGCGTGGCAGCGGCCCAGGACCTCTTCATGCCAGTACTTTCCATCGTCACCTCGCGGCTCGGCGGGGCGATCCGGTTGCGCCAAGCCTGCCAAACCCACATTAACGGTTGCATCATCGGACACGGCACGATACGCTGAACCCCTCATCTGCTGTGCGGGCACGGAGGACCGCCGAGGTGTCGTGTGGGGTATACCACAGGAGGCCCGCCTGCCCCGGGGTGGGTCAAGGCTCCATGGCTACAGCGGCGCGATCCTGCCGATCGTCTCATCTTCGCCTGATGATCGCCCGTGTTCAATGATGGATGGCATCGGCCGAAAGGTGAAATATCCGCCCGGCGGTCGGCGTTCTTTGTCGTGCAGGAGCAGGAACGGCGGGTCCGGGCCTTCGGAAGCGACGGTTCCGTGTAACCGAAGGTGTCCGCTGAACCACTGACCCAGTGGAATGTCAGACGGAACATGTTTGCTTTCCAGCTCTTTGAAATGAAGGGAGGGAGAATCTCACGGAAAAGCACCGCGGGCATGTGACCGTCGGGAAGATCTGCCCACCATGAGGGTGGCGGATAAGTTTCCGTCGAGCCCGCCGGAATGTCTCAACAGCAGATCAAGTGAAACAGATCCATTGAAAGGAGAACGAACATGGTTAGAAAAGGCATCAGTATTGGAATCGTCGGCTGCGTCGTCGCGCTCATCGCGGCAGGTCTGTGCATCGCCCAACCCCAGGGACGCGGCGGGCAGGGCCAGGGACCTGGTGGCGAACGGGGACCGCGCGAATTCGATCCGCAGCGCATGCAACAGATGATGCAGCAGCGCATGCAGGAGCAACTGGGCGCGACCGCCGAGGAATGGAAGGTCCTTGGCCCGCGCGTAATGAAGGTCATGAACCTGAGCCGGCAGGCCAGTCCCGGCATGGGCGGTATGTTCCGCATGGGCATGGGCACACGACGTGGCGGCGCCCAGGGCGGTCCCGGTGGTCCTGAGGGTCCTGGCGGTCCTCGCGGTCCCTTCGCTCAGGGCGAGCCCACGGAAGTAGACAAGGCCTCCGAGGCATTGCAGACCACGCTGGAGAGCACTGCGGCCGCTCCCGATGAGATCAAGACCAAGCTCACCGCACTGCGGGCGGCCAAAGAGAAGGCCAAGGCCGAGTTGGCTACGGCACAGCAGGAACTCAAGCAGGTGCTGACGCTGCGACAGGAAGCCCAACTGGTGTTGATGGGCATGTTGAACTAAAGACCACTGGTAGGCCCCATGAATACGTTGCTGGAAAAGATGGTCGAACAGGGGCTGATCGACGAATCCGCGGCCCGGGGAATCCATGGGTTGCTCGCTGCCGGCGAGCCGCCCACCCGGGCCTTCGCGGCTTGTGGATTGGCGGAGGAGGCGCTGCTGCGCTTCTGGAGCAGTCAGTTCGACTGCCCCTACGTGGAGATGGACAAGTGCGCCTTCTCCAAAGAGTTTCTCTCGCGGTTTCCGGCGCGGGTGCTCCTGGACAAGCACGTCATGCCCGTGGAGAACGGCGACGGGCGGGTGCTCGTGGTCACGAGCAATCCGTTCGACACCTCCGCGATCGATGAGCTGCGTCTGGCCACCGGCCAGGATTTCCAGGTCGGCCTGGCGCCGCTGGCGGACATCGATCGCTGCATCAAGCAGCACCTCGGCGTCGGCGCCGACACGGTACAGTCGATGCTCTCGGAGGCCGGCGAGAACGGTCTCCAGGTGATCGACACCGATTCCGACGACGACATGGATCTGACGGATGCCGCAGAGGGCGCCTCGATCATCCGTTTTGTCAACCAGATTCTCAGCGAGGCCATCGAGATGCGCGCCACCGACGTGCATATCGAGCCGTTCGAGGAGACGTTGCGCGTGCGGTATCGCATCGACGGGGTGCTCCAGGAGGCCTCGGTAGCGCCGGAGGTCAAGCAGTTCCAGGCGGCCATCGTCTCGCGCCTGAAGATTCTCAGCAAGCTCGACATCGCGGAGAAACGCATCCCCCAGGACGGGCGCATCAAGATTCGCATCGCCGACCACGAGATCGACGTGCGCGTCTCGGTGATCCCGATGTTGTACGGCGAAGCGGTGGTGCTCCGGCTTCTGGACCGTTCTTCTGTGCTGCTCGGGCTGGACAAGCTGGGGATGTCACCGCGCGACCTGAAGGTCACGAAGATGATCCTGGAGCGGCCGCACGGAATCATCCTGGTCACCGGCCCGACCGGCAGCGGCAAGACGACGACGCTCTACGCCGGACTTTCGCAGATCAACGACATTCAGCGCAAGATCATCACGATTGAAGACCCGATCGAGTATCAGCTTCACGGCATCAATCAGATCCAGGTCTCGCGCAAGGCGGGATTGACCTTCGCCAGCGGCCTGCGGTCGATCCTGCGGCACGACCCCGACGTGGTGCTCGTCGGCGAAATTCGCGACGTCGAGACCGCTGAGATCGCCATCCAGGCGTCGCTGACTGGCCACCTGGTGTTCTCGACGCTGCACACGAACGATGCGCCGACGGCCCTGACGCGTCTGGTGGATATGGGAATCGAGCCTTATCTGGTCGCGTCGTCGCTGGAGGCGGTGATCGCCCAGCGTCTCGTGCGGACGATCTGCCCCGAGTGCAAGGAAGAGCTGCCCGAGCAGGAGGTGGCTCCGCTTCGTCGCCGCTTCGGCGACAGACTGCCCGCCGTCCTCTACAAGGGGCGCGGTTGCCGGAATTGCCAGGGCACCGGCTATCGCGGCCGGATGGGCATCTTCGAGATGATGGTGGTCACCGACGACGTTCGTTCTCTGATCCTTGACAATGCTTCGCCGCGCGATCTTCGCATGGCGTCGGCCAAGCAGGGGATGACCAGTCTGCGCGACGATGGTTTCCGCCATCTGCATGCGGGCCGGACGACCGTGGAGGAGATTCTGAGAGTCACCAAGGACGACATGTTTGAGCCGATGGATACGGCCGACACGTCGCAAGAGCGGCAAGAGTAAACCATGGCGACATTCACCTACAAAGCGATCGACGCAACCGGACGAGAGACGGTCGACAAGCTCGTCGCCGCCGACCGCGCCAGCGCTATCGAGCAGATCTACGGCCGCAAGCTCTGCCCCGTCTCGGTGGAGAAGGCCGAAGAGGTTCGGTCGCAGGGATGGCTCTCGCGGGTCGGAGGGGTCTCCAAGCGCGAGATCGACGCCTTCACCCGCCAACTGGCCAATCTGCTGGCGGCCGGTGTGCCCATGAGCCGGGCGCTGGGCATCCTCAGTCGTGAGGCCTCCCGCACAGCCTCCAAGAAACTCTGGGCGACCGTGCACGATCAGGTCTCCGGCGGAATGCCCCTGGCCGATGCGCTGAGCCTGCATCCGAGCGCATTTTCGCCGATCTACGTGGCGATGGTGCGAGCCGGCGAAACCGGCGGCTTCCTCGACATCGTGCTCGAACAGATCGCCACGTTCCGGGCCCGCGAAGCCGATCTCAAGGGCCGCGTCAAAGGCGCCTTGGTCTATCCGATCATTCTGGCGGTGCTCTCGGCGGGCATCATGGTCTTTCTGCTGATGTTCTTCATCCCGCGTTTCTCGCAGATGTTCGAGGAATTCGGCGGTTCGCTGCCGGCGTTGACGCGATACATCGTGGCCGCCAGCGACCTTCTCGCGAAATACTGGTTTGTTCTGGTCATTGGCATCATTCTGATCATCTTCGGCGTGCAGCGCATGCTGACGAAAGAGGAGGGCCGGCGCACGATGGAGGGGCTGCTGCTTCGAGTCCCTCTGTTCGGTACGGGCGTGGCGCGGTTCGCGTTGGTGCGGTTCTGTCGAATGCTTGGAACGCTCGTCGGGGCCGGCGTGCCCCTGATTGCCTCGCTGCGGGTGGCCAAGGAGGCGATCGGAAACCAGGTGCTTGCCGATACGGTCAGCAGCGCCACAGAAAACGTGCAGAAGGGCCAGCCCTTGGCGCGCAGCCTGGAGGGGTGTCGCGTGCTGTTTCCGCCGGCGGTGATCGAAATGGTTTCGGTCGCGGAAGAGAGCGGGCGCCTTGACAAGGAGCTGGTCCGCCTGGCCGGCGCCTATGAAGCGGACTTGGACCGCTACCTGAAGATGATGGTCACCCTGATCGAACCGGCGTTGTTGTTCCTCATGGCGGTGCTGGTGGGGACGGTGGTGATCGGAATGCTTCTGCCGATCTTCAACCTCCAGGAGCTGATTCGCTGACGTCGGTGTCAGGAGCATGAGCCGGAAGAAATCGGATGCCTCTGGTGTCATCCGGCAGGCATATCAAAGTCGCAGACTGTTGGGTTGGGAATGGACATGAAATCACAGCTTCAAAACACGAACGGACGTGCCTCTCGTCGGCAACGAGCTACAGGTTCTCAGGGCTTCACGTTGATCGAGCTGATGCTGGTGCTGGTCATTCTGGCCACATTGGCGGCCGTTGTGCTGCCCAAGCTCACCGGCCGGTCCAAGCAGGCCAAGGTGACCGCTGCCGGGACGCAGATCGCCCAGATCGAAGTGGCCCTCGACGCCTTTGAGATCGATTTGGGCCGCTATCCCACGACCAGCGAAGGACTGCGGGCCCTGACCGAGAAGCCGGCCTCGGATTCCGAAGGGTGGCAACAGCCTTATCTCAAACGCGATGTCCCCAAGGACCCGTGGGGCAGCGAGTACCAGTATCGCTATCCGGGCACCTACAACCAGGAAGGTTACGACCTCTACAGCTTCGGGCCGGACCGCAAGCTCGGCGGCGACGACGACATCGCCAACTGGTCGAAGGACAGGCGTTAACCGAACGTGGAAAGTATGAGCGCGAACAGGCCACAATCTGCAAGAGCCACGGGCTTCACCCTGCTGGAACTGATCCTGGTGATGCTCATCCTCTCGACCGTGCTGGCGATGGCGGCGCCGTCGCTACGCGGGTTCTTTGGCTCGCGCCAGGCGCAGGACACCGCCACACAGATTCTCGCGCTGACCCAGTTCGCCCGCTCCCAGGCCATCAGCGAGGGGGTCGTCTATCGGCTCAATTTCGACACGAAGGATCGCGTTTATTGGCTGACCGCCTGGAAGTCCGGGGCGTTCGAAGAGCTCGACACGGAATTCGGGCAGGTCTTCACGCTTCCCAAGGACATGGCCATGGAGCTGGAAAACGTAGACCAGGAGAAGGGGAAGGTGTTCGTGGAGTTCACGCCGCAAGGCACGGTTACCGCGGCGACCATCCGGTTGATCGATCGCAAGGGGCAGGCCCTGGAGGTTACGTGTCCTACCGTCACGGAGTCGTTCTCGATTGTCGAGAGCGAAAAGACCTATGAGCAATACGCAGCGAGAAAATAGGGTTCGAAGCGTCCGGCAGGGCGGCTTCACCTTCGTCGAGTTGCTGGCGACGGTGGTGCTGATCGGCATCATCATGCCGGTGGCGATGCGGACCATTTCTCTCTGCACGCGGCTGGCGGGCCAGTCCCGGCGGGAGATCGAAGCGGTCTCGCTGGCGAGCACCAAGCTGGCCGAACTGGTTGCTTCCAAGGATTGGGAAACCGGTGGCAGGGGCGGCGACTTCGGCACCGACTGGCCCGGCTACCAGTGGAACGCCGAGGTCTCCAACTGGACGGAATCGACGGTCCGTCAGCTCGATGTGGAAGTGCTCTGGACCTCGCAGGGCCGGCAGCGCCAGGTCACGCTCAGCACGCTGGTCTATCCGGAGGAGGAGTGAGATGACTCGCGTCCGGATCCAGATCGGTGGCTTTACGCTCTTGGAGTTGCTTGTCGCGATGACGCTGATGGTGGTCGTGGCATCCTGTCTCTATACCGCCCTCTATACCGCTTTCAACGCCCAGCGAAGCGCCCGAGCGGCGGTCGAGCCGACGTCGCAGGCGCTCAACGCCATCGAGCTGCTCAAGCAGGACATTTACGGCGTCCTGCCTCCGAAAGGGACGCTGGCCGGTGCGTTCATCGGCACCAATTCCCGAAGCAGCAACGGCGCCGACGCGGACTATCTGGAGTTCCACACCACCCAGACCTATGCGAACACAGGCCAGCCGATGGGGGGAATCGGGAAGATCGAGCTGGCCCTGGAGGATGATGACGACGACAACGCGGCCCAAGACAGCTACCGTCTGGTCCGCAAGGTGACCACGAATCTGCTGTCTCCCAAGGAGGTCGACCCCGAGGAGCACGTGCTGTGCCGCAATGTGATGTCTCTGAACCTGCGGTATTTCGACGGCGACAGTTGGCTGGACGAATGGGACTCCACGGAAGATGCGAACAGCCTGCCCAAGGCGGTGGAGGTCGACATCGAGATCGCCAACCGCGTTCGACGTTCGAGCGAAGAGATGGAACGGCGCCGGCTCCTCCAGAGCTTCGCCATTCCCTGCGGCGTATCCGCTGTGGCGGCGGAAGAACAGACCGAATCGACCGGGACGTCCTCGGGGGGCGCCGGCGGCGGAGCGCCCACGGGAGGCCAGGGCGGACTATGAGAACGACGCGCAGACAATTCGTTGGGTCTTCTCGGGCCAATGGAACGATCCTGATCGTCACGATCTGGGTCGTGCTGGTCCTGGCGGGCCTGGCGCTGGTCTTCGCGCGGTCGATGCGCGTGGCCGCGATCGTCTCGACGAATCAGGTCGCTTCGGTCGAAGCCGAGTGCATCGCCGCCGGCGCGTGCCAGTACATCACCTCGGAACTCGCCGCCAACGCGACGGATTCGAGCGCCCTGGAGCAGGACGTACCGTGGGAGTCGCTGCAGGTCGGCAAGGGCTACTTCTGGGTGCTGCGCTCCAACCTGGAAGACGACAGCGAGTTCGACTACGGCCTGACCGACGAGGCCGGCAAGATCAACCTCAATTCCGCTTCGCTGGAAATGCTGCTGAAGCTGCCGGGCATGACCGCCGAGTTGGCCGCCTCGATCATCGATTGGCGCGACGAGGACAGCGACGTCTCGACCGGGGGGGCCGAAGACGAGTATTACCTGCTGCTGTCGGAGCCTTACAACTGCAAGAACGCGGAATTCGAGACCGTTGACGAGGTCCTCCTGGTCAAGGGCGCTTCGGAAGAGTTGCTTCACGGCGAGGACACCAATCTCAACGGCCTTCTCGACGACAACGAGAATGATGGAGACAACAGCGAGCCGGCGGACAATCGCAACGGACGGCTCGACGGCGGCTTCTACGAGTACGTCACCGTCTACAGCGTCGAGGCCAACACCGACAGCGAGGGCAACGAACGCATCTATCTCAACGACGCCAGCGCCCGTACGACGCTGCAAACCGCACTCCAGGAAGTGGTCAAGGAAGAGCGGGCGCTCGAGATCATGAACAACGTGCCCATCAGTCCGTCCTACGGGAGTGTGATGGACTTCTATTTCCGGTCGGGCCTGACGATGGAGGAGTTTGTGCAGCTCGCCGATCGCTTGACCACGAGCGAAGAGGAGACGCTGCCCGGGCTGGTCAACGTCAATACGGCGTCGAAAGAGGTTCTGCTGTGTCTGCCCGGTCTGGAGGAGACGGACGTCGACGCGCTGCTGTCGTACCGGGAATCTCACGACGATCTCGATTCGATTGCCTGGGTCGCGAATGTCCTGGATCGAGAGAAGGCGACCGCCGTCGGCAATTACATCACGGTCCGCTCGCTTCAGTACTCGGCGGACATCATCTGCCTGTCGGGCAACGGGCGGGCATACAAACGCTACAAGGCCGTCTTTGACACGCAGGGGGGCACGCCGCAGATCGTGTACTGGAAGTCACTGACGCGGTTTGGCTGGCCCTTGGAATATGAGATTGTGGAGGCCCTGAGAAAGGGCGAGCCCATCACTGACGCGATGATTGGTATGAGATGATTGGACGAGGATAATGTTAGGGACTCGGACCATACTGGGACTGGCGGTGGATGAGTTCGGCGTCGTGGTCGCCGAGGTCGGCGTTCGATCCGGGCGCCCGGAGGTGCGGCGGGTCGGCCAGCATCTCTTCGAGGAGAAGCTCGGAGCCGACAACGGCAAGGCGCTGGGCCAGACCCTGCGGCAGTTTCTTCGGACAAACCATTTCTCCCCGAAGGACGCCGTGGTGGGCATCCCCACGAAGTGGGTGGTCGCCAGGGAGATCATGGCTCCGCCGGCCAATGCGGATGCGGTCGCGGGCATGCTCGGCATTCAGGCGGAACGGACGTTCTCTCTGAACTCCGGCGAGCTGATCTTTGACTACTGCGGTCGCACGAGCACCTCGGCGAGCAGCAAGGTCATGCTGCTGGCGGCTCGGCGCCAGATGATCGACCAAATCAGGGAGTTGGCAGGCGCCGCCGGCCTGCACGTGCAGGCCGTCACCGTCTCATCGCTGGCGCTGGGCAAGGCGTCGTCGTCCGACCCCCTGAAACAGCGATACGGTGTCTACGCCCGCCCGAACTACTGTGAGCTCTGGAGCCAGTTGAACGGAACGCCGCGGTCGATCAGGCACCTTGCGATGCCGTCGGTGAACGGCACGCCGGACGCTCGTGCGCAATCGCTGGCCGCGGCGATTCAGCAGGAGATCATGATCTCCTCGGCGCAGGATCAGAGCCCCCCTTATGAGGTGGCAGTCTACGATGGGTCCAGTCTCGGCGAGGGGGCGATCGACCGCCTCAGCGAACAGCTCGGTTCCCGGGTCACCATGACCGACGGCAGCGTGGCCCTCGCATCGGCCGGCCTGCGTCTGGCCGAACGCCTCGATCCCTCGTCAACGGTTGCGGCTGCCGCGGTGGCGATGACGGCCGTAGCGGCGGAGAAGCCTTGCGTCGATTTTCTCAATCCGCGCATCGGACGCCGGAAAGCGTCGCCGCAAAAGCGCGCGATGACCTGGGTGATCATTGCCGGCGTCGTCTGTCTCGGACTGATCGGTATCGCGATCGCCGACTGGCAAAGCAAGCGCGCGGACATCGCCTTGTACACCGAGCAACTGGAGCTGATCGCCGACGATGTCGCCGTCGCGCGGGAATTGAAGGAGCGTCTCTCGTATGCCAGCAGTTGGACCAGTCAGGACCCGCGATTCCTCGAGTGTCTGCTTCAGTTGACGCTGGCCTTTCCGGAATCGCCGCGCGTCTGGGCCAGCAGCTTGGCGCTGAGTGAGACGTCGGAAGGGTCGTTGATCGGCCGGGCGCTGGATGAGCAGAGCTTCTATGAGGTGCTGAACAACATCAAGGGCAACGCCGCGTTCTCCGACGTCAAGATGATGTACCTGCGGGACGCCGGGGGCAGCTCCCGCGAAAAGGCATTTGCCGTAACGTTCAAATTCCAGGGCGCGAAATAGCATGGTTCTGACCAAACGAGAACGGATCATCCTCATCGTCACGCTGCTGTGCGTCGGCCTGCTGATCGTCAGCAAGTTCGTCGTCGACCCGGCGCAGGCCAGGCTCGACGAGATGGAGGCGCAGCGGCAGCAGCTTCAGGGCGACCTCGAAGAGGCGCAGATGCTGCTGGGCAATCGCGGCACGATGCAGCGGAAATGGAACACGCTGGTCGCCGACGGCCTGCGCAATGACGCGGAAGCCGAGAGCAAGGTGCTCAGCGATCTGGGCGAATGGGCCGACAACGCGGGCCTTTCGCTCAGTTCCATCAAGCCGGACCGCGTGGCCAGCGACAAGGGGTTGCAGGAGATGATCTTCACGGTGGCCGGGAAAGGGACGATCGAGGCGGTCTCGCGATTCCTCTGGCAGATCGAGACCGCGGCCCTGCCCGCCAGGATCCGCGATATGCAGTTGGGTTCGGGCAGCGAGTCCGAGAGCACCATGTCGCTGCAACTTCACCTGTCGGTGCTCTACCTGGGCGCGCCGCAGAAACAGACCGAGTCGGAGCAGCCGGAGGTCAACTATGATGAAGACATATAACCATCCGCGTGCCTGTGCCGTGCTGATGGCGGCCATCTGGTTTGCCGGCCTCTGGCCGACCGCCGCCGGCGCGCAGGAGCCGATCGAGAGGCCCGACGCATGGGCGCTCTACAAGGTCATTGTTGATCGCAACATGTTCTCTCGTCAGCGCGGGGCGGCCGAGCGTCGTCAACGCGATGCCGAGAGAGAGGTGGTGACCGTCCCCGATCCGGAGTCGTACTATCGGCTCCGGGGGATTGCCCAGGAGAATGGTACATTCATCGCGTTCGTCGAGGACACGCGGCGCAGCGAGACGCTCAAGTTGCGTCAGGGGAACACCGTCGCGCGAGGATCGATCGAGTCTCTCGATCTCGATTCGATCGTGTTCCGGATCGAGGATCGCACGATCACCGTTGCCATCGGGCAGGATCTGCTTGGCGGACACGGGGCTGTGACGATGAACGAGCTGATGCAGTGGACTCCCGCGCCGTCGACCGCGACGGGTGGCCAGCCTGCGACGCCGGCGGCTCCCACCGGTGCGGAAGCGGACATTCTCCGACAGCTCATGGAGCGACGAAAGCAGGAACTCGGCAATTAGGATCTCGACCGGGATTTCGATGAACACCGTGTCGGCAGGCATCCGAACTCGAAGGAGACCATAGCAATGCAAATCGTCCGAATGATTCTCGTTGGCGCAATGCTGGCCGGCGTTCTCTTGTTGACTCCCAGCCACAGCGGGGCCCAACCGGCCTCCGAGGCGCCCGGTGCGACCGAACCGGTCGAAATCGTTCAGAGCAACGGCGACGTGAAGATCAAGCTCAACTTCCAGGACACGCCGCTCCAGGCTGTACTCGAGTACCTCTCGGAGAAGGCGGGCTTGACGGTGGTTTCCGAGGAGCCCATTTCCGACGGCCGGATGACCGTGATCAGCCGCCAGCCGATTTCGCTGGACCACGCCGTGTCCCTGATCAATTCGATCCTAAAGGAGAGAGACCTGACCACTATCCTGGTCGGCAAGACGCTCAAAGTCGTCTCATTGACCAACGCCAAACAGGAGACCGTCCCGGTGCGGACCGGACGCGACCCGAACGCGGTGGCACCCAGCGACAACGTCATCACCTACGTGATTCCCGTCAGTCACGTGACCGCCTCGGCGCTGAAGGAGAATCTCACACCTCTGGTACCGGCCTACGCCAGCATCGAAGCAAACGAAGACGGCAACGCGCTGATCGTCACCGACACCGCCGCCAACATCCGGCGGCTGATGGAGATCATCCAGGCGCTGGACACCCACATGTCGACCGTGGCGGAGATTCGCGTGTTCCGTCTGATCAACGCGGACGCCACCAGCACCGCCACCCTGATCAACACGATGTTCCAGCAGCAGAGCAGCAGCTCCAGTCGGACCGGGGGCCGCAATCCTTTCGAAATGATGATGCAGATGCGCGGCGGTCCCGGTGGCTTCGGTGGTCGTGGCGGCCGGGGCGGTGAGCCCGGCGGTGCCGGCGGCAATGCGCAGCAGGCCGGCGGCGGCGCCACGGTGAACGTGCAGGTGGTCGCGGCAGCGGATGAGCGGACCAACGCGGTGGTGGTCCGAGGACCGGCCGAGGTTCTGGAGCTGGTGGACGACGTCATCGCGTCCCTGGACGACCGGACGGCGAAGGTTGCCGGCGTCAAGGTGTTCCAGCTTCGTTATGCCGATGCGATGAACACGGCCGACGTGATCAACAAACTCTTCGGGGCCGATCAGAGTTCGTCGCAGTCCGGGCAGGGCGGTCCCATGATGTTCCGCGGGCCGTTCGGACGCGGCGGTGGCCCGGAGGCCGAGCAGGACGCTGCCGGTGGCGGCACGGTGTCGCAGGTCGTCGCGGCGGCCGACAGCCAGACCAACACCGTGGTCGTGACCGGTCCCGACGATCTTCTCGAAGTCGTGGCCGAGGTGGTCAAGAACCTGGACGCTCTGGTGCCCAACGTGGCGGACGTGAAGGTGTTCCACTTGGAATACGCCGACGCGCAGGACACCGCCGAGCTGATCAACGAGGTCTTCGGCGAGAGCGGCACCTCATCGCGGCGGACCAGTTCGCGCAACCAGCAGAACCAGCAGGTTCAGTTCCAGCGGGGCGGCCCCGGCGGCTTTCCCGGCATGCAGCAGCAGACGACGAGTCGTGGCGGCACCGTCTCCGATGTGACCGTGATCGCGGCGGCGGATTCACGGACCAACTCCGTAGTGGTCAGCGGACCGCCCGAGACGCTGGCGACGATCGCCCAGATCATCAAGGACCTCGACGAGAACCCCGAGCAGGAACGCCGCATCTTTGTCTACCCCCTCAAGAACGCCACCGCGTCGAACCTGATGGAGGTGCTGAACAACCTCTTTGCGGAGATTCAGGCCCTGAACCAGGCCAGCGCCGGCGGCACCGGGCAGCAGTTCCAGGGCGGCGGCCGGCAGACCGCCGCACCCCAGGCCGCCAGCTCGACGAGCAGCAGCGACAGCGGCGATCTGTCCGAAGACACCTACTTCGAGGCCGAGACCGAGACCAACACGCTGCTCATCCTGACCTCGCGGAAGAACTACGAGAAGATCCGCCCGATCATCGAAGAGCTGGACAAACCGGTCGGGCAGGTGCTGATCAAGTGCCTGTTCGCCGAGATCACCTACAGCAACAACGTGGACTTCGGCACGGAGTTCTCCATGCTGAACCTCCGCAGCGACGGCGGCAGCACCCAGACCAGCACGATCTTCGGAGAACCTTTGCAGGGATTGTTCGTGAACAACATCTCCGGCGATCTGGACGTCACGCTGCACGCGTTGCAGGAATCCGGCAAGCTGAACATCCTGTCCCGGCCGTATATTCTCACGAGCAACAATCAGGCGGCCACGATCACCGTCGGTTCCCAGGTGCCGTTCGCCACGGGCGAAACCACGAGCAACGTGGGAACACAGACCACCACCGAATACCGCGACATCGGTATCATTCTGGAGGTCACGCCTTCGATCAATCCCGATGGACTGGTCAACATGACGGTGCGTCCGGAGATCTCGTCGCAAAGCGGGGACACCGTCCAGATTTCGGAGAAACTCGATCTGCCGGTCTTCACGACGCGTTCGTCCGAAACCAAGGTGGCGGTCCGCGACGGCCAGACCATCGTCATCGGCGGCCTCATTCAGGACGAGATCCGCGACACCATCAAGAAGGTCCCGCTGCTGGGCGATGTCCCGGTGCTGGGACACCTGTTCAAGCGGACTCAGAAGGAAAAGGCCAAGACCGAACTACTGATCTTCCTGACCCCGCACGTGGCGCCGGATGCGCTGGCGCTGACGCCGATCTCGAATGCGGTGCGGGCGCGCAGCAATCTGAAGAACGACCAGAGGACGGCCGAGCTGTTCCGGGAGCACATGGAGGCCATGGAGGAGGCGCCCTCCGATCCGAACCGGCCGTAAGCGACTGACGAACCTGACGCGTCGCACTCGGATTCGTGTGCCGGGCGCGACGCGTTCGTATTCCGGAGCTGTCCCGGCGGAGCTTTGCTCCTACTGCGTGGACTGGCGATACTGCGTGGGAGTCATGCCGGTCCTTTTCTTGAACTGCCGATGGAAGAAGTACACGTTCGAGTAGCCCACGCGCTGCGCGATCTCGTAGCACCGCAGCGAGGTGAAGCGCAGAAGGCGCTGCGCCGCCTCGAAGCGGAGGTCCTGCTGGTAGGCCAGTGGCGAGATGTGAAACGACTTCTTGAACGCGCGGAACAGATGGCCTCGTGAGCAGTGCGACATCGCCGCCAGGTCCTCGGCGGTGATGGCGTCGGCATAGTGCTTGTCGATGTGGCGTTTGACGTGCAGGATGGGATTGTCCGGGCCGGGGGCCGCACCGGGAATCCCCTCCGCGTAGCAGTGGGCGACAATCACGTCGAATACACTGGCCAAGGCGCGACGGGCATAGAAATCCGACATGGATGAGGGGCTTTGGAGATAGTCCATGATCTGGATCATAAGAATGACGAGTTCCTGCGTGGTGTCTCGGGGCAGTTGGATCTCGCTGCGGAGCTGACCGGCGATTCCGGTGTAGGCATTCAGGATCTGCCCGAACGGCAGCGTCAGCACCTTGCCTGCCTTCGTCCCGAAGGCGAAGGTGATCTCCGAGTACACGCTCGAACCCCGCTGGGTCACGAAGTCGTGGGACTGGCCGGGCGAAACGATGACCAGCGTCCCCGGTTCGGCCCGATATCTTGTGCCGGATCTCACATAATACCCCGAGGATCGGGTATACAGGACGATGTGGTAGAGGTTGTGCGTGTGCTCGTGAAAGGTCCGGGCCTCTCCCACCGGGCGGTCCTGGTCCACCGCCGCATGGGCGAAAGCCGGGAAATAGGCTTCCTCCTCGTGGAGAATCATCAGGGCCTGAGGTCTGGCCTGGTTTCGGTCGGCCTGCAGATATCGGAGCATAGGTTACTAAAGTGCAATAGAATATCACTTTTATGTATTTTTTCGCCGCATGCCAAGTACGATAATACAATATGGATCGGTGTGTGCCAATAGGCGACGAGCCGAAGAAGATGGTTCCGACGGCCGGGTGGTATGTGCGGCTTGCCGTCGCAGCAGCGGCAAGCGGGTGCCCCAAGGGACAAGAGAGGAGAGTCATGCGTTCGGTGGTCCTGTCTCCGGATTCAGTGCGGTTCCATTCCTGCGGTGTCGCTCTGTGCGGCGCGTGGGCTGTTGGATAGAGGACAGAGTCGGATAACGTTCCCGGTCATGCCGGGTGATGTCCATATCTGATCGAAAGGAGAGCATGATGAAAAAGACAACGATGCTGATCTTGTCCTGCCTGTTGCTCTGGGCAGGCGCGGCACAGGCGCAACTGAAGATCGACTTCTCCACGACCGGCGGCGCCGTCGAGGACGGCTACCAGGCCTACGTGGCCACCCATGAGGTGGCCAACACGTTCACTTCGCAGACGTTCGCGGCCTTCGGGACCAACGTGACGATCACCCCGACCTGGGCGGCCAACGCGCCCGCCGAGGCCATGCAGATGATTGACCGCACCAGCCGCAACGCCTACACCGGAACCCATACCAACCTGTTGATCGACTGGATCGGGACCGACACGCGCCAGGTGGGTGATCCGATGACGTTGACCATCAGCGGGCTTCCTGCGGGCACCTACTCGTGGCTGTCGTACCATCACGATGTCGCGGATCAGAGCGGCGTGTTTTCGGTGACCGTCAACGACGCGACCGGATCGAAGACGACGGCCGACATCGGGATCACCGATTCCGAAGGGACCGAGGAGGGCGTCGTAGATTTCGAATCCATCACGACTTTCAGCACCACCATCGTGTCGGATGGAACGAAGGACGTTACCCTGGTGTTTGATCTGACCAGCGCGACCGATCCGGTCGCCTACGCTTTCTTCCTCATGAACGGCTTCGAACTGGACCGCATGATCATCGCGGCGGCCACCAGCCCGAGCCCCGCTGACGGCGCGACGGACGTTCCGACGGACACGACGCTGAGCTGGACGCCGGGGATGTTCGCCGCCACGCATGATATCTACTTCGGGACCTCGCTTGATGACGTCGAGAATGCCAGCGTGGCCGACCCGCGCGGCGTTCTGATCTCGCAGGGCCAGACCGGCACGACCTGCGACCCCGGCCCACTGGAGCTGGAGCAGACCTACTACTGGCGCGTGGATGAGGTCAACGCGCCGCCGGATTCGACCGTGGTCAAGGGGTCGGTCTGGAGCTTCACGACCGAGCCGGTGGCCTATCCCGTGGAGAACGTCGTCGCCACCAGCAACGGCCTGTCCGACGTCGACCTGGGACCGGAGAACGTGGTCAACGGGTCCGGGCTGAATGCGGACGACCAGCACTCGGTTGAGGGCGAGCACATGTGGCTGTCCAGTCCGGTCGGCGACGAGCCGCTGTATATCCAGTTCGAGCTGGACCGCGTGTACAAGCTGCATCAGATGCTCGTGTGGAACTACAACGTGCGGTTCGAAGCGGTTCTCGGCTTTGGGATCAAGGACGCTGCCGTCGAGTATTCCGCCGACGGCGCCGAATGGAGTGTGCTCGGCGATGTGGTGCTGGCGAGGGGGACCGCCAAGGACACCTACACCTACAACACGACGGTGGATCTGGGCGGTGTCGCGGCCAAATACGTTCGACTGACTGTCCGGAGCGGCTATGGGCTTATGGGCCAGTTCGGGCTCAGCGAAGTGCGCTTCCTCTACATCCCCGCGCAGGCGCGTCAGCCGCAGCCCGCTTCAGGGACCACCGACGTCGAGCCGGATGCCGTCCTGAGCTGGCGGGCGGGCCGAGGGGCCGTTACGCACGAAGTCTATCTCAGCACGGACGAGCAGGCGGTGATCGATGGAACCGCCCTGGCTGGCAGCGTGAGCGAGCCTGTTTTCGATGCCGACGGTCTGCTCGAACTGGGGCGGGCCTACTACTGGAAGGTCAACGAGGTCAACGAAGCTGAGGCGCCTGCCTCCTGGGCGGGCGAGGTCTGGAGCTTCTCTGTGCAGGCATCCATCCCGGTGGATGACTTCGAGAGCTATAACGACGAGGACAACTTGATCTTTGACACGTGGATCGACGGCTGGGTAAACGACACCGGCGCGACCGTCGGTTACTTGAACGCGCCGTTCGCTGAACAGACCATCGTCCACGGCGGCAAGCAGTCGATGCCGCTGTCGTACGACAGCTCGTCGGCGTCCGTGTCGGAGGCGACGTGTGCGTTCGACGATCCGCAGGACTGGACCAAATATGGCGTCAAAGGCCTGACGCTCTGGTTCTTTGGCGACCCGTCCAACACGGTCGGGCAGTTGTACGTGAAGGTGAACGGCAAGAAGGTTCTCTACGGCGGGGACGCGACCAACCTTCAGATCAAGCCGTGGCAGTTGTGGTACATCGATCTGGCAGAGTTCGCGGGCGTCAATCTTCGCAGCGTCATGGAGTTGACGATCGGGCTTGAGGGTGGAAACGGGTTCCTGCTGATTGACGACATCGCACTGTCTCCTCTCGATCGCCAATCGGTGGTCCCGGTCGAGCCGGCCGCGACGAACCTGGTGGGCCACTTCGCCTTCGAGGGCAACGCGAACGACAGCACCGGAACGCGCAACGGGACCGTGGTCGGGTCGCCGTCGTTTGCTGCCGGTCGGACCGGTCAGGCGATCGTGCTGGACGGCATCGCCGACTATGTTCACGTTGAAGGGGCGTACGAGCTGCCGATGTATTCGGCCTCGCTGTGGTTCCGCGTGGACGGTGGAACCGGCGAACGGGACTTGCTGAGCGTCTACGACTCGGCCGGATCGCATGGCATTCTGCTGGAAGTCCGAAGCAACGCCACATTGCGATTCCTGCATCGGGCGCCCGTAGGGGGCTCCGGCGGAACCGATATCTACAGCACCGCCACCGTTGCCGACGGCGCCTGGTACCACGCGGGAATTGTCAGGAGCGCGCAGACCATGACGCTGTACATCAACGGCGAGGTCGCCGGCACCGTCGACAGCGCCACGGAATTCGGCCAGGTCCTCCAGAACGTGACGATCGGCGTTCTCAAGCACGACAATCTGGCCCGCTATTTCCCCGGTGCGATCGATGAGGTGCGCTTGTACAATCGCGCCCTGTCGCACGGTGAGATCGCGTGGCTGGCAGGACGTACGAGCCCGTTCGATACGCCGTAGGGACGTCGCGGTGCGCCGGGACGCCCGTACCGTGGGTGTTGCGATCGAACTCGATGTGGAATGGGTGGCAGCGGCAACCCAAAGGGTTGCCGATGGCTGGCGTCTGCGCCAACGGCAATTCGGATTCGGAAAGGCAGAAGGATGAAGACACGAGCTTTTACCCTGATCGAACTGCTGGTCGTCATCGCGATCATCGCCCTGCTGATGGCGATTATCATGCCGGCGCTGAACCTGGCCAAGAAGAAAGCGGCCACGACCGGGTGCCTGAGCAACACCAAGAACCTCTCTCTCGGCTGGTACATGTACATGCAGGAAAACGACGGCCGCATCATGAGCTGCGAGGATAACGCAACCGTAAACGGCGTGTTCATCGGGTGGTGCGGCGTACCTCTCGACGAGGGCGGCGCTCAGATGAGCTTTACGCAGGCCGAGCCGCCGGTGACCGACGAGGACGAGATTCGCGGCATCAGGGCAGGTGTGCTGTTCCCGTACGTCAAGAACCCCGATGTCTACCATTGCCCGGGCGATAAGGCCCGCAAGAGCATGTACGATGGAACGCCCGTGTTCGTCACCTACTCGATCCCCCGGTGTCTGTACTATGTCACCGACAAGAGCAGGCCGGAGTACCCGCACCAGATCCGGCGATTCGATGAGATTTCATCACCCTCAACGCGGTACGTGTTCGTTGAGAGCGGGGAGACGCGGAACTGGAACGCCAGCCACCATTTTGTCATAGGAGCGCCGGAATACACCCAACTTTCCGAATGGGGCTGGTGGGGGCCGATGGCGGTCAACCATGGCGACAGCAGCGTGCTGGGGTTCTGCGACGGCCATTCGGAAGTCCGCAAGTGGCGCGACCGCTATACGATCGAGCGTGTGGACGAGCTGCTGGTGACCGGCGCCACCAACTACGGCATCGACTATCCGCCTGACGGCCAGACGCAGGACATCGACTACATGGCGGCAGGATGGGCCTATCGCTATGAGAAGTAGGGGGCTCTAAGCTGTCATGACCAGAGCCGCAACCATCCTGCTCGCCCTGATGGTCCCGCTGCACTCTGTTACGGGCCAGGCGGCGGCGCTCAGAATCGACTTCACGCAGACCGGCGGCCCTGTGCAAGCGGGTTTCCAGCCGTACTACGCCGACCACGAATCGGCGTCGACGTTCACCGAGCAGTTCTACTCCGCCTTCGGTTCGAAGATCGTGCTGATGCCGATCTGGCCGAACAATCCGGCCCCGCAGGCCCTGCAGATGATCGAGCGGTCTTCCGGCTCCGCGCTGGCCATCGACTGGATCGGGACCGATGCGCGGGTCGCCGGAGCCGATCCGCTGGTCCTGGCGATCGAGGGCCTCCCTGCCGGTCGCTATGCCTGGATCTCGTACCACCACGACACGCAGGACCAGACGGGGCTGTTCGACGTTACCGTCACAGACGCCACCGGCTCGGTCACGACCCGGGGCGTGGATATCTCCAGCGGCGCTGTGGCCTTTGCCGACATGACGATCTTCGAAGCCGTGATCGAGTCGGACGGCACGAGCCTCATCACGCTGTCGTTCGAGAACCAGGGCTACACGAATGTCTCCGAGGCCTTCTTCGTCATGAACGGGTTCATCCTGGAGGCCCTCGATGGCGAGGACGACGATCCGGCTCCTCCGGAGGACCCATGGACGACGTCGGTGGTGATCAGCGAGTTTGTCGCCTCCAATCGCGCGTCTCTTCTCGACGGCGACGGGAGGGCCTCGGACTGGATCGAGCTGTACAACGGCA
Source organism: Phycisphaerae bacterium (assembly GCA_012744475.1). Taxonomy (GTDB): domain Bacteria; phylum Planctomycetota; class Phycisphaerae; order Sedimentisphaerales; family Anaerobacaceae; genus Anaerobaca. The sequence goes on from JAAYBV010000053.1 coordinate 76,485, forward strand.
GCGACCGTTCGGTCGTCCTGACCGGATGGCATCTGACCGATAGCGAGAGCAATCTGCGCAAATGGTGCTTCCCGCCCGGTGTGATCCTGCCTTCAGGTGGATATCTGGTGGTCTTCGCGTCGGGCCGGCCCGAAGACGACTGCGTCGACCAAGCCGGACATCTCCATGTCAACTTCGCCCTCAACAAGGACGGCGAATACCTCGCCCTTGTCGATCCGGAAGGGGCAGTCGTTCACGAATTCGCGCCTTCCTTTCCGCCGCAGGAAGCCGACATCTCCTACGGCGTGTGGGAAGCAGAACCTTCCTACTTTGCGACACCGACTCCGGGACGAAGAAACCAGCGGGCGTTCACGGGCCTGATCGCGCGAACGGTCCACAGCGCCTCGCGCGGGTTTTACGATCAGGCGTTCGATCTGGAGCTGTTCTGCGAGACGCCGGAAACGTCCATTCGATACACCCTGGATGGATCGGAGCCGACCCAGCAGAATGGCATGCTGTACGATCCGCAGCGGCCCATCCGCATTTCGACCACGACGCAGGTCCGATCGATTGCATTTCGTGCCGGCTGGATGCCGCGAGGCGTGACGACGCACACGTACATCTTCGTCGATCACGTCGCCCGCCAGCCGGCGAACCCTCCCGGCTGGCCCACCGACTGGGGCCACGATTCCGAAGTCGGCGGCATCGTCCCGGCCGACTACGAGATGGACCCGCGCGTGGTCGACAACACCTTGCCCGGATACTCCGTGCGCGAGGCCCTGCTCGATGTCCCGAGCGTGTCCATCTCGATGGAGCCCGACGATTTCATCGGCAAGGCCGGCGGCATCTACGCCAATCCCCTGAGCCGCTGGGAACGCAAGTGCTCGGTCGAGTACATCCTGCCCGACGGCGCGGAGGGTTTTCAGGAAGACGGCAAGATCGAAGTCCACGGCAACTCCAGCCGGCGTCCGTGGCGGATGCAGAAGCACTCTCTGCGTCTGACGTTCACGAGCGAGTATGGCTCGCCCAAGCTCCGCTACCCGCTGTTTCCCGGCTCGGACGTCGAAGAGTTCAACCAGCTTGTTCTGCGGGCTTCCTTCACCGATTCCTGGGCCCTCGTCTCGTGGGTCCCGTCGCGGTACCGGCCCAACGACTCTCAGTACCTTCGCGACGTGTGGATGAAAGAGAGCCAGCGCGCCATGGGCCAGCCTTCCGGGCGGGGCAGTTTCGTGCACCTGTATGTGGACGGCCTCTACTTCGGCCTCTACAACCTGGCCGAGCGGGTGGGTGAGGATTTCTTCGCCGAGCATCTCGGGGGCCGGCCGGAGGATTGGGAGGTCAACGACGATCTATCCGCGCCCGGGGCGCGATGGAGGGCCATGATGGCCGTCAATCCCTCCACGCCCGCCGGATACGCGCAGATGCAGGAGTATCTCGACGTCGAGAATTTTGCCGACTACGTGCTGCTGCACCTCTACGCGGATGCGGAGGATTGGCCCCACCACAACGGGTACGCGGCCGTCAACGCCGTCAGCGGCGACGGCAGATTTCGTTTCTTCGTCTGGGACCAGGAAATCGTGCTCGACTGCCACGGGCGCGCCGCCTCCCGCATCGACAGCACGGGCGGCGCCGGCGACGTCTTTCAGAAGATGCGCACCAGCGCGGAGTTCCGCCTTCTCTTTGCGGACCGGGTCTTCAAGCACTGCTTCCACGACGGCGCTCTGAGCCTCGCCGTTTCACAGGCTCGCTATTACACCGTCGCCCGATGGATCGACAAGGCGATCGTCGCCGAGAGCGCCCGGTGGGGCGACACGCAGATGAGCACGCCGTACGGCAACACGATCCAGCAGCCCAGCCCCCTGACCAACATCAATCACGATCTCTACCCTCCGGCCCCCCACGGCCCGGACTATTACTTCACGCGAGAAGACTCCTGGGTCGTGGAGCGCGACAACATCATCCACAACTACCTCCCTGCCATTCACAACGCCGCCAATTCGTATGCCCTGCTCAGCGTGCTGCGTTCGAAGAAGCTCTACCCCGACATCGACCCGCCCGAGTTTCTCATCAATGGCGACCTTCAACGCGGCGGTTCCATCGCGTCCGGCGACGTGCTGACCATGACCAATCCGAACGGAATGGGAACCATCTACTACACGCTCGACGGCGCCGACCCGCGCAAGGCATCGGCCAGCGGGCCGCAGAGGTCCGTGACGCTGGTCGCCGAGGATGCGCCCAAGGCGGTCTGGATGCCGACCGGGGACATCGGAGTGTCGTGGACGGGCGGCGCGGAGCCGTTCGATGACTCGACGTGGACGGATGGCACGCCGGCAATCGCCGGCGCCTCCGGCGGCGTGGGCTACGAGCGCAGCACCGGATACGAAGCCTACATCCGCTACGACGTCGAGGCCCAGATGTACGCCCGCACCGCAGCCTGCTACATTCGGATTCCCTTCGCGGCCCGCGCCTCCGACCTCGCCGACTTCAACTACATGACCCTGCGCGTGCGTTACGACGATGGCTTCGTCGCGTATCTCAACGGCACGCGGATCGCCTCGGCCAACGCCGGCGCACCGGCCGCCTGGAACGAAGGAGCGGCGGCCAGCCACGGCGACGTCTCGGCCACGCTCTTCGAGGACTTCGATTGCTCGGCCTTCGTCGGCCTGCTTCGGCCCGGCGGCAACATCCTGGCGATCCACGGAATGAACGCCGGCGCGACCAGTTCCGATTTCCTGATCTCGGTCGAGCTTCTCGCCGGTGCAGGGGCGGATGATTATTCGCCCCTGCTGTCCCCGTCCGCCCGGGTGTACACGGAGCCGGTTTCCCTGGCCGCACGCACGCCGATCAAGGCGCGCCTCTGGCGCAACGGACAATGGAGCGCGTTGAACGAAGCCGTGTACACGATGGGCGGCAGCGGCAACCCATAGACGTAGGGGCGAATCATCATTCGCCCGTACCGGCTTGTTTGTCATGCTGAGCGCAGCCGAAGCATCTGGCCAGAGACCGGGAATGCGCCTGATTCGCAGGCAGATTTCTCCGTTGCGCCTGCCTTCGGCAGGCTCCGGTCGAAATGACAATATCGGCCTCGCCATCCTCCACAAGGGCGATTGGTCCCTGGGGTCCTTTGGGTCCTTCTCGGGCCCAAAGGGACCTAAAGGACCTAAGAGACTTCTCGCTTCGCGGTTCAGATCATCAGCAGGCGGGGCGTCCCGGCAAAGCGGATTCCGCTATCTTGATTCTTGCATTTTGATCTTCGCTTTCCCAAAGGAGACGAGCGATGAGACGCTACGGACTACGCATCGGCTCGACCGCCCTGGAGTTCTGCTGCGAGGAGGACCGCAACAAGTCCCTGCTGTGCCTGACCCGGGGCGTCACGGTCCGCATCTCGGAGCGCGGGCTGCGCTACCATGACGAGGGCATCGCGTCCTTCGGAACCTACGAGCGCGATTCCGCCGAGGTCGTGGCCACCTGCGATAGGCGCCAGGGCTTGTTCTTGACCGAGACGTGCCGCGAGCGTGCCTGTCGCGTCAAGCTCAGCTACCACGACCACATGACAGAGGAACGCGGCTTCATCTGCGAAGCGTGTTTGGCGCTGGCGAGCCTCGAAGCAGACCTGTTCGAAGCCCGGCAGAAGCTCGAGCAGGCCGGACGCTCGTAGGCGGCGGGAGAGTATGCTCTTACGGGCACACTACAAACGGGCGAAACGCCATTGGATCGGCGATGTGCGGACGAGTGTGAACGTGCCGCTGAGGATTGTGCCTTCGAGGATGAGTCGGCCAACCCGTAGGGGCGAATCATCATTCGCCCCTACCACGCGCCGGTCGCATTTTTCGGGTCGCCAGCAGCCGCGTTCGACGATGCGGACGCGGCCCGTTCCCTTCTGCACGGGGCCTTCGTACGACAGGAATCGCAGCGGGTGATCGAAGATCTTCTCGGCTGGGACGGGGTGCACGAGGACCTGCTCGGGCGGTTCTTCCAGCCGGAACGTCGTCAGAACCTCGTCCTGCTCGAGCATGAGGTCCCAGTGAACCCCATCGGCCGTCTCGTGCTCCTGGACCACGAATTGCTTGTCCTTCATGCGGCAACCTCTTGTCAACAACGACGAACCATGCTACCATACCGTCAGTATTCAGACAAAGCCAGGGGAGCCGATGAATCCTGATCGAGATCGGGATTCGCAGGCTGAGATATCCCGATGGCCATCGGGATGACCCTTGGAACCTGATCAGGTTAGAACCTGCGAAGGGAGGCTTGCAGCCCTGTAGGGTGTGCACCGCACACCTCTCCTCTGTCGCGCTTCCTTTGTGGGACCCTACGGTTTCTTGTTGGGGCACAGCGGATGGAATCACTGACGATCAATGGGGTCTCGCGGCCGTTTGCCGCGGAGGCGATGCCGGCCACGCTGGCCGAGCTGCTCGACGAGCTGGGAGTGGCGGCCACCACGGTTGTGGCGGAGGTGGACGGCGCGATCGTCGCGCCCGAGCGGTTCGGCGTCACGCCGCTGGCGGACGGGCAGAGCGTCGAGCTGATCAAGTTCATGGGAGGCGGTTGATGACTTCGGACCGAGTACAGGCGAATCATGATTCGCCCCTACGCATTGCCGGCAGGCAGTTCGATTCGCGTCTGCTGGTGGGAACGGGCAAGTTTGCCTCGCCGCAGGTCATGGCGCAGGCGCTGGACGCCTCGGGCGCCGAGATCGTGACGGTGGCGCTTCGCCGCGTGGACATCGACAACCCGAGCGACGACGCGCTGCGCCAGATCGACCGCCGTCGCTATCAGCTTCTGCCCAACACGTCCGGGGCCCGGACGGCCGACGAGGCGATCCGCCTGTCGCGCCTGGCGCGGGCGGCCACCGGGATCAACTGGGTCAAGCTGGAGGTGACGCCCGATCCGTACTACCTGCTGCCCGATCCGATCGAAACGCTTCGGGCGGCCGAGACGCTGGTGGCCGAGGGCTTCGTCGTGCTTCCCTACATCAACGCCGATCCGATTCTCGCCCGGCGGCTGGAGGACTGCGGCACCGCGACGGTCATGCCGCTGGGCAGCCCCATCGGGTCGAACCAGGGGATCAGGACGCGGGCGGCGCTGGAGATCATCATCGAGCAGTGCAGCGTGCCGGTGGTGGTGGACGCGGGACTGGGGCTGCCTTCGCATGCCGCCGAGGCGATGGAAATGGGCGCCGACGCGGTGCTGGTCAATACCGCCATCGCCACGGCCGAGGACCCGCTTGCGATGGCGGCGGCCTTCAAGCTGGCGGTCGAGGCCGGACGCATGGCCTGCCACGCCGGACCGCGCGCCGCCGCTCGGCTCGCTCAGGCGTCGAGTCCCCTGACCGGCTTCCTGGGTAGGGACGAATGATTATTCGCCCCTGCGGGCGGAGGCAGAAGAAACCGATGGTTCAGACACGCACAGACGATTCGATCGGCGATCCCGGCGCGCCGGGACTCGCCGGACTGCATCTCGACGCCAATCGCGATCGTTGGCGGCAGCGTCTGCGCGACGTCACCTCGCGCGACGTGGAGGCGGCGCTGGCGACGCGTCCCGGCTCTTATCGGCTCGACAGACTGCTCGCGCTGGTTTCTCCCGCGGCCGAGGCGTATCTCGAAGAGATGGCGCAGCAGTCGCAGTCGCTGACGCGGCAGCGCTTCGGGCGGACGGTCAAACTGTACGCTCCGCTCTATCTTTCGAGCTTCTGCGTGAACCGCTGTCGCTACTGCGGCTTCAGCGCCGCCAACCGCTTCGAACGGACCCGCCTGACGGTCGACGAGGCCCTGGCCGACGCCGAAACGCTGGCCCGCGAAGGGTTCCGTGACATCCTGCTGGTCAGCAGCGAGGACCGGGCGTTCATCACAGTCGGTTATCTTGCCGAGCTGGCGGCGAAGCTGCGGGAGCGATTCAGCTTCATCGGTATCGAGATCTACCAGATGTCGACCGGCGAGTACCGGCGGCTTTTTGAGGCGGGCATCGAAGGCGTCACGCTGTACCAGGAGACCTACGACCGCGACGAATACGCTCGCCAGCATCCCGGCGGGCCGAAGGCGGACTACGACGTCCGGCTGCGGGGCCCCGACGACATGGCGCAGGCGGGCATGCGCGAGATCGGCCTGGGCGTGCTGCTGGGGCTGGCTGACTGGCGGATCGAGACGTTGGCGCTCGGCGAGCATGCATCGTATTTGATCCGACGTTACTGGCGGTCGCACGTGTCGTTCTCGTTCCCCCGCTTGCGGCCGGCCTGCGGCGTGACGCGCGACGCGTTTCCGCACCTGCTGACGGACCGGAATCTCGTGCAGATGATGCTGGCGCTGCGACTGTGCTTTGCGGACGCGGGGCTGGTGCTCTCGACCCGCGAAGAGGCGCTGTTCCGCGATCACGTGATCGCCCTGGGCCCGACGCGAATCAGCGCGGGCAGCCGGACCAATCCCGGAGGCTACTCCCAGGCCGATCGCGGCGCAGGCCAGTTCGAGGTCAGCGACCAACGCAGTCCGCAGGAGGTGGCAGCCATGCTCGCCCGTCACGGACTCGAACCGGTCTGGAAGGACTGGGACGGCGCGTTCCTCGGGCAACGTATGGGCGGATGATGATTCGCCCATACCGGAGACCTCCATGCCACTGACCCAACAGCAGCGCGACAGATATGCTCGGAACATCCGGCTCGAACCGATTGGGCGGGCCGGCCAGGAGAAGCTGCTGGCTTCGAGCGTGCTGATTGTCGGCGTCGGGGGGCTCGGCTCTCCGGCAGCCCTGTACCTGGCGGCCGCCGGCGTCGGCACGATCGGCCTGCTCGACGGCGACCGGGTCGACCTGAGCAATCTCCAGAGGCAGATCGCCCATGGCACCGCCGACGTGGGCGAGAGAAAGGTCGTCTCCGCCCGGGAGGCGATCGTCGCCATCAACTCGGATGTCACCGTGCGGACGTACGATCGATGGGCGACGGCGGATTGCCTTCCGGAGATCGTGGCGGGATACGATTTCGTGATCGACGCGGTCGACAACTTCGCGACCAAGCTCCTGATCAACGACGCCTGCTGCGCCCGGCAGGTTCCGTTCTGCCACGCGGGCATCCTCGAATTCGAAGGGCAACTGATGACGGTGCGGCCGGGGCAGACGGCCTGCTGCCGCTGCGTCTTCGGCGGGTGGCAGCGGCATGCGCAGCTTGCCGATGGCCCTTTCGCTCCGGAGCGCCAGCCATCGGCAACCGCAAGGGTTGCCGCTGCCACACAGGCGGGCGTCCTCGGCGTGGTGCCCGGCGTCATCGGAACGCTCCAGGCCACCGAGGCCATCAAAGCCATCTTGGGAATCGGCGAGTTGTTGACCGACAGTCTGCTCACCTACGACGCCCTGAGCATGCGGTTCCGCAAAGTCCGCGTCCCTCGCAACCCCCATTGCCCCGCCTGCGCCGACCATGGGGGCGTCCCGGCGCGCCGGGACGCCCCCGCGAACAAATAAGGGTGGAGCGCTGGGCTCCACCCTGGGGTGTCTGCGGAAACGGTTTGCGGTCTTGGCGATTCGATCAGCCGTCGAGGGTCCAGCCGGGACGATACTGGCGGCGGAGCAGGTCGTTGGCCTGCGCATCGTTGGTGATGCGTCCGGCAGACGCATCGTATTCGAGCTTCTTGCCTGCGCGGTAGGCCACCAGGCCGAGCAGCATGGTCTCGATCAGCCGGCCGCTGTAGTCGAAGTCGCACGAGGTCTTCAGGTCGCCCTTGCACGCATTGGTCCATTGCTTCTGGAAGTGGCCCAGGTCGGGGATCATCTTGTCCTTGTCCCGGCGGTTGTAGTAGCTCAAGTCCGCGTCGTTGCCGAACGGGATCAGCACGCGCGTATCGAAGTCGGCGATGACGTAGCCTTTTTCTCCCCGGAACATCGCACCGTGATCGATCTTGTTCAGATCGACGTACCGGCTGGGCGAGCGAGGCATGGCGCCGCCTTGATACCAGGCGACTCGAATCGCCGGACGCCAGTCGTTGGCCGGCATGTCGAAGTGCATCTCCAGCTCGACGGGCGTGACCTCGGGGTTGTACTTCTCGCCCTTGGCCTCGGCGGTGGTCGGCAGGCCGGCGTCGATCGCGTTCCAGGCGAGGTCCATCGTGTGGCTGCCCATGTCGCCGACCTGGCCGGTGCCGAAGTCCCAGTACATATTCCAGCTCAAGCAGTTCATGCCAGGCTCGCGGGAGAAGTACTCAGGGTTATAGGGGTGCCACGGCGACGGTCCGAGCCAGAGGTCCCAGTGCAGGTGCTCGGGCGGGTTGCCCGCCGCCTTGGGGTAGCCGTCGCGTCGGATCTGCCGGTCGCCCCAGGTGTAGACGCTTTGTAGCGTACCGATGGCGCCGTCGGTGATCAGCTCGCGCACGCGATTGAAGTTCGGCTTTTCGTGGCGCTGCGTGCCGACCTGCGTGGCGAGCTTGTGTTTCTTCCGGAGGTAGTGGGCGCGGAGCAATCGGGCTTCTTCGACGCTGATGCCCAGCGGCTTTTCCATGTAGCAGTGCAGGTCGCGGTTCAGCGCCCAATTGCCGATGAACGCGTGCGTATGGTCCGGCGTGCAGCAGAGCACCGCGTCGAGGCCCTTCTGGTCAAGGCACTTGCGCCAGTCGATGTAGGTCTGGGCCTTGGGGAACCGCTCGGCGCCGTGCGCGAGGTGCTTTTCGTCCACGTCGCAAAGGGCCACGACGTTCTCGCTGGAGATGGCGTCGAAATGGGCGTCGGCCCGGCCCCAGGTGCCGATCATGGCGACGTTGAGCTTGTTGCTTGGTGCGTTGGCTCCGGAGAGCACGCCGCTGGGCAGGATGGTCAACCCGGCCCCAAGGGCGGCGCTGGCTTTGAGGAATTGACGTCGTTGCATGGTGACATTCTCCTTTCGCCCGTTACGGGCCTCCCGGCGCGCCGGGACGCCCCTGCAGTTTGATGGTGCCTGCAAAACGATGCCGCCATCATAGCAGAGCCGAGGTGGTCATTCAAGTAGGATGGGCTTCAGCCCATGCCGTATCAGCCGCATGGGCTAAAGCCCATCCTACATTTGCGCGTCCATATGCTCTCGCAGGTCCTATTGGTCCTTCAGCCAGACGGACGAGCTCAAGGGCCGCCGGCGTCGACCCTGCCGACCGGCGTCGCCTTCGTCGTCGCGGATGTCGGCCGGGCCCGTGCCGCGATTGTCCCGTGCGTAGTAGGGAATGGCGGTCATCGCTGACCCATCCGCCCACGCGCCTTTGATGACCGTCACGCCGTGAAGGAGGTTGCCCTTCCATTCCGTGTTCAACGCCGCCGCCGGGTTCAGAACTTTGTTGAGATCCTGATCGACGCTCTCGGCGCAGTAGACCAGCGGACCATAGCGCAGGGCCACGCGGCCTCGAGTCGCTTCGATCTTGTCGCTGGCTTTGGCCCGCTGAACCTTCATCGGCAGCGTCAGTATGATCTTGTCGCCGGCCTTCCACGTGCGCCGGATGACCGCGTAGCCTTTTTCGATCGCGGGCGTGACGGCGGTTCTGTTGACGGTGATGGACGCGATGCCGTCGGCGTTCGGGGCGGGCGTATACAGCTCGCTCACGCCGCGATTGGGCACGCGGACCCTGACGCTGAATTCCCTGGCGGTCGCAGGATTGACAGTGATCGACACGTCGCCACTCCAGGGGTAGTCGGTGGTCTGGACCATTTCGACGTCCGTGCCCGCGACGTCTTCGACCGTCACGGTGCTGCCGACGAAGAGGTTCACGTAGACGCCGTCGTCGCTCTTGACGTAGGTCCAGGTGGGTAGCATCAGCAGGACACGGGGAATGTTGCCCACGCAGCAGGGGCAGACGTGCCAGTCGTATCGCGGGCCGTACGAATCCAGCGGGTTCTGGTAGTAGAAGTTCTTGCCATCCATATCGACCGAGCCGAGCAGGGCGTTGTAAAGCGTCTCCTCGTACAGATCGGCGAAGCAGGCGTCGTGATAGGTCATGTTGAGCTTGTGCTGGAAGTAGATGACGCCGCAGCTCGAACAGGATTCGCAGTAGGCGTCGTGGCGAAGCGAGTAGTTCGGGCCGAACCCTTCGGAGGTCTCTCCGCTGCCGATCCCGCCCGTGACGTAGTACTTGCGGTTGACGATGTTGTCCCACAGGCTGATGACGGCGCTGTGATAGTCGATATCGCCGGTCTCCATCGCGACGTCGGCCATGCCGGCGTAGGAATACGAAGCCCGCACCGCGTGGCCAACCGCCTCATACTGCTGGACGACCGGCACGTGGCTCTGGTCGTATTCGGAGCCATCCTTGCGGCAGTCCAGAAGGAACTTCGCCAGCTGGATGTACTTGTCGCCCTGGCCCTGCCCCTCGGTGTCGTTGACGAAACGGCCGAATCGGACCAGGGCGATCTCCATCGCCTGATGGCCGTCGTACCATTCCTTCTTGGGGGCCGGACCGATGTTGGCGTCCCAGCAGTCGGCGAGCTTCTTGGCCGCGTTGTAGAGGCGCAGGTCCTTGCCTCTGGTGAGGTTGTGGTGGGCCACTGCGGCTTCGAGGAAGTAGCCCGCGACGTAGCCTTCATGATCGCCCCGGTGTCTCGGGGACCAGTGTTCACGATTGCTCAAGGTGAAGGCGGTCTGGATATAGCCGTCCGGCTCCTGCGCCGCCAGAATCTTCGGAATCCAGTCCTCCAACGTCGCCTTCATGGCCTGCTGGGCCTGAATGATCTCCCGGTCACCCTGCGGATCGACCATCAGCGCCACGCAGATCGACTCGATCGTGTTGTAGACCCAGGCGTTGGAGAAGACATAGCCTCGGTGCCGGCCGTGCGGTCTGCCCGCCAGCTTGTTCGCGGCGTCGAGGAAATTGTTGATGCCGCCTTCCTTCACGTTCGGATCGGAGATCTTCGCGATGCAGTGCGGAATCCAGTTGACGATCAATGCCTTCGCCCGGTCGTTCCACAGACGACTGTTGATCTTGTACGGTTTGGTGTCGACCGGATGGAGATTCTTCGCCGGTGGAGGCGTCACGACCTTGACGCTCACGGTCGACGAGCCGCTCAGCGGGCCCCTGGTCGCGGTGAGCCTGAGTACGTAGTCACCGACAGCAGAGAACGTCGCACTGGTCGTCGCACCGTTGGCATCCTCGAAAGCGACCGATCCCGGTCCCGAGTCCTTGCTCCAGGTCAGTTTCGTCGGCGCTGCGTCCTTCTTCGCCAGCGTCTTCGTCTGGCCTGCCAGGTAGGTCTTGCCGCCGCGCACGACCACGCGATCGACCCCCGCATCGACGCGAGGCGGGAAATCGGGCGACCGGCCCGAATCGTAGACCTTCCACTCGAGGATGCCGGTGGAGAAGGTGTCGTTGGAGTCGATCTCCAGCCGGAGCTTCGACGTGACGACCTCGTCGAAGGTCGTCGTGTTGTATCGATCGCCTTCCACGCTCAAGCCCGCAGGACTGCTCACCGTCGCGAAGGCGCCGTCCTTCCAGTACAACAGGCGGCACGCCTTGGGCAGGCGGACGCCCCGGCGGTCGTCCCACCAGTAGACGTCGATCTTATTGGTGCTGATCGGCTGGCTCCATTCGTATTGAACCCACTGCGTGCCCCTCGTGGGCCAATTGCCGTACGAGCCCCGGCGATTGTCGCGCGAGCTGCGCGGATCGTACTCGTCGTTGAGGGCCACGTTGGAGGTGTCGCCGGATACGTATGAGCTGGACGGCTCGGCGACGGCGGCCATATTCACGCCGGACGACGAAGCGCCGGGCTCCGGCTGCGCCAAGGCCACGCGGAAAAGCATGCTAACGGCGACGACCAGCAGTGTTGCCGGCAGAAGAGAGGTGTATCTCGTTCTCATGACGAATCTCCGATTGTCCATGGGTGTTTCTACGTGGGCGCGAATCACCATTTGCCCGTACTATCGTTCCGCGTCTGCTCGGATCATGCGAATGCCGAACACGCCCGCGACCGAATTGCCCCCGCTTGCCTGGAAGCGAACGGTGACCTTCTCTTTGTTCTGGATCAGGTTGGCTGGGATCGGGTACTCGACATCGTAGAATCGAGCCGGCTCGGTGCGATCTACTTCCTGCTCGGCCACGCGCTGCCCGTCGACGAGGATCTCGAATCGGGCCGGACCGCGACGCCATTCGGCGCTGTAGTACGTCACGATCAACGCCATGGGATGATCGGCGTCCACCGGCAGATCGAACGAGAACCAGCTCTGGCTCTGGCGTCCCGCGCGGCCCTCGACGCGGATGGGCCGGCTGTCGTCGCCGGCCTGGTAGTTGTAGTCGCGTTCCGGCTGCATCTCGCCGGGCTGGGCGTAGCCGACGGTGGCCTGTTCGAGCCTGCGCTGCCGTTCCTTCTCGGCGGCATATTCCGCCTGTTTCTGCTGCCATTCCGGCGGCGTGAAGAAGTCGCAGTAGATGCCATAGGTGCGGCGATGCAGGCGATAGAAGGGGACGAAATCCACATCGGCGACCCGGTCCACCGAATCGGGGATGCGTCCGACGCCGTCCGTGCGGAACCGGCCCGGCTCGCCGTCCACCGGCTTGAGCCATTCGGCGACGGGTTTCTCGGCCGCCACGAACACCGAAGCTTGCGTCTGCCGTAGGGGCGAACGATTATTCGCCCCTACCACGCGCCGGCCGTCCCGCTCGGGCCCCAGGTCACCGGCCAGTACCAGCGGACCCCACAAGATGGCCGCGACGCGCGGGTTGTCCGCCGTCGGCTCCAGATACAGCGATTTGGGCAGTGTCACCTCCACGGTGTCACCGCTCTTCCATGTGCGTTTCAGCTCGACGTAGGAACTCGGTCCCTGTATGCCTCTCTGGCGATCGCGCCTCGGCCGGCCCGATTCGGGGACGCCGCGATACGGATCGATCACGTCCTCGGAGACCGCTTGGCCGTTGACCTTGACGGCGAAACCGTCGCCGGCCCAATAAGGCTTTCGCAGGGCCAGCGTGAATTCTTTCGGTGACTTGGCCGTCAGCTTGATCGTGGCCGATTCGCCCTCGGGAAAACCGGTCTCGACGGCGAGCTTGACGCCTGCGCCGGCCCATTCGGCTGTGGACGGCGCGTACAGGTTCACCCAGAGCGTGTCACCCGACTCGTAGTAGATGCCGTCGGCGTGCAGCGCGTGGCTCTCCATGCTCGAGCCCGTGCAGCAGGTGAAGCTGCCGTCGCGCATGTTGCGTTCGTATTCGTGCTGCACCGCCCGGCCGACCGGGACCATGTAACAGGCCCAGCCGTCGTTCGGGTCCTGCGAGGCCAAAATGTGGTTGAACAGGGCCCGCTCGTGGAAGTCGGCGTAGTGCGCATCGGGCCGCAAAGCGAACAGCCGCCGGGTCAGTCTGAGCATGTTGTAGACGTTGCACGTTTCGCACGTGCGGCCGTCCACGACAGTGCTGAGCTTGTCGGGATTGTGGAAGTACTCGTCCTTGCCGTGCCCGCCGGTGGCGAAGCTGTGGTGTTGCACCACCCGATCCCAGAAGAATCCCGCCGCCAGCAGGTCGCCGGCGGCGCCCGTGCAGGCGAAACGGTCGGCCGAACCAATGAGCTTGGGCACCTGCGTGTTGCCGTGCTTGCCCGCCAGGTTGTCCTGGTGACGCATCAGCGGATCGATGAAGGACCGGTGCTCGAACTTGTACGACAGGTCCAGCCATCGGGCCTCCCCGGTGTCCGCGTACAGGTCAACGAAGATCTCGTTCATCCCGCCGAACTCGGTGTTCAGCATGCGCTGCACCTGGACGTCGGAGAGCCGGGAGACGATCCCCTCCGCCCAGGCAGCGAATTTGATCTCCAGCTCCAGTGCGGTCCTGTTGCCCGTATAGCGATACGCGTCGCGCAGACCCGCATACGTTTTGTGCAGGGTGTACCAGGGCGACCACATGCCGTTGAGGTCGAAGCCGCCGGAGCGGATGTCACCGGCGGCGACCCGCTCGAAGATCTCGGCGCCGTCGGTGCCTTCGTTGTTGGCGATCGCGCCGAGATAGCCGTTGCCTCGTTTGTCCTGGACCACCTTCATCTCGCCGATGAGGTAATCCGCCCGTTCCTTGAAACGCGGATCGCCGGTGGCGGCGTACATCAGACTGACCGCGGACAAATAGTGCCCTGCGACATGTCCCGTCAACTGCCGCCCTTCGACTGAATCCCATCCGCCGTAACCCTCCGCTTTGGCTTCCAGGCCGGCGCGGAGGCGATAACCGGCCATCATGCGATCCGGCTCCAGATCGAGCAGGTACTTCGCGTCGAGGTCCTGGGATCGCTTGAGCGGTCCGCCCGTCAGACGCACGCTCTCCAGGGGCAGAGGCCGTGCCCGAACGATCTTCGCTTCAAAAGCGCTGACGGCCGGATCCTGCCCTTGGGCGAGAGCCAGACCGTGGAACGTCAGGATCAGTGACAGGGTGATGAACGTCGTTTTCCTCATGGCTGCCTCCTGTTGGTCGTGCGGCCGCGCACGACACCTTGTGATTGTTGGACGGTGCTGCTGAGGTGAATCTTAGGCCAATTCCGCCCACCAATTCAAGGCTGTCTTTTAACCACTTCCCGCACGCCGCCTCGACGGACGAGAGGGTGTCCCCCATGAGCGGTCCTGGATCACTACAAAAAGTGTGGCAGCCTCAACTCCGCAGGAGTTGGGGATGGTTTCGCCAAGGACGCCATCCCCAAGCTGCGCTTGAGGCTGCCACACGTAACTGTTCTCACGCCATTCGTCGTTTTAGATTTCCGTCCACTGGCCGGGGATGGGGACAGGGAACCAGCCGTCCGCGTCGGCCTTGACCGGCGGCGGGCTGTCGTAGTCGATGTTGTCGAGATAGTCGCAGAACTGGAAGCGCGACTTCATCATGTCATCCCACGTGATCGTCTGGCCGGTATGGCAGGCGGCGCGGCCCATGCACGAGGTGAGGTCCGAGTACACGGCGCGCTTGACCTCGTTGTGCGGGCGGTCGCTGCGGATGCTGTCGATGAAGACGTTCCACTCGTATTGCCACGGACTGTAGCGGTCCTTGGTGGGCGTCCAGGCGATGTTGCTGTTTGCGATCCGCTGGTCTTTGAACATGTGGACAGTCGCGGCGTGGACGTCGCCGGAGAACTGCGCGGCGCACTTGGTCCCGTGGATGAACGTGGCAAATTCGTTGCGGCACTCGTTCATCCGCCGGAACCCGCAGAACGCCTTGGTCCCGTCGGCGAAGGTGTACTCCATCGAATAGACATCGATGTTCTGTCCGTGGTCCTGGCTGCGCGGCACGCGCCCGCCCAGACCCACCGCCTGCACGGGCCAGGCGTCCTTGATCCAGCAGCATTCGTCGATCTGGTGGATCAGATTGTCGACCATGTGGCCCGATCCGACCCAGTACAGCTCGGCCCGGCCGAACTCGAGCTGGCTCATCAGCTTGTTGGCGTTGGCGCCCTGGTTGCCCAGCCATCCGGTGCCGCCCAGGCGGTTGGCGCGGATCAGAGGGATCTCGCCCATCTCGCCGTTGCGGATCTTCTCGATCAGTGCCTGCCGGGCCGGAGAGTGGCGGCACTGCACGCCCGCCAGCACCTTGACGCCTTTCCGCTCGGCTTCCTCGCCGGCGCGGAGCAGCCGATGCAGGCCGCCGGGGTCGGAGGCGAAGGGTTTTTCCATGAAGACGTTGATGCCCTTCTTGATCGCATACTCGACGTGCAGCGGCCGGATGTAAGAGCGCGTGGTGCACATCGCCACGTCGCCCGGCCTCAGCAGGTCGATGGCCTTCTGGTAGCCCTTGAAGCCGATGAAGCGGCGGTCCTCCGGCACGTCGATCTTGTCGCCGAACCGCTCCTGAAGCGACTTGTGCGCGCTGGTCATGCGGCTTTCGACGACGTCGGCCATCGCGTACAGCTTGATCGGTCCGCTGTTGGGGACGGACAGGGCGTCGCCGACGGCGCCGGTGCCGCGCCCGCCGCAGCCGAGCAGCGCCAGGCGGATCGTGTGGTCCTGCCCGGCGAACGCGGCCGGCGAGAGACCCCCCAGCACAGCGGCGCCTGCCGCCAGCGAGCCGGTGGCCTGGAGAAACTGACGACGGTTGACGTTGAGATGGTCGATCGGTTGATTCATGGCTGTCTCCTCGATAAGAAATAGAACAGGCAGGGATTCTTGCACTCGGGACGTGCGAAATAACGACGCGTCGGAACAAGGGAAGGCCGGCCGAGCATCGGATCAATCGTGTCGATCATGGTGACCGCCAGTGTAGTCACTGCGAGACGCCAATGCAAGCGAAGAATCTCCCTCGAATCGCGCCGGAGGCCGTATGCCCAATCCCTGATCGGCAGCGGGTTGTTCCGCAGGACCGCAGCGCGTATAATGTGATCTTTGCCGGAGCCGGGTCCGAGGTCTCCGTGAGGTTCAAGGCATTATGATCAATATCAGTAAGCTCTATTGCGGCCAGATTACCCCGGGGGACTGGCTGCGTTACGGCAAAAAGGACTCCGGCCAGCGGCAGGGCGAGGCGGTCCCGGCCAAGGCCTCCGAACGACGACCCATCGTGGTCTGGAACATCACACGCCGGTGCAACCTCAAGTGCGTCCACTGCTACAACGACAGCGGGGCCGACAAGGCCTGCGATGAGCTGTCGACCGCCCAAGCCAGGGGCGTTATCGACGATCTGGCCGGCTTCGGCGTGCCGTCGGTGCTCTTCTCCGGCGGCGAACCGCTCATGCGTCCGGATCTGTTCGAATTGATCGAGCACACCGTCGCTCGGGGGTTGCGGGCGGTCATCTCCACGAACGGCACACTGATCACCGCCGAGGTGGCGCGGAAGATCCAGCAGCTCGGCGTCTCTTACGTCGGGATCAGTCTCGACGGCATCGGGCCGGTGAACGACAAATTCCGCGGCGTCGCGGGAGCGTTCGACCGCGCGGTCAGCGGCATCCGGCAGTGCATGGAAGCCGGGGTCAGAGTCGGTCTGCGTTTGACCCTGACCCGTCGAAACGTGCAGGACCTGGAAGGGCTGTTCGATTTCTTCGAGGCCGAGGGCATCGAACGCGTGTGTTTCTATCATCTGGTGCCCAGCGGACGCGGCGCTGCGATGATTGGAGACGACCTGTCCCACGCCGAATGCCGCGAGGCGATCGACCGCATCCTTGCCAAGGCCCGCTTCTTCGATGAGGCCGGCCGCGAGACGGACATCCTGACGGTGGACAACCACGTCGATGGGGTCTATCTCTACCTGAAGCTGCTGGCCGAAGGGGACAGCCGGGCGGAAGAGGTCTGGAAACTGCTCACTTGGAACGGCGGCGGTCTCTACAGCAGCGGGGTCGGCATCGGCTGTATCGACTACGAAGGCCACGTCCATCCCGACCAGTTCTGGTGGCGGTACGACCTGGGCGGCGTTCGTGAGAGGCCGTTCAGTGAGATCTGGATGGACCCGGACGAGCCATTGCTCAAGGGATTGCGTGATCGCCGGTCGCGCATCAAGGGCCGGTGCCGGCTGTGCAAGTTTTTCGACGCCTGCGGCGGGAGCCTGCGCGTGCGGGCCGATGCCTATTTTGGCGATTCGTGGGCGCCGGATCCGGCGTGTTATCTGAGCGACGACGAAATCGGTCTCGGCCAAGTGGGTCGTCAGGAGTTGATCGAAACCGGCGAAGATTTCAAGATGCCTTCGTAGGGGCGAACAATTATTCGCCCCTACTTTGTGGCGGGGGGAATGACGTATGCGCGTGGAAAGGTGCTGCTTGTGCGATTGACAGCGCGAGTTCTGATGGTGGTGGGTGTCCTGGCGGCGAGCGTTTGTGTGTGCACCCGGTCGAGCGAAGGGGCGGAGATCCCGAGAGTCACAGCGCCGCCGGAGTCGTTCTTCGAGAGGATCGCGGCGGGCCGGCCCGGCCGGCGCCGAGGCGGCCCTGTGGATGTGACGGTCTATCGCGATTTCTACAAGAAGCACATCGACGTCAAAGGCATGCCCGTGCTGGCCTCGGAAGAGGTGGCGGACTTGGCCTTGCAGCGGACCTACGAGATTGTCACGCACATGCTCGCCGGTCGGCCCGACGTCCTCCAGGCCATGGTCGAGCAGGGCATGTACCTGATCGTCATCGGCAAAGACCAGGTCTACACCGACATGCCGGAGAACCGCAATGCGCCGAACCCGGACTACCTGAACGAACGCGTTCGCGGCACCGGCGGCTACCCGACCAGCTTTGGAGAGGAGAACCTCCTCAGCCTGCCCATCGATCGCTACGACGACGAGAGCATCGCGGTCCACGAGTTCTGTCACACCATCGACAGCATGCTGCGCCGCGTCGAACCCGAGTGGGACGGCCGCCGGATGGCCGCCTATCGCAACGCCGTCGACAAAGACCTGTACGAAGACACCTACGCGATCAGCAGCCCCGCCGAGTACTGGTCCGAGATCGCCCAGGCCTATTTCGAGTGCAACCGCGTCAACAATTGGAATCACGGTCCCATCGGTAAGCGCGAGCAGCTCAAGATCTACGACCCCCAAGGCTACGAACTGGTCCGCCGCACGTTCAACCTCAGTCCCGAGCAGGATTGGCGCTACACGTGGCTGCAACCTCTGCCTAACGTGATTGCGCCGCCCGCGCGGTTCAAGATCGATCCGTACTATACGAAGTTCACCTGGGCCCGCGAGTTCACCGTGCTCGGACGTGAGGCCTGCGACGAGGCCCTGCTCAAGGCCAACGACACGATTCGCAAGATGTTCGCCTACCGTCACGACATCCTCAAGGCGCTGATGGCCGAGGACCTGAGGCTGGTCGTGCTCGGCCCGTCGGAGAGCCTGGCCGACCTGCCGGAGTTCCCACAGATGGTAGAAAAGGGCGCCGACCACACAGGACGCCATCTGGAGTACACGCCGGGTGTCAACGTGCTCGTCGTGGATCAGGCCAACGTGCTCGGCGACCTGGCCCGCGATCCGTACGCGACGGAATGCCAGGTGATCCGTGTCTTCGCCAAGGCGCTCTACCACGTCACCGGCATGCGCCCGGTGGACCCCAACTGGGAGGATCGAGGCCGTGACGTTCAGCAGTACGAACTGCGCGTGCAACGGATGGACGTCCGATTCGACGAGCGGCTCAAGACGCTGTACGACGACGCCATGAACTGCGGCCTGTGGAAGGGCACCGTGGCCGTCCACAACCGCGTCGAGTACTGGACCGAGGGTGTGCTGGCCTACTTTGACGCGGTCGGGCAGGGCGTCTGCCCCAATGATGCGCCTGCTCCGATCACCACGCGCGAGGCCCTGAAGGCCTACGATCCGGGCTTGTTCGATCTGGTCGAGACGACCATGGCCTACAAGGGCAAGGTCGATTGGCGATATCTGCCGTGACATGCCTTCGCTGAAACCCCATGTTCACGCATTCGAGTGAATGACACCTGGAGTAGAGGATGACCATGAGAAGTCGCCGTGAATACGCTCGATGCACAGCCCTGTTCCTGGCTTTTGGCCTGATGATCGCGAGCACGCCGGTTTGGGCCGCCGAGTCGCCGCAGGACCGGATGCGGGGCCCGCGTCGCGTGGAGGGATACTACAAGGGCCGGATCACGCCGCACTGGTTCGCCGAGAACACGTGCTTCTGGTATCGCAACGACCTTGCCGGCGACAAGCGGCAATTCATTCGGGTCAGCGCGGAAGAGGGCATCCGGCGCGAGGCGTTCGACCATGCCAGGCTGGCCGCCGCGTTGTCGGAAGCGGCAGGCGCCGAGTACAAGGCCGATCAATTGCCCTTCGACAGCATCGAATTCACCGACGACGCCAAGTCCGTTCGGTTCCAGGTGAACGAGGCGTCGTGGGTATGTGACCTGTCCTCGTACACCTGCTCCAAGACGGATGTCGCTCCATCCGACGCGGAGGACGAGCAGGAATCGCGATCCGGCCGGCCCAGAGGCCCAGGCCGACGCCGGAATCAGTCTGCCGAATCTCCCGACAGCCGATGGACGGCCTTGGTCAAGGATCACAACGTGTTTGTGCGGGCCAGGGACACCGACGAGGAGATCCAGCTCAGCACCGACGGCGCCGAGGGCAACGCGTATGACCTGCTCTCGTGGGCGCCCGACTCGCAGACGCTGGTGGCGTTTCGCGTCGAACCGGGGGACAACAAGGAGGTCTACCGGATCGAGTCGTCGCCGGACGGCGGCGGACGGGCGAGGCTCCACACCCGGCCCTATGCGCTTCCGGGCGACAAGTTCGCCATGTATGAGTTGAACCTGTTCGACATTGAAACGCGCGCACAGACCAAGCCCGAGGTTGACAAGCTCGAACTGGACTGGCAAAGGCCCGAGCTGCACTGGAAGAAGGACGGCCGCCGCTTCGCCTACGAGAAGATCGACCGAGGCCACCAGCGGTTCCGTGTCATCGAGGTCGATTCGCAGACGGGCCGGACGCGGAACCTGATCGACGAGAAGACCGAGACCTTCATCTGGACCGCGCACACCGAGAACCTGAGGTTGGAGCGCGTCAACTGGCTGGACGAGAGCGACGAGATCGTCTACGCCTCCGAACGGGACGGCTGGCGTCACCTCTATCTCGTGGACGCGAAAGAAGGCAGGATCGCCAACCAGATCACCCGAGGCGAGTGGGTCGTGCGAGGCATCGAACGGATCGACGAGCCGGCCCGCCAGATCTGGTTCGAGGCCGGCGGCAGGAATCCCGACCAGGACCCATACTTCCTCCACCACTATCGCGTCAACTTTGACGGCTCCGGCCTGGTGGCTCTGACCGAAGGCGATGGGAACCACTCGATCCAGTTCTCTCCCGACCGCCGATTCCTGATCGACACCTACAGCCGCGTGGACATGGCCCCCGTGCACACGCTGCGCCGCGCCTCGAACGGCTCGCTGGTCTGCGAGCTGGAGAAAGCGGACATCAGCGGACTGGTCGCCGGCGGCTGGACGGCGCCGGAGGTCTTCGTCGCCAAGGGGCGTGACGGCGCGACCGATATCTGGGGGATCATCTGCCGGCCGAAGGACTTCGATCCCGCCAGGAAGTACCCCGTCATCGAGCAGATCTACGCCGGCCCGCAGAGCGCTTACGTGCCCAAGAGCTTCAGCCCCTTCAATCGGTTCAGCTCTCTGACCGACCTCGGTTTCATCGTCGTGCAGATGGACGGCATGGGCACCGCCAATCGCTCCAAGGCCTTTCACGATGTCTGCTGGAAGGACCTCAAGGACGCGGGCTTTCCCGACCGCATTCTGTGGCACCAGGCGGCTGCGAAGAAGTATGCGTACTACGACATCAGCCGCGTGGGAGTCTATGGCACGTCCGCCGGAGGGCAGAACGCCGCCGGCGCGGTGCTGTTCCATCCGGAGTTCTACAAGGTCGCCGTTGCTTCGTGCGGCTGTCACGACAACCGCATGGACAAAGCCTCCTGGAACGAGCAGTGGATGGGCTACCCGGTCGGCCCGCAGTACGCCGAATGCTCCAACATCGACAATGCCCATCGCTTGCAGGGCAAGCTCATGCTGGTCGTCGGCGAAATGGACGACAACGTCCCGCCGGAATCCACCATGCGTTTCGTCGACGCCCTGATCAAGGCGGACAAGGACTTCGATCTTGTCGTGGTTCCCGGCGCCGGGCACGGCAACGGCGGCGCCTACGGCAGCCGCCGACGCGACGATTTCTTCGTGCGGCACCTGCTTGGAATCGAGCCGCCCGAGCGCAGACGCGGTAGGGTCGAATAATCATTCGCCCCTACGAGGGGCCATGCGGCCCGCGAGGAATTGACGCCGTGCGCCTTGAAATGGCGACAGGGCGGGGTACACTGTGGGAATGGACAGAGGCGGTGACGATGCAGGCGTGAGGTATTGGCAGACCTATAGGATAAAGGAGCAGCCATCATGACAGAGCGAACGCGACGACAGTTTCTGCGGGACTCGATGTTTACCACGGCGGCGATGATCTCGGCCGCTCCCATGATCGGCGCGGCCCAAGCGCAGAACGCCGGCGCCAACGACAAGCTTCTCTGCGCCGTCGTCGGCTGCAAGGGTCGCGGCGGCAGTCATATCAGCGCCTTCTCCGGCCGCAAGGATTGCGAGATCGCCTACATCGTCGACGTGGACGAGAAGGTGGGCGAGAATTGCTGCAACTCGATCGAGAAGAAGACCGGCAAGCGTCCCAGGTGGGTCAAGGACATGCGCGAGGCGTTCGACGACAAGTCGCTCGACATCGTCTCAACCGCGACGCCGAACCACTGGCATGCGCTGTGCGGCGTTTGGGCCATGCAGGCGGGCAAGGATGTCTACATCGAAAAGCCGATCAGTCACGACATCCCGGAAGGCGCGGCGCTGGTGGCCGCGGCGAAGAAGTACGGACGGATCTGCCAGGTGGGCACGCAGTGCCGCTCGAACCCGGCGGTCCGGGACGCGATGAAGTTCCTCGCCGACGGAGGCATCGGCCAAGTCAACCTCGCCCGAGGGCTGTGCTACAAACGCCGCAAGTCGATCGGGTCGCTGGGCGACTATCCGATTCCCGCGGACGTGGACTTCGATCTCTGGAGCGGGCCGGCCCCGTACAGCTCGCCCAAGCTGACCCGCCCGCAGTTCCACTATGACTGGCACTGGCAGCGCCTGTACGGCAACGGCGACTCCGGCAACCAGGGGCCGCACCAGACCGACATCGCGCGGTGGGGTCTCGGCGTCAATCGGCATCCCAACAGCGTGATCACGTACGGCGGCCGCCTCGGCTATCAGGCCGAACGCAACGACCCCGGCTACGTCGATGCGGGTGACACCGCCAACACCGAGGTGGCCATCTACGACTACGGCGACAAGTGCATGGTCTTCGAGACGCGCGGCCTGTCCGTGGACAACTCCGCCGACATGGAAATCAACACCATGTTCGACAGCGTCAAGGGCAACAAGATCGGCGTGATCTTCTACGGGACCGAAGGCTACCTCGCCCAAAGGGAGTACGACCACTGCGTTGTGTTCGACCTTCAGGGCCGGGTCGTCAAGGAGTTCAAAGGCGGCGGCAATCACTATGACAATTTCGTCCAGGCCGTGCGCAGCCGGCGCTCGAAGGACCTCAACTCCGATGCCTTCCAGGGTCACCTGTCGGCGGCTCTGGCGCACCTGGCCAACATCAGCTACTACC
Organism: Phycisphaerae bacterium; assembly: GCA_012744475.1. Classification (GTDB taxonomy): domain Bacteria; phylum Planctomycetota; class Phycisphaerae; order Sedimentisphaerales; family Anaerobacaceae; genus Anaerobaca. Next base: position 99,464 of record JAAYBV010000053.1, read on the forward strand.
TGGGCGAGAACAACAAGGTCTCTGTGGCCGAGGCCAAGGCGGTGCTCGAGAAGGTCAAGAGCCGCGACAACAACATCCTGACGCTCAACCGGACCCTGCGCCACCTGACCGACAACGGAGTCGATCTGGACAAGTACCCGATCTCGATGGGACCGCTGCTTCAGTTCGATCCGAAGAAGGAAGTGTTCACGAACAGCGCCGAGGCCAACGCGATCCTGCACCGCGAGTACCGCGCCCCGTTCGTGTGCCCGACGCCCGACAGAGTATAACGCCGATCAGGATGTGCATTCGTATTGTCCAAACAAACGCAACATAGAAGTGGAGGCTCGATGATGGCTCGTACGACGATCGTGGTTCTGGTGGTCTTGTTGTGTCTTGGTCTGCCCGCGTTTGCCGAGCAGGCCGGCGGAGTCTTTCGCATCGGCCTGATCGGGCTCGACACTTCGCACGTCACCGCCTTCACCAAGCTGCTGAACGATCCGGCGAAGGACTGGAACTACCGGGTCGTCGCCGGCTATCCGGGAGGTTCGGCCGACATTGAGTCGTCCGCCGGTCGCGTGGAGGGCTATACGAAGCAACTGAAGGACGAATTCGGCGTCGAGATCGTCGATAGCATCGAGGAGCTGTGCCGCAAGGTGGACGGCGTGCTGCTGGAGAGCGTCGACGGCCGGCCGCACCTGGCGCAGGCCAGGCCGGTGATCGCCGCGAAGAAGCCGCTCTTCATCGACAAGCCCATGGCCGGCAGTCTCGCCGATGTGATCGAGATCTTCCGGCTCGCCAAGGAGAACAATGTCCCTTGCTGGTCCAGTTCCTCGCTGCGGTTCGGTCCGGGCGTGCTCGGCATGCGGAACAACGACCAGATCGGCGAGGTCCGCGGCTGCGATGCGTTCAGCCCGTGCAGCCTCGAAGAGCACCATCCCGACCTCTACTGGTACGGCGTGCATGGCGTCGAGATCCTCTTCACGATCATGGGGCCGGGCTGCGAGTCCGTCCAGAGACTCCAGACCGACGGCACCGAATTCGTCGTCGGCCGCTGGAAGGACGGGCGGATCGGCACCTATCGCGGGCTCAAGAGCGGCCGGCAGGACTACGGCGCGATGGTCTTCGGCACGAAGGGCATCGCTCGCAGCGGTGGCTACGAAGGCTACGGGCACCTGGTCAACGAGATCGTCAAGTTCTTCGAGACGGGCCACATCCCGGTGCCGGCCGAGGAGACCATCGAGATTTTCGCTTTCATGACCGCCGCCGACGAATCGAAGAAGCAGGGCGGCTGCCCCGTCACCCTCGCCTCCGTTCTCGAAAAAGCCGCCAAATAGCGTGGGGGTTCTTCTTGGGTGGCAGCCTCAATCCCGATAAGGATCGGGATTGGGGATGGCTGTAGGGGCGAATAATCATTCGCCCCCATCTCTGTGGGCCGCGTCAGAGGGTGATGTCCAGGTCCCATGGCTCGCGATAGGAGCGCTGGAGCATCTCGTTGGCCTTCTCGTCGTCGACGAATCGCTCGACGTCGGGATTCCACCGGAGCCTGCGTCCGCGCTGGATGGCGATGTGCGCTGTCTGGCACATCGAGCAGGTGCGGTGGCCCACCTCGGCGTCGGCCATCGTCGTCGCGCGGTTCTTGATCCCGTAGAGGAAATCTTCCTTGTCCTGCCGCTGTGGCAGGCGGACGTCGCTATCCTTGAGCTTGATCCGCAGGATCGCCGGGTCGCTGGCGGTCATCTGGCCGCCCAGCCACGGGGCGTGAATCCATCCGTCGGTGCCCTCGACGCGGATGAAAGCGCCCTCGGCGGTGTGGTAGTCCACGATCACCCCATCGGCGTAGCGGTATTGCACCTGGAAATTGAGCAGCACGTTCCACAGCCCGGAACCGGGCGCCGGGTATTCGCCCTTGCCCTCCACGCTGACCGGGCCGGTCCGTTCGCTGTTGTGGAGCAGTTGCGTCACGTCGAGCGTGTGCGTGCCCCAGTTGGTGACCATCCCCTCGCACGTGTCCCGGCATCGCATCCAGCCCGGCCGCGTGTACGCCTGCGGCGGATGGACGCGGTCCACCGCGTACGGCCTCTGCGGCGCCGGACCCGTCCACATGTCGTAGTCGAGTTCCGCAGGGACCGGCGTTGGCGTCGCCAGACCTCCGGCGATATCGCCTGTGGGCACACCCACTTCGATGCGCCGGATCGCGCCGACGTATCCGTTGCGCACCAGCTCGGCGACGCGGTGCATGTACGCATCCGTGCGGCACTCGCTGTCGGTGCGAAACGTCACGCCGTATTTGGCCACCGCATCGGCCAGCACGCGGCCCTCGGCGACCGACAGCGTCAGCGGCTTCTCGCACGACACGTGCTTTCCCCGCCGCACCGCCGCGACCGAGATGGGCACGTGCCAGTGGTCCGGCGTCGAGTTCATGATCGCGTCGATATCGTCGCGCCCAACCACCTCGCGCCAGTCCCCCGTCGCAAGACAATCGCTGTTGCCGTAGTGCTTGTCCACTTCCGCCTTGGCCTTCGCCAGCCGCCAGCGGTCGACGTCGCACACCGCCACCACCCGCGCCTCATCGGAGAACAGAAACGGCTTGAGATTGGCATACAGCGCCTGCCGCCCCATCCCCACCATCCCGACCGCGATCCGACCGGACGGCGCATTCTTGCCGAACACCGAAGACGGCACAATCGAAGGAAACGCCACCGCCAGCCCCGCGCCGCCCAGCACCCGAAGCGCCTCCCGCCGCGTACGCCCCGCCCTTTTGCCTGATGCTCTACCCATCGTGCACACCTCTATAGACCCGGATTTCCGACCGTGCAAGACTCCATTGTAACGCCCTGCATCCCGCCTCCGCCAGGCTTTCCGCCGAACCGGCCGCCCTTCTACATCATTCGCGAAAGACACCATGGCTATATCCCTCGGACTCGCGCGGACGTTCTCTGTGGCCTGGCGGTGTGGGTCGTCAGCAGGTCGAGGATATCGCGGTGCCCGCGACGGCTTGCGAGGTCCATGGGAGTCTGGCCGGAGGCTGCCTTGGCCTCAGCGTCTGCGCCGTTGTCCAGCAGCGTGGCGACCGTTTCGAGGAAGCCTTCGCGTGCCGCGTAGTGCAAGGGTGTCCAGCCGGACGGCGCCTGAGCGTTGACATCCGCGCCTTTGCCGACGAGCAGACGCACCAGTCCGGTTCGCCGGTCTGGCTCCGGAACCAGGACGGCGTAGTGCAAAGGCGTTTTGCCCGTCGCATCCTCCGCGTTTAGATCGCTGCCGACATTGACGAGTACCGTGGCTACGGCCGCATCACCTACCGTGGCGGCAACATGCAGCGGTGTACACCCCTGATTGTCCCGGGCGTTCAGATTGGCGCCATGGTCGATCAGGAGCTGCGCCTGATGGACCACGCTCCAGCCTGCGGTTTCGTGTAGTGGCGTCCGACCCAGCGCGTCCTTCGCGTTGGGGTCCGCGCCCTTGGCCAGAAGCAACTCAACCACTGCGTCGCCATCCGGTCGGACCGCGTTATGGAGCGGTGTGACGTCACGCCATCCTCTGGCATTGATGTCGGCACCGTGGGCTACGAGAATCCGAGCCACTTCTCCATGACCTTCGAGTGCTGCCCAGTGGAGAGGCGTCCAATCGCTGTCAGGCTCTGCATTGACATCGGCGCCATTCGCAATCAGCAGCTCAACGATGTCCGGCTCACCAGCCTTGACAGCGCCGGTTAAGGGGGTGTTCCCAGAGTTGGCCCCAGCATTGCAGTCGGCGCCCTTGGCGATCAGGAGTTCGACAATCGCTTTGTCGTGGCAGAAAGGTGCGCGGCACAGCGGTGTCGCACCAATACTGTCCTTTGCGTTGACGTCGCAGCCACGGGCCACCAGGAGTCGTATTACATCCACGTGGTCGCCATTGAGTGCATAGTGCAGAGGCGTCCAGCCAGAACCCGACATAGCATCGAGTTTCGCACCCGCTGCGATCAGCAGTTCGACCAGACAGGCATCACCTTTCTCCGCTGCCATGTGTAGAGCTGTTGTGCCGTTGCGGGTTACGGCGTTGACATCGGCGCCCTCGTTAATGAGAGCCTCTGCCACATCTCTCTGTCCCTTGTCTATGGCCGACATCAGGGGAGTGTATGGTCCCCTGACCGGCGCATTGATATCGGCGCCTTTCGCCAGCAGGGTGCTCACCTGATTGACGTCGCCGGCCTCGATCGCCTCCTGAAGTGTTGTCTTGCTCGGGACTGGCTCCCTCTTGCATCCGCCGACAAGGGCCACGCCCGTGCAGATCAGACAATACAGCGCGCTCCGCATCATCTCTCGATTCCTCCCGCGAGAGGGCCACTCCAGAAGAGACCAAGGTCGGCCTCCGTGGAGCACTGTTCGGTCTGTCGGCCGGGTTGTCCAAGCCTCTCCAACCATGGCTTCCCTTCACACATCGCATCGACAGCATATCGCGGGATTGTGCGACGGTCAATCCTCTGGACGGCCGAGTGCGCGAGGGCCATGCCGCCGGATCTTCCGGAAGAATTTCACGTGACAGCGGATGAAACATCAAGTATGGTGTATAAAAAACTATCCAGTCACAAGGCCATGGATTGCCGGTGACGAGTCAGAAATCGGGAAAGGGGGTCTTGCGCATGGCCGGTTGCCCCGCAGCTCCGTTGTTCCACCATTGGCGTGCTCGACCGGCGCGCCGGTTCTGCATGGGAGGGCGTGCGCCATCCGCCATAGCAGGCGTGCGAAACAAAGCCAATTTCAGAGGCGAATCTACGGCCGGAGGGGGCCGCGCCGGCGTATAGTCGGACAGAGATATGGTATAATGGACGGCAATGGGGGCGGTTTGTGCCTCTTTGACTGGTTTGAATGGTGGAGGAACGGATGGGTGGGTGTTCTGTTGTGAGGATGGGTGCAATAAATCGGAGGGTAGCGAGAGGTCTTTCACTTCGGCTGGCCATTCTCGTTCTGGCGATGGCCGGGTGGGTGTTGTCCGGCGTGGTTCGGGCCGAGCCTCTGCCCCTGTGCGAGTACGGCAAGACGCAGATCGTCTTTCCGGACGACCTGTTCGAGCAGCGGCAGTACATCGGCATGTCCAATCTGGGCTGGGTGAAGTTCACGCTCCTGAAGCCGCCGCATGACCCGAATGTGGTGTACTTCCAGGACAGCGGGCACTTCCCGCTCCACTACGATTTCGTCTCCGAGTGCCTGGGCCCGTTCGTCGGGATCAGCCCGCAGGAGTTCGACCGCATCACGCTGTACGCCCAGGACCAGCAGATGATTCTCGGCGCGGTGGTCACGCCGCCCAGCGGCTTCGGCGTCAGCGCCCCGATCCAGGAGTACGGGATTCAGTTTGTCCGGCACGACCCCTTCACCCGCGAAGAGATCGCCGCGCTGTTCGCGACGGTCAAGGCTGCCGTCAGCAGCGACCCCAACGTCCGGGCGTTCTACTTCCCGTCCTACGAGCAGTCGCAGGTGGCCCAAGCCAACGCCGAGTGGTTCGCCGAGCAGGGCATGCCCGTCAGCTCGGCATCGCGCTGGACCCGCGGCAACACGGTCTATTCGCAGGGCTGGACGATCGGCCGGCTGAGGTACGTCGCGCCCGACGAGATCGACTCGGCCTACCGCCGCGGCGATCTGCTGGCCGGCGACGTCCTTCTGACCGACGCCGTGCCAGCGGAGATCCCGGTGCTGGCGGGCGTGATCAGCCTGACGGCCTCGACGCCCAACAGCCACGTCGCGATCCTGGCCAACACGTACGGCATTCCTTTCGTGCACCTGGCAGAGCAAGCCGACCGCCGGCAGGCCCTCGACCTTGTGGGGCGGCGCATCGTGCTGCGGGCCTACGACCAATACGGCCGGACCCTCGTGAATCTCGTCGATGCCAGCGACACGATGACGGCCGAACAGGCCGCCGAGTTCCTCGCTCTCAAGCAGCCCCCGGCTCTGGCGATCCGGTCGGTCGAGCCTCTGGGCGGATACAGTGCGCCGGTCGACTCTCTCGGTCCCGACGATATTCGCTACTTCGGCGGCAAGGCGGCCAACTACTCGATCCTCCGCCGCGCCATTCCCGGCAACTGTGATGTGGCGATGGCTTTCTCCTTCGACCTGTGGAACGCCTTCCTCGGCCAGACGCTCGCCGATGGACGGACGCTGCGAGAGGAGATCGCCTCGCGTCTGTCGAGCTTCAGCTTCCCGCCCGCTTCGGTCGCGGCGCTGGAGTACGAACTCGAACGGATTCGCGATCTGTTCACGGACGACGACGTGACCCGCTTTTCGCCCGCGCTCGAAGATGCGGTGATCGCGGCGTTGACCGATCCGGCGTACGACTTCGATCCCAACCGGAAGATTCGCTTCCGCAGCTCCACGAACGTCGAGGACAGCGAGCACTTCAGCGGGGCCGGGCTTTACGACAGCTACAGCGGCTGCCTGGCCGATGACCTGGACGACGACGGCTCCGGGCCGTGCCGGTGCGATCCGGCCGAATCGAAGGAGCGGGGTGTCTTCCGCGCGATCCGCAAGGTCTTCGCCAGCTTCTACAACAAGAACGCGTACCTGGAGCGGTTGCGTCACGGCCTGTCCGAAGACCAGGTGGGAATGGCGATCCTGGTCCACCATTCCTATCCCGACGAGATCGAGCTGGCCAACGGCGTGGCGGTTCTTGAGTACGGGACCTACGGCTCGACCATCGAGTTCGTCACGCAGGCCGGCGCGGTGTCGGTGGCCAATCCCGAGCCCGGTCTGATTCCCGAGGAGGTCAGCGCCTCGACGTCCAGCGATTCCGATTTCGTCTACGTCCGCGTCGGACGCTACTCCAATCTCGTCCCGCTTGGACAGACGGTACTCGCCTGGGAGGACGACTACAAGGCCCTCGCCCGGCTGCTGGACCGCGCCGCCGCGCAGTTCGTGCAGGATACGGGCCGGACTCCGCACAAGCTCGACTTCGAGTACAAGAAGATCGCGCCAACCGGCGAACTGGTCGTCAAGCAGATTCGCGAGGTTCCGCACTCGTCGGATGATCGCGCCGAGCGTCGCTTCCTGGCGGGCGGCTCGATCCGCCTTTCGGTCTTGCAGGGCGAGCACGCGCCGATCTTCGGCGCGCACCGGCTCAAGTCGGACTGGCAGCTTCAGGCCCGCAGCCGTTGGCTGACGACTGCAAATTTGAGCGTTTGCCTGTTCGAGGATGCGACGTACCGGTACCACGATCGGGGCAGCTTCTCGACGATATCCGGCTCGCCCGCGTCCTGGCCCGAGGCGCAGCACGCGTTTGCCGTGCAGGACTCACCGGACGCAGATCCTGATGAGCCGGTCAAAACGGAGGCCTCGCGCAGCTACGTTGCGGCAGGGTTCGAGACGACGGACTCCTGGCGACTCGGCCATCTGGACAACGCGCGGCGTTGCACGCTGACCGCGTCGTTCAGCATCTACGGTCTGGTGCCGGAAGACTGTCCCGTCCTGTTTCTCTCGGACCTCTCGTACGGTCTCGATGTGGAATACGACGAGCCCGTGCTTGACTGGGACTGGACCGGCGAGGTGACCGGCACGAAGAGCGACCGGGTGGAGCTCAGCGTCCCCTTGTCGGCCGATCCCGATGACATCCTCCAGACGCGGCGGGTCGAGGGCAACGGCGTGACGGTCGAGACCACGTTCTACTGGCCGCCCCATCCGACTGGACCGACGGCCGGGTACACGGCGCCGCTGGTCCGATGGGTCGAGACCACGATCTGGGGCCTGACGAGCGAGCCTTTGACCCTCACGGGCGAGTACTCGCAGACGTATGTGCCGGGACACCACAACTTCTTCGAGTGGTTCCTGTTCGATCCGAGCCTGGAGCCGGGTCTGCCGCAGGAGGCGCTCGACGAATTGCGGACCGCCGGCGTGGATTGGATCCTGGCGACCACGGGCTTCAACGGTTCAACCGTCGTGACGTACAACCTGAGCGATCTGCTGCCTCCCGCGCGGGATGAGGACGAGCAGCGGTAGAGGGCCTACTCCATGTTGCCCGGCGCGTGGCGGTGGGCCAGTGCGCGGGTCATGTAGTCGTCGAGCAGCTCGATCTCGAACTCTCGGACCATCTCGGCGGCCGTGACGGTCTCGTGCTCGCTGGTGATCAGGACCGAGCCGAGGAAGCCGGGGTCTTTGATCGTTACCTTCGGGCCGTACTTGGCCTTCAGCGCCCGCAGACGCGACCAGTTGTAGTCCAGATGCGCCAGACAGCAGTCGAGGTTGACATCGGCGACGACGAAGTCGAAGTAGTTCGTGCTCGACGCGAGCACGTCGCCCTGGGGATCGCGGATTTCGCAGGGCAGACCCGAGATCGCGCCGACGAAATGGGCCCGGCACGAGTAAGCCCAGTACGCCTGCATCAGGCCGCCGTGGTACATGGAGCTGAACACGACCAGGTCGGGTTTGGCCTTGGCGTATTTCAGACGCAGCTCGTCGAAATTCAGATCGAAGCAGATCGCGAAGGCCACGCGCCCGAAGTCGCAGTCGAAGACCGGCGCCTCGCGCCCGCAGAGGATGCCGCTCTCGGTGGTTTCTTCGATCACGACGTGGTTCTTGTTGTAGGCGCCCACGATCTGGCCGTCGCGCCCGATCAGGACGCTGGAGTTGCGCCAGGTGCCGTCGTCCATCTCTCGGGCAGCCGAATAGACGATATAGCAGCGGTTCTCTTTGGCGACCTGGGCGAAGAAGTCACGGACCTGGTTCTTGCGGACGCGGTAGTAGGCCAGACGTTTCTCTCCCGAAAGGCCGCCCGCGCGGTCGCACGCCTCGGGCACGACGATCAGGTCGGGCTTATCCGGCAGCACCTGGGCGAAACGCCCCTTCCAGTGGGCGATCACCCGTTCGACGATCTTCTGCGGCTCGGCGTTCGCATCGACCGACGGCGCCTGGGGCCCGAGCGTGGCGATCCGCACGTGCCCGCGTTTCTTCTGTGGGGCCTTCTCCTCGGCGTTCTGCGACAAGGCCGTCGACGTCAGAAGGATGGCTATGGCTGCGACGACGAGATAGAAGCGGGACTGTCTCATGATGTCACTCCGTATCGGTTGGTCCTATTTGGGGGCCCTTCGGTCGTCGATGGGCGTCTGCGTCTCGATTCTGTTGTTCTCCAGGACTACAGGGCCGACGGTGTCCTCGATCAGGACTCCGACGTTGGCGTCCTGGGTGCGGCTGTCGCGGATCACGTTGTTCCGGAACACCAGGTCGTTGACCTGCCCGCGAATGCGGATCTCGGCACCGCCGTTGTTCTCGATGGCGTTCTCTTCGAGGCGATTTCGGTGCGGCGCCATGCCCAGCGACTCGTTGCGGAAGAAGATGCCGTGCTCCTTGTTGGCGCGGACGACGTTCCGACGCAGGAGGTTGTCGGAGTCCTTGTGCCCGATGGAGATGCCGAATTGCCCGTTCTCTTCGAGGATGTTTTCCTCGAAGAGTCCGTGCCGGACCCGCCAGCACAGGAACAGGCCGTCCGTCCCGTTCCGCCTGGCGATGCAGCGTCGCACGGTGGGCCGCTGCGAGCCGCTGCCCGGATGCAGCCCCAACGCGGCGTTGGCCTCGCTGACGCATTCGGTCACCGTGACGTCGTTGGACTGCTGGAAGCTGATGCCGTCGCCGTTGTATCCGCGAATCGTGCACCCTTGAATGGCCGCGCCGTGCGATCCGTAGAGGAAGATCCCCGCGCCCCGGCAGCCGTTCAGCGCGATGTTGTCCGCCTTGTTGCCGTCGATCGTCACGTCTTCGACGCGCGCGCCCAGGGCATGATAGCCGCTGACCACGGGAAAGACCGTCGCGGCCTTGGCGTGGTTGCCCACCATGCAGTCGGCCATCAGGGGTTTGTCGATCGCGAACGTGTGACCCCTCTGTCCCGTGATGCGGGCCACGGTGGTGTGGAACCCGCCGGCGTGGTCGTCCCAGATCGCCACGCCATAGCCCACCGCAAAGCCCGCCGCATTCTCGACGGTGATCTGCTGTTCGCCGAAGTCGCCGTCGAGGGCCAGCGCGGACACGGCGCTTGGCACCTTTCGCAGGACGGTCTGTCCCTTGACGCCGCGAACGGTGACGTTGGGGCGCAGGTGCAGCGAATCGCGCATGAGGTACTCGCCTTCGCCGATCTCGACGAGCCCGCCTCCGAGACCTGCGATGTAGTCGACGGCCGCCTGAAGCACGCGGTTGTCGGCGCCGATCAGATCGGCGTTTTCTCGGCCGACCGTGATGCGGGGCAACTGGTCCATCGCCGAGTGCATGGCCGTCGGAAGCTGCTGCTCCTCGGGTCGCGGCGAGAAATCGGGTGTCGCTTCAGCCGCCATCAGCGGCACGGATGTGCCCAGAGTGATGCTGAGGAACACGATGAACGAGATGAGTTCGTGAGCCATCGTCGATCTCCTTGCCGTCGCCGGCGTCCGTGTGAAGAGGGCTCCGAAGCATAGACCCTCTGCCTGAGATTATCAAATGCCCGGTCGTGCCTGTCAACAACGCCTTGACTTCGCAGGCCATCACGGGTAAAGGATGTGTGTGTGGCTGTGACAAACCGCAGTTCGGGAGCTGTGCGATGATTTCAGATGAGCGGACGTTGGAGGGCATGCTCAGCGAGCCTGGCGAGAGCACCTGCCGGGTGCTTGCTGAGACGAAGGGGGATTTTCTGGTCCTCGGCGCCGGCGGCAAGATGGGCCCGACGCTGGCGATGATGCTGCGCAAGGCGGCGCCAGGCCGGAAGGTGCTCGCGGTTTCGCGCTACAGCGATCGCGACGTCAAGGCCCGCATCGAGGATCGTGGGATCGAGACGATCGAGGCTGACCTGCTCGACGAGTCAATCTACGCCGATCTGCCAGATGCGCCGAACGTCTTCTTCCTGGCGGGCATGAAATTCGGCGCCACCGGCAACCAGCCCCTGACGTGGGCGATGAACGTGTACGTCCCTGCGCTGGTGGCCCGGCGATATGCCCGCTCGCGGATCGTTGCCCTGTCGACGGGCAACGTCTATCCGTTCACCGATACAAGTGCCACGGGCTCGCGCGAGACGGATATCCCCAGACCCGTCGGCGAGTATGCCCAGTCGTGTCTTGGTCGCGAGCGAATGTTCCAATACTTCTCGCAGATCCACGGCACGGCCGTGACACTGATCCGGCTCAACTACGCCAACGAGCCTCGCTATGGGATCCTCGTCGACCTGACGAGTAGGATTCTTCGCGACCAGCCCATCGACGTGACGATGGGCTTCGTCAACGTGATCTGGCAGGGCGACGCCAACAACTACATCGCCCGGTCGCTGAGCATCGCGGCCAGCCCGCCGGCGATTCTCAACGTCGCCGGACCGGAGGTGATTCGCGTTCGCGACCTGGCCGAGCGGATCGGAAGGCGACTGAGCAAGGAGCCGCGACTCGTTTCGCGCGAGGCCGATACGGCGCTGCTGAGCGATTCGTCCTCGTGCATCGAGCAGTTCGGCCCGCCCGCCACATCGCTCGATGAGATGATCGAGCACATCGTCGACTGGGTGGCCGCCGGAAAGACGGTTCTCAACAAACCAACGAAATACGACGTTCGCGATGGGAAATTCTGAAAGCATTGGCCTATGACCCAATCGACGATTTTGGAAAAGCTCCGGCGGGGCTGTGTCATTCCCGCCCATCCGCTGGCGCTGGATGAACAGAACCGGCTGGACGTACGCCGCCAGCGCGCGCTGACACGGTACTATCTCGCCGCCGGAGCCGGGGGGCTGGCCGTCGGCGTCCACACCACCCAGTTTGCGATCCACGATCCGAAAGTTGGCCTGTATCGTCCGGTCCTCGAACTGGCCGCCGGGACCGCCAGGGAGGCCGACGGCGGGCCCATCCTGATTGCGGGCATTCTCGGGCGGACGGAGCAGGCGCTGCGAGAGGCGCAGGTCGCCGTTGACCTAGGCTATCATGTCGGCTTGCTCTCGCTGACGGCGCTCAAGGGCAAGTCGGTCGGCGAGCTGATCGATCACGCCCGGCGTGTTTCCGAAGTGATTCCGATTATGGGGTTCTATCTCCAGTCGACGATCAGCGGCATGACGCTGCCGGGCGAATTCTGGAAAGGCTTCGTGGAGCTGCCAAACGTGGTGGGCATCAAGATCGCTCCGTTCCACCGATACCAGACGCTGGATGTCCTCGAAGCGGTCGCGTTCTCAGGCCGGGCGAGGGACATCGCCCTCTATACCGGCAACGACGACAACATCCTCGTCGATCTGCTCACGCGGCACGTGTTCCATGATGGACAGCGCGAGGCGCCGCTGCAAATCGTCGGGGGGCTGCTCGGGCAGTGGGCCTGCTGGACGCGGCGGGCGGTCGAGCACCTGGAGATGGTCCGGCGAATCCGCGAGACGAACGCCTCGATTGAGCCGGAGCTGCTCACGCTGGCGAGTCAGTTGACCTTGGCCAACAAGGCGATCTTCGACGCCGACAACGGCTTCGTCGGCTGCATTCCTGGGATATCGTACGTCCTGATGCGCCAGGGACTGCTGGCGAACACCGCGTCGCTCGATGCTTCCGAGCGGCTCTCGCCGGGGCAGGCCGAGCGCATCGATGAGATTGTTCGTCGATACCCGCATCTGACCGATGATGAATTCGTACGGGCCAACGCCGACCAATGGTTGGCGTGAACTTGGGAGGACACGAAATGAGACTGTATCGTCGACTCGCCTTCATCACGCTGTCTGTTCTTCTGTCGCTCCATTCTGTGGCCTGGTGCGCTGACGAGCCGGCAGCGCTGAAAGTCGGGACCGCCCGCGCGGAGATCACGCCGGAAAAGCCCGTGCAGATGTCCGGCTACGCCAGCCGCAAGGACCTGTCCACGGGTGTGCACGATCCGCTGTCCGCCCGCGTCCTGGCGTTCGAGGCCGGCGGTGAGCGTCTCGTGCTCGTCTCTGTGGATATCCTTGGGTTCTACGGGGGCACGGCGGAATACTTTCGTGATGCGCTGCTGGCCGAGTACGATCTCGAACCATCCGAGTTGTTCCTCTGTGCGATCCACACTCACAGCGCGCCGACGCCGACCATCGACAAGGAGAAGGGCCATCCGAACAACGTCGAGTACACCAAGAAGCTTCGAGACGATCTTGTCAAGGTCGTCGGTCAGGCGCTCGGTCGGTTGCAGCCTGCGGTGGTCGGCATCGGGGTCGGCTCGTGCCCCGTGGGCTCGAATCGCCGCGAGCTGCGGATCAACCAGGCCGGCGAAAGCTCCATCGTCCTCGGCCGCAACCCCAACGGGCCAACGGACAAAGAGGTGCTCGTGATGAAGGTCAGCCGGCCCGACGGCGCGCCGCTGGCGGTGGCGTTCGACTACGCCACTCACGCCACCTGCCTTGGGCCCGGCAACTACGTGATCAGCGGCGACGTAATCGGCCTGGCCGAGCAGTTCGTCGAGAGGATCGTGGGCGACGACGCGATCGCGCCGGCCTTTGTGGGCGCTTCGGGCAACATTGATCCGTGGTTCCGCGTGTTGCCGGAGTTCAATGCCGAACCCGGCTGGGTGCCGGAACCGGTGCTGCTCGGAACGTTTCTGGGCGAGGAGGTCGTTCACGTCTGCCGGGCGATTGATTCGAATGTCGCGACGGCCCGGATCGCCGGCAATCTCGCGGTCCTCGATCTTCCCGCCAAGGCCTCGGGTGTCCTTTCCGGAGGCGGCGCATCCACAGCTCCGTTCGTCGTCACGGTCGCACGGCTGGGCGATGTCGCGTTCGTCGGCCTGGGCGGCGAGGTGCTGACCGAGATCGGCATGGCGATCAAGGCGGGCTCGCCCTGCCGGCACACATTCGTCATCACGCACTGCAACGGCGCCGCCGGCTATCTCGCCCCGGATGAGCTCCACGTCGAGGGCGGCTACGAAGTCCGCAGCAGCCGTTTTGCTCCACAGGCGGCCGATGTCGTCGTCCGCGAATCCATCCGCCTGCTCCACGATCTGTGATCGTGTGGGGACCATCCCTGCTTATTGGGGTCTCGCCATGCGCAGTTGTTCGAGGGCGATTTGCGCTTCGACCGTGGCGAGTCTGGCCTGCCGGAGTTCGGTCTGCGGTGCTCGTCCGGCGTCGATCTCCTGCCGAGTTGCCTGCTCGCTCGTGCGCAGAAGGTCCACCATCTCCTCGTAGATCTCGATCTGTTCGGTGATATCTGCCGCGAGATCGGCCCGCGCCTTGAACAGAGCGACGTTGGCCTTCCGGCACTCTGCAAGTCCGGCCGAGCCGAACTGGAGGGAGAGTTCGAGCGACTTGACCTCGCTCTGGAGGATCTCGCATCGTTCTATCATCAGTTCGTGTAGTCGCTGGTTGGGCCCCCGCGCCGGGCGCTCCGCGCTTCCTCCAACGCATACTCCAAGGGCGATCAGACCGATCGCTGCCATCACAGTGAGGACGAACCGATGTTCTGGCATTCTGTAGACGACCATCGTTCTCTCCTTTCTTGAGCTCGGCAAATACCGTTAGCTTCGCCGCTCTGCGCGATTCTCGTTTTCGTCCGGCGGCGACACAAAGAAGGCCTATTGGGGCCTGCTCATCCGCAGTTTCTCAAGGGCTATTTGCGCCTCGATGGTATCGAGTCTGGCCCGCTGGACATCCGCTTCCGTCATGTGTCCGGCATCGGCTCTCTGCCTGGCCTTCTGCTCGCAGGCGCGCACGAAACCCACCATCTCCTCGTAGGTTCTGATCTGCTCGATGACATCCGTCGCGAGATCGGCCTTTGCCTTGTACAGAGCGACGTGAGCATCGCGCCATTCCCAAAGACTTATCCGGCCGGAGCTGAAGAAGATCTCGAGCGATGCCACCCCGCTCTTGAGAATTTCGTATCGCTCCGTCAGGAGTTCCCGCAGCCGTTCGTTTGAGCCAACCGACGCGGGCCCGCCGTTTGTGGGAGTCTGCACAACCTGGCCAGGACGATCTGCGTTTCCGGCAACGGAGGCACCGAGTGCCAACAGACCGATCACAGCAAGCATCCCGATAACAAGCCGGCTTTCTCGCTTCATGTTGAGGATCATGTTTCTCTCCTTTATTGGGGCAGACATGAGCGTTCCCTTTCCGCTGTATGGGATTGTCGGCACGGACACGCTGGCACGCAAGCGCAAAACGGCCTGTGGCATAGGAAATGTCTGTGTAGGTTTCAGGGTAAGGCCCATTGCACGTGGTAAGAACCGTGTGTGGCGGCCTCAAGCTCGAAGAGCCCAGGCGTGGCCCTTCGCATTGGCAGCCTTCTGGCATCCGCGAGCCGCCAAGGCCACCATCCCCAAACGCTGCGCGTTGGAGGCTGCCACCCGCCACGGGCGGACCAGGGTGTCTTCACGCACACCGTCGAGGCGTGTGTGGCAGGCTCAGCCCCGGAGGACCTAAGGATGGCTCTCTTCCGCGGAGACACGCTCAATGGCCAGGGCCACGGGGGAGGGGGCTTCCTCGCCTCGCTGGGCGATGGAGGCGACGTCTTCGATGGTCTGGTGCAGGATTTCGCACGCGTGTTCGTAGCTGCACCCGGTCACCTGCGAGATCAGGCGCGTGCCGCGATCGATGAGCTTCTTGTTGCTGGGCGACAGCCAGACCATGGCGTTGCCGACAACGCGGCCCAGCCGCACCATTGTCGCGGTGGAAACGGTGTTGAGCACGAGCTTGATCGCCAGGTGTTCCCACAGCCGCAGGGGCGACGCCGGCAGCTCGCACGCGAATTGGAAGTGCTCGTCCACGTCGATCGGGCCCTGATTCGGACCGATTGTGATCGCCGCCGTCTTCCCGAACCGCATGGGCGCAGAATGCGCCCATTTCACTTCGTCGCAAAGGCCGACGGCCACCATCGCCGAATCCATCGCCTCAGTGCGCGAAGGGTCAGGCTCGTTGCCGATGCGGAAGCGGTGGATCTCGGCGTTGTCGAGCCTGGGCGGATTGGCCTGAATCCGTGGCGGGGCGTTCAACTGCCGATAGGTTTCCGGCTTCCATCGCAGGCCACGGGGCGGGCGCTGGAGCATTCGCTCCCAGGCCTGCTCGGTTGGGCGGTGCGGGTCTTTCACGAATGCCCACGATACCGGCGAGTGGGTGTCGCCGTCTTTGCGGAACGGCGGCACCATGAACGTCGGCGACCGCTCCGTCGTGTCGGTCAGGACATCCAGCAGGAGGCTGTCGGCGACGTAGGTCACCAGGCCGTGTTTTCGATAGATGGCCTCCTCGAACTGCGTCACGCGACAGAGGGTGTCCACCGCCTCCGGCGCCGACAGATCGCTTTGCAGCTTCTGATAGAGCCGCGCGTATTCGGCAGGAGTTCGCACCTGGCGCGCGAGCTGCGGCCGGCGGTCCTGAAGCCATCTGACGACGGCCGTCTCCAGTGCAGCGCCGACCACCAACAGTTCGGCGGTCGTCGCCTGCATACGAGTCGAGCCCATGACGGCCATCGGCCCGGTGGTCAGGTCGAGCTTCACGATGCGGGGCTCCTCGATCACCTGTCTGGATCGCTCGACGTGCTCGGCCAGCAGGGTGGTCGGGTTGTTGTAGACGAAGAAGACCTCGGCCCCCCGGTCGAGGCCCTCCCAGGCGGTGCCGATGACGAAGGGGGTCTCGCCGCCTTCGGTGATCGCGACGACCACGTCGCCGGCCTGCACGCCCGCCTCGCGGAGCTGATGGCGGCCGAAGTCGGTGAAGTCCTCGAAGCCCTCCACCGACTTGATCAGCGCGAAGTCGCCGCCGGCCATGACGCTGATGCACAGCGGCCACATCTGAGCGGCCTCAGGCGCCAGCGGTTTCATCTCGTGCCAGAATCTCCGCCACGCCGCCTCCAGCAGGATGCTCAGCCGGCCGGTCGCGCCGCACCCGGTGAAGAAGATCCGCCGGCCTGCGTTCATGGCGCCGAGGAATGCGTCGATCAGTCGGTTGTAGCCGTCTTGGGCAAAGAGCCGGTCGGCCGCAGCCGCGATGTCCTCGTCCACCGAGAGCAACTGCCGGATGCCTGCGGCGACATCCGCCTGGATCGTTTGCGACAGCCGGCGCGTCTTGGGATGCGACGACTCGGTCAGAAGCGGACCGAGGCGAAACGCCCTCTCTTCTCGCAGAAATGCTCTGGCTTTCTCTACGGCATCCGACATAGATCACTCCTCGCATCAGCGGGCCACTTGCATCCACGCACAAACCTCAGCGTATTCATATCACCTCGCCCATATGGTGTAAACGGCAATGTCATGCTCCCACGAAAGCTCGATTCCTGGCGACAGTTCTGGTACGCTGTGAGGGATGAAGGCCGGTGATAGAGACAAGTCGGTCAGGCACTGTTGGCTTTGGCGTGTACGGAGCGCGCTGGTGTCGTTAGCATGCGGGGCGGGGCTGGTCTGTGCGGCACAGGGGCCGGCGGACAGCAATCTGCGGATGGAGGATGTTCTTGCGGCGTTGGGAAGGATCTCGGAGACGCCGCACGCGATTCCCTGCGATTCCGGCGGCTTTGACGTCCCTCGCGGCGGGCATCTCCAGGGGATTCAGCAGGTGGTGATCGACGGACGGCCATTTCTCGTGCTCAGCGGCAGTGCGAGCGACGAATCCTATCTCGCGCTGATTGGCCTCGAAGGCTCGATGGGGCGCGTCGCTGCGGTCAAGCCCTTGATGTCACGTCCGTTCAACCACGCCGGCGGTTTCCAGGTCTGCGGCAATTACCTGGCCGTCGGCATCGAGGACGACAACACCAAGATGACCTCTCGCGTGTGGATTCTCCGGCTGGCGGAGCTGCTACATGCCGCCGGACCGAGACCCCTCGTCGAGATCGAGCGAACCGGCGCCTACCAGCGCGCCACCGCCGGCGCCGTCGCCATGGCCAGGGTGCGAGACCGGCACCTGCTGTGCGTGGGCACCTGGGACTCGGCCACGATCGATATCTACCTCTCCAGTGCGAAAGCATTGGACGACCCGGCGTGTGCCTTCGCCTTCCGCGAGACCTGGGACGCCAGGAGCGCCGACCGTTCGGATTGGTCGGACCGCGACTACGCGTCGTATCAGAACCTCAATCTCGTGGTCGACACGAACGATACCGTGTTCCTGGTCGGGTTCGCTCACACCGGCGGTGCGGATGTCATGGACGTATTCGAGTTGCGGATGGAGACCTCCGTGCCCGTCGAGAAACGGCTTCGGAAGGTTCTGAGACGCGCTCTGCACGGGCGAGAAACCAGCTTTCGCCACGGTTCCGGCCTGGTCATCGCGGATGCGAACACCGTGGCCGTCCTGGCCTGCGGCTATCAGGAGTTCGTCATCGAGTGTTTCGAGTCCGAGCGAAACGCAAGGAGTAACGACACGGAGCAAGTGGATAGACCATGACTGGCAGGAAGAAGAACATACGCGTAGCCGGACTGATGTCGGGGACGTCGGTAGACGGCGTCGACGTGGCCATTGTGGACATTCGTGACGCGAAGGTCCGGCTTGTGGCGTTCGACGTCTTTCCGTACAAGCCCGCTCTGCGGGCCGAGATTCTCGCGCTGTGCCATCCCGACTCGGCAAGAGTGGATCGCATCTGCCATCTCAATCACGTGCTGGGCGAGGCGTTCGCGGAGGCGGTTCTCAAGCTGTGCCGCAGATGCGGCATCGCGGCGGACTCGATCAATCTGATCGGCTCGCACGGCCAGACGATCTGGCACCAGCCCCAGGGCGGCCGCTATGGAGGGCGGACGATCCGCTCGACCTTGCAGATCGGCGAGCCTTCCGTGATCGCCCAGCGCACCGGAATCACGACGGTGGCGGACTTCCGGCCTCGTGACATGGCAGCCGGTGGGCAGGGTGCACCGTTGGTTCCCTACGCCGACTACGTGCTCTTTCGTGACGCGAAGGTCAGCCGGGCCGTTCAGAACATCGGCGGGATCGCCAATGTGACCTTCCTGCCTCGGGCGTGCAGGAGCGATGAGGTGCTGGCCTTCGACACCGGCCCGGGCAACATGGTGATCGACGGCATCGTGCGTCTGGCCACCAGGGGAAGACGTCATTTCGATCGCGGCGGGGCTATGGCCGCCAGAGGCAAAGTCGACGAGACCCTGCTGCGCGAGATGCTGAAGCATCCTTTCCTGCGCCGCAAGCCGCCCAAGTCGACCGGACGCGAGGAGTTTGGCCAGGCGTACAGCGAATGGCTCGGCCAAAAATCGCGGAAGCGGGGGCTGGCTCCTGGGGACATGGTCGCGACTGTCACGGCGTTCACGGCCCGCACGATAGCCGACGCGTACCGCCGGTTCCTGCCCGCGATGCCCGACGAGATGGTCCTGGCCGGCGGCGGCGCCCACAACCGGACGCTCGTGCGGATGTTGCGGCGAGAACTGACAGCCGTTAAGATTCGCACGACGGATGAATTCGGGATCGACGTCGATGCCCGAGAGGCGGTCGCCTTCGCGGTTCTGGCGTGGGCCACGATCTGCGGGACCGCCAACAATGTGCCCAGCGCCACCGGAGCGGCCGAGCCGGTCGTGCTGGGCAAGATCGTGCCGGGAAGATGACGAAAGCAGGGAAACTGCCGACGACGGAGAAACGCAATCCGAAGAGCGCATCGGTCGACACCCTGTCCACGCAGGAGATCGTCGACCTGATCGGCGCCGAGGACATGGTCGTGCCGCAGGCTGTGGCGACGCAGCGCAAAGAGATTGCCGCAGCGGTCGATATGATCGTGGAGCGGTTCCGCGCGGGCGGGCGATTGTTCTACGTCGGCGCCGGCACCAGCGGCCGGCTCGGCGTGCTCGACGCCTCCGAGTGCCCTCCGACGTTCGGGGTAAGCCCATCGCTGGTGCAGGGCATCATCGCAGGAGGCAGGCGGGCCCTGGTGCGGTCCATAGAAGGGGCCGAAGATTATCCTGAGGATGGCGCTGCGGCCATCGACGCCAGAAGGGTCGGCGCGAAGGACGTCGTCGTGGGTTTGGCCGCCTGCGGCATGACGCCCTTCGTGCACGGTGCCCTGCAACGCGCCCGGCGGATCGGGGCCGGAACCATCTTCGTCACCTGTGCGCCGGAAGCGGTCGGATCGATCCCCGCCGAGATCGTCATCAACCCGGTCGTCGGGCCCGAGGTCATTACCGGCTCGACGCGGATGAAGGCGGGCACCGCCACCAAGCTCGTGCTCAACACCCTCACCACCACCGCCATGATCCGGCTGGGCAAGGTCTACGGCAACCTCATGGTGGACCTCAAGGCCGTCAACAACAAGCTGCGCGACCGCTCCGTTCGCATCGTCGCGGATGTCACCGGTCTGTCGAAACCCAGGGCCAGAACTCTACTGGCTCGCGCCGAGGGCCGCGTCAAGGCGGCGCTGGTCATGCATTTTCGCGGTGTCCCTCTGGCCAGGGCCCTGGAGATTCTGAAAGAGAACGGCGAACTGCTGCGCCCGGCTATTGCGGAGTCTATAGAATCGGCATAATGCCCAGACACAGACTACTCCTGTTCGTTGTCCCGCTGCTGTTGCTCGCCATTGCGCCGGCCAGCGCGGCACAAGGCTCGGATGCAGCGCTCCCGTCTGTGGACGCGGCGCTCCGCGAGATCGCGCGGAATTTCACCGCGTGGGACTGGGCGGTCATCGGAGTCTACCTCGTCTTCACGACCGTTCTGGGCGGGCTGCTGGCGGGCAAGCAGGCGTCGATGAAGGATTTCTTCCTCGGCGGCCGCAAGCTGCCCTGGCCGGCGGTCTGCGGCTCGATCATCGCGACGGAGTTGTCGGCCGCAACCTTTCTCATCGCGCCGGCCATTGTCTTCGCGCAGGGCGGCGACATGACCTACATCCAACTGGCCTTCGGCACCATCCTCGCCCGCTTCGTCATCGGCTACTTCTTCATCCCCGTCTACTACCAGCGGGAGATCTACTCGCCGTATGATTACATGGGCGATCGGCTCGGGCCCCGCGTTCGCAACATCACCACCGGCCTGTTCATGGTCGGCGGCATCCTTGCCCAGGGCGCCCGCGTCTACATTGCGGCCAAGGCCCTCCAGGTGATCACCGGCACCGACACCACGACGTCGATCATTATCATCGGTGCGGTCTCGGTCGGCTGGACTATCATGGGCGGCATCACGACCGTCGTCTGGACCGATGCGATTCAGTGCGTGCTTTTCACGGTTGGCGCCGTCGCGGCGCTGGTCTTCGCCTTCTCGACGGTCGAGGGGGGCCTGGCGGCCGTTGTCTCGGAGGCGTACCACGCCGGCAAGCTGCGGACGATCAATCCCAGCTTCGATCCCAAGCAGGCGTACACGCTCTGGTGCGGCGTGATCGGCTTTGGCGTCCTGACCCTGGCCTCGCACGGCACCGACCAACTCAACGTCCAGCGCATGTTCACCTGCCGCAACGCCAGCGATGCCCGCAAGGCGATCATCTGTTCGGGGCTCTCGCAGGTGCTGACCTATCTGCTGCTGTTCGTCGGCGCCGCGGTCTTCGTCTACTATCAGCACTTCCCGCTCAGCGACGCCGAACGGGTGGTTGTTGACGACGATTCGATGAAGATCTTTGCCATCTATATCGTCGATGTCATGCCTCGGGGTCTGTCAGGTTTGTTGATGGCCGCCATCTTTGCCGCCGCCATTTCTACGCTCGATTCGCTCCTGGCGGCGCTGTCGCAGTCGACCATTGCGCTGCTCTACAAGCCCTACCTCAGGCCCGATGCCTCCGATCGACACTATGTCCGCGCGTCGCGCGTGATCGTGCTGGTCTGGGGCATCCTGCTGACGGCCTTTGCCATCTATTGTGATGTGATTGCCCGGTCGTACGCCGACCTGCTCCAGTTTGCCCTGGCGATGGCGGCCTACACCTATGGCGCTCTGCTGGGCGTATTCCTGCTGGCCTTCCTGACCACGAATCGCGACGACCTGGGTCTGATGTGGGGCGTGCCCCTTTCGATGCTCACCGTCTTCGCCCTGAACTGGCATCAGACGATCCCGCAGGGGATCGTGGTGGTCTGCTCCGTCGTGCTGCTCGTCCAGGCCGTTCGCCATCTCCGCTCGCAGCCCCTCAAGATCGTATACGTGGCCCTGGGCGTGGCCTTGCTGCTGACGATCAGCCTGGCCGCGTGGCAGCCTCCAGCGCCGCTTGGGGACGGCTTGGTCTCGAAGCCCGTCCACATCACCCTCGCCTGGCCCTGGCATTTTCCCATCGGCACCGCCATCACGCTGGCCCTGGGCTACCTCGTCGGCAACAAGCGGCCTGGTCTTTCTGCATGAGCCGCATTTTTGGGCCAGAAACATGGGAAAGTGGCTCTGTTTTGCACGAATGAATATGAACGCGATGTGGTATAATGGGGAGCATGGACAAGCACGAACTCAAAGCGATTCAGGGTTTCCTGTCCACCGTCGGTGAGAGTCTGGAGGGGGGCCGCAACGGGGTGGCGCTTCCGGACCGGCTGTCGGAGCTGTACCGGATCATTCAACGGCTGATGCATGCACGGCTCGGAACCGGCAGCCTGAAAGTCAAAGTCTACATGGCTACTCTGGAGCGAGAAGCGAGGCGCTACCGGCGAAGGATCGAAGCGAGGCTGAGTGACGGCCATCCCGCGCAATAGCGCGTCAAAGCCGGCGAGGTGATGCGCGATGGCAAACGGACATGGAGGTGCGATTGTGCTGAAACGGATGCTGGTCATCGCAGTGCTGGCGGCTGTCGCGAACGCCGCGTTGGGGCAGACGTTGCTGGAAGAGGCGCGCCGGCGGCTGGAGGACCTGCGGCTGGGCTCGTACGCGACGTCGCATCACGTCGAGCGGATGGCGACGGACGAGGCCTTTCGTGCGGCCGTCTGGGACGCGGTCGAGCGGATGGGGATCACGAAGCTCTATCTGGAGGTCTATCGCGGCGGGCATACGGTGCCATCCGAGCAGCTTGTCGAGGTGCGCGACTGGCTCCAGGGTCGCGACATCAACGTGGTCGGTGGCATCGCCACCGTGCCGGGCGGCGACGTGGGCGTCCGGCAGCAGGGCCCTCTCGGCTGGTTCAACTGGCAGAACGAAAAGACGCAGCGCGACCTGGAGCGTATCATCCGTGCCAGCGCACCGCTGTTCGATACGTTCATTGTCGACGATTTTCTCTGTACGGGCGACGTCAGCGCCGAATCGGAACGGGCCAAAGGCGAGCGTTCCTGGGGCCAATACCGGCGCGAGCTGCTCACCGAGCTGGCGCAGTCGATCTTCCTCCGGCCGGCCAGGGAGGTCCATCCCGGCATCACCATGATCGTCAAGTTCCCTCAGTGGCACGATCGGTTCTTTCTGTTCGGCTATGACACCGCGACATTTCCACGTCTGTTCGATCGCGTGTGGGTCGGCACGGAAACGCGGGGACGCAACACGCAGCGGTTCGGCTTTGTGCAGCCTTACGAGGGATTTGTCAACTACCGCTGGCTGGCGGATATCGCAGGCGAGAAGATCGGCGGCGCGTGGTTCGATCACGGCGACTGCGCCGAGCACGATTTCCTCGACCAGGCGTACACGAGCGTGCTTGCCGGAGCGCCGGAACTGGTCTTCTTCAATTTGGGCGACGTCGTCGCAGGCCATCCGGACCATGCAAAAGTCGCGAGCCGGTTCGCGCAACTGGCGGACCTGGCCGCGTTCGTGCGGAAGCACCCTGTCGTGGGTGTACCCGCATACAAGCCGCCGAACAGCGATCCGGCCGGCGATATGTACCTGATGGATTTCCTCGGCATGCTGGGCATCCCGCTGGTGCCGGTGCACCAATTCCCGAGCGAAGCGCCGGTCATCTTCCTGGCTGCTCAGGCGGCGGCCGATCCCGACCTGTACGAGCATGTCCAGAAGGCGCGGGCGCGCGGTGTGCATCTGATTCTGACGACGAATCTGCTAATTGCCTGGCCTCAGGGCCGAGAGCTTGCCGCCAGGATCGGTGTCGATCCGGATTTCCGATCGGCGCCCACGCACGCGGCCTGCGGCACGGAATCGGAGTCCGCGGACGTCATTCTCGAATCGCCCATCGAAGTGGTGCCGCGGACGGATGACGTCATCTGCATATCGCAAGGGCGGCGGCTGTTGCTCCTGCGCACGGTGAACAACATCTCTCTGCTCAACACGCACACGTATGACCAGGCGGACTTCGACGCGGTGGGCGAGGTGCTGCTGTGCCCCCGCCCGCTGCGTCTGCTGTCTCTGGGCGAGCCGGCCTTGACCGCGTTGCGCACGGCGTTTGCCGGTGGGAAACCGCCGGCCTTCGAAGGTCCGGCGTCCGTCACATACCATCCGTTTGCCGATGCGAGCCGGGGCGATTGTGTGCTCCAGAACTTCAACGATCGAGCCGTCAAGGTCAGTCTGACATTGACGGAGGGCGAAGTTCGCCGGGCCTTCACGATCCCGCCGCGCGATCGCGTCTGGATCGCGTCCGGAGAGGCGAGATAACAGCCTTCCCTGCCGATCAGAAGATGCGCCGATAGATGTGGCAATAGGGCGTCTTCTGCGTCTTGTTGTAGTAATCCTGGTGATAGTCCTCGGCCGGCCAGAAGGTGCTGGCGGCGGTGATCTCGGTCTTGACGTCGTAGCCCTTCTGCCGGAGTACCTGCACCAGATTCTCGGCGATCTGCTTCTGCTCGTCGTTCAGATAGAAGACGCCCGAGCGGTACTGCCTTCCGATGTCCGGGCCCTGGCGGTTCAACTGCGTGAAATCGTGCGTCTCGAAGAAAAGCCTGGCCAGCGTCTCGTAGCTGGTCCGGTTGGGGTCGTAGATGACCTCCACCGCCTCGGCGTGGCCGGTGCGGTCGGTGCAGACCTGCTTGTAGGTCGGCCGGTCCACGTGACCGCCGATGTAGCCGACGGTGGTGGCGAGCACGCCGGGGGCCCGCTGCATGTGATACTCCGTCCCCCAGAAGCAGCCGGAAGCGAAGATCGCTCGCTCGGTCTTCGGCTTGGCGGCGGCCCGCGCGTTGCGCAGGTCGGCCGAGAGGAAGTCCATCGAGATCGAGTTGACGCAGTAGCGTGTATTCTTCGGCGTCAGTTGCTCGCCCTGGAAGACGTGCCCCAGGTGCCCGCCGCAGTTGGCGCAGAGGATCTCGGTCCGCATCCCGTCGGCGTCGGGCTGCCACTTGACCGCGCCGGGAATCTGATCGTCGAAGCTGGGCCAGCCGCATTCCGAGCGGAACTTCGACGCTGATTCGAACAGCTCGGCCCCGCATCGCTTGCAGGTGTAGACGCCGTTTTCGAAGAAGTTGTTGTACCTGCCGGTGAAGGGCCGCTCGGTCCCTTTGTAGAGAATGACGCGCTCCTCCTCGGGTGTCAGTTCGTTGTACATGGTCTGCTCTCGGTAAAGGGACAGGTTGGCGACTGAAACATCGACCTCGATGTTCTTCTTTGCCGCGACGATGGCGACGGTTCGCAGGCCGGCCGGGTCCAGCGGCGCCTGCACCAGGACCGGGACGAACTGCATGAACGGCAGCTTGACCTCCTGCCATTGCCCGTTCGTCTGGAGCGCCGCCTCATAATACTGCGTGGCGAACCGCGTGTCTTTGGTCCGCAGGCGAATCGCGTAGGATTCGCCGTTGCCCTTGACCCGCAGTCTCAGACCCGCAAAACCGTGGGCATCGAAGTTCCGGCCTCGCGGGTGCAGGGCGAGCTGGGCCGCGATGAATCCGCCTCGGTCGGCGGATGTAACGGACCCGGTCAGGTGCAGGCACGCTTGCCCATCCTGCTGTACGAACTCCAGCTTCGTGGCGAGGGCATCTTGCCCTTGCGCTTTCTCCTCGGCACGAGGGCGGGACGCCCTCGCCACGGCGCCGCCCGAAGTCTGATCCGTTCGCAAGGCCCACTTGGTTCCGAGCACGCTGAGCTGATCCTTGCCGGAGAAGTCGTCGATCAGTCGCTCTGGCGCTGCAGGCGATCGGCTCTGGGTAGCTGTAGGACCGGTCTGCTGCCCCCAAGCTACGACAAATACAGTGCTTATGAGAATCATGAGTGCCGCGAATCCGGCTGCCGTGAAACGCTTTATCCGGTTCATAGCTGCTCCTTTCATAGCTGACTACTATGTATACTGGGAGTCGCAGCCTATTGTTTTCCACTTTTGGCGGCAGGGGCGTCGATTGCCCGACGGCGGTGGTCTGTCGAGCTCGGTCGTAAGGGCGAGGCATGCCTCGCCCCTACCAACAACCTCGCAGACAACGCCGCCGGCCCCTCCCGCGCCTGATGGCCGGCGTGGTGTGGCAGCGGCAAGCGTGCTTGCCGATGGTGGCAGACGGTCTCCTGCCCTCGTGCAGGGCGGGCCAATTCCTGACCGGAGCGATCCGTCCGGATATGGAGCGAGGGGCTGGGATCATCGATCCCAGCCCCTCGGGCACTGCTGTTGTTGATCTGCGTCTTCGGGTCAGAACGGCTTGGCCACCGGTGTGGTCACGCCGGCGAGCCACAGGATCTCCCCTTCGGACAGGGCCTTGTCGTAGACCCGGACGTCGTCGAGCAGACCGATGTACAGCTTGTACAGGCCGCCCGCCGTGTGGTCGGTGATCGCGCCGATATAGGCGTTGTGCTGCGACGTGCCGGCGAGATTGTACTGCTCGGTGGCGACGGCGGTTCCTTCCAGCGCCCCGTCGATGAAGATCCGCAGGTTGACGCCTTGCCTCTGGCCGGCCACCGAATGCCACTCATCGTCGTTGGTCACGCTTGCCGAGTTGATCACGTACTTGGTGACGTCGTCGTCGGTGACGAGGGTGACGACGCCTTCGGTGGTCTCGCTCATGATCAGACAGTAGCGATGCCCGCCGCCGGTGTCTCCGCCCTTGCCGTAGATGGTCCCCTTGTTCTCGTCGCCGGTGCCGGTCATGCCGGTCTTGTACCAGGCGGTCACGGTCCAGTCCGTGGTGCTGAAATCGAGCAGGGCGGGATTGCCGAGATCGGCGTAGCCGGCGTCGTTGACCTGGAGGGCCATGCCGTTGCCGGGCCGGCCGGAAGCGACGAATTGTCCGTCGCGGATCGTGCCGTTCAGTCCCTTGCCTGAGCTGTCGTTGGCGTTGCCCTCGAACTCGTAGCGGGCCAGCAGGTTGGCGGCGTCGGGCTCCGTCGGCGTGATGAACTCAGGGGCCTTCGGATACAGCCGGATGTCGTCGATGTACAGGATGCCCTTGGACCCTGAGCCTTCGATGCCGATTATCAGCGTGGTCACGTTCCGCAGATTGCCGACCGCAGATAGATCGATGTTCCAGGGCAGCCAGGCCGTCTTGGCGATGTCGGCCGGATCGCCGTTGTAGGCGATCTTGGTGTTGTTGATCTTCACGTACATCTGTCCGGTGTTGTCGGCCGCGCCTCGGAAGTAGAGCGACAGGCTCTTGATGCCGTTGGCGGTCCAGTCCTGCGGCTCTTCGAACTGACGTTCGGTCTCCGAATAGGACGACGACCCGCTGTTGTCGTACTGAAGAGGCATCGACTGGACGCCGCTGTGGACGATGGTCCGCTCGGCAAACGGCGCGTTGAGGTAGCCGACCGTCGAGCCGGTCTCGTTGACCCAGCCGTCGAGCCAGGTGTCGAAGATCGCGGTTCCGGCTTCGACGTCGTCGTCGTAGGTCTCGAACCCGTCGACCAAAGCGTACTCCTGCGTCGAGAAGGTCCAGACCTCGCCGGCCCAGAGGGAGTCGGCTCCCACCTCATCCACCTTCCAGTGATATGTGGTTCCGTAGTTCATCGCGTCCGGAGTCCAGGCGCTTTGGGCGACGCTGTCGGCCAGAGGCAGATTCTCCGGGTCCGTACCGAAGTACACGTCGTGCGAAGTCGCCTCGCGGCCGGCGCGCCAGCTCAGAGCGGCGTCCATGGCGATATCGGTTGCGGCATCGGCCGGCTGCGGCTCGCGGGCCTGCACGGGGACATAGAAGAAGCGAACCTCGCTCAGACCGTACTGAGCGAGCATGCCCCAGTTGCTGTTGACGGTCAGGCGAACGTACCTTGCCGCTGCGCCCTGGAAGTCCACGACGCTGTTGTGAGCGTAGCCGGCACTGGCAGGCGCCTTGGCCAGCTCAACGTCGCCGAGCGCGGTCCAGTCGGCTCCGTCGGCGGAGTACTCGATCGTCACATTTCTGAGCCCGAATCCGAGCACCAGCTCGAACTCGACGTTGTAGTTCCAGACCCACATCTCGTAGAGTTTATATATCTTGTCGAACTCGTACTGGATGTAGACGGGGTCGTCTCCGGCCGGCAGGCCCAGCCACATGTCCGAAGCGTCGGTGGAGTGCCCATCCGCCGCGTCGAGGCCGGAACCATTGACGGTGTTCTGCGGGCCTGCGGTCGCGCCGGAGGTTGCGTTGCTCGTCGCGATGATGTCGGCAATCGGATACGCGTACGGTTCCGTTGTGAAGCTCCAGACCTCGCCCCTGAAGATGGTACTGTCCGGGGGAGCGTTGACCTCGTCGATCCGCCAATAGTAGGTTGTGCCGAATTCAAGCAGACCCGACGGATCGTAGCTGGCGTCACTCTGGCCCTGGCTGACCAGGACCCCCAAAGGATTGGCCCGGCTGGCGGTATTGACATCATCGAAGACGGTCCCGAAGTAGACGTCGTGGGTCACCGCTGTCTCTCCCGCCATCCAGCGGAGCGTCGTGTCGCGCAATACGTCCGTCGCCTGATCGCTCGGGCTCGGATCATGAGCGGTGTCAGCAACGCCGACATCCTGCATGACGAAGTCGATTTCGGCTTGCGACAGGGCCTTCTTGAAAACGCGAACGTCGTCAATGGCACCGTCATAGGTCTTGAAAAGAGCGCTGGTGTCATTGGCTGTGATCGCTCCGAGATAGCCGTTGTGCTGTGAAGTGCCGGACAGATTGTAGGTGGCGGACAGCCCCGTATTGGAGCCCTCCTCCTGACCGTCGGTGTACACCAGGATGGCGGTGGCCCTTCTCATCCCCACGACGAAGTGCCATTCGCCGTCGTTGACGCGCGTAGAGGCTGTCGCCTGGTACTTCGTCACATTGTCGTCCGTTGTCAGGGTTATCACGCCTTCTGTGCTCTCACTGACGGCCAGTGTATAGCGATGACCGCCGGAGTTGTCCCCGCCTTTGGCATAGATGGTCCCCTTATTTGCATCGCCTGTTCCCGTCATGCTGTTCCTGATCCAGGCTGTGATGGTCCAGTCCGTGGTGCTGAAATCGAGCGCGGGCGGGTTGCCCAGATCCACGTAGCCGTCATTGGACAGCTCCAGGCACCAGCCGCCTCCATGCCAACCCGGGCTCACCCACTGCCCCCCGGTGATGGTCCCTACAATACCACTGCCCGAGCTGTCCCCGGTGGTTAGACCAGACCCCTCGTCCAGTTTCCACCAGCCAACCAGATTCGGGTCTGCGGCCTGGGCAATGCCCCCGACCAGAGCACCCATCATGGCCAATATCAGAAGATTCTTCGACATGATTGTCCTCCTTCAGAATCGATCACTGGAACTGCACAGGCGTCGCGTGCCGACGCGCTACAGATGTGTCGTGCTGGCATGCCTCCCGAACGCAGCGGGAATCGTACTGTGAATGCTCCCCCTGCACCATGTATCGGGCACTACACATCGGCTCAGGTCCTCCGTCCCGTCTATGTTGAACTCGGGGGTCCACAATCCATTGGACTGACCCTGAACCTCCCGCAACCGCCAACTCTCTTATATCACATCCTGGCCTGTCATGCAACGGAATCTGTCCGGACTTGGCCCGCGTTCGGGGTACTATGGCTCTCTCGTCGGGGCGGTGACCGGTGCCGGCTGAGGAACGCCTCGGGTGGCCTTGCCGTGCAGAACACCCGCCTCGTCGAACCATAGCGGGTCGATGCAGATGAACCGGTTCCAGGGCTGGGAATCGTCCTTCTTCTGGTGGTAAATCGACCATAGCTTGCCGGCGCGATCCTTGACGACGCAGCCGTGGCCCGGCCCGAAGGCCTGGTCGGTCCGGCGGACGATGGGGTTGCCGGCGTACTTGCTGAACGGGCCCGTCGGCGCAGTCGCGGTCGCGTAGCCGATGGCGTAGTCCAGCGTGTTGGCCGCCGTGCCCGAGTAGAGCAGGTAATAGGTCCCCTGATGCTTGAGCATCCACGGGCCTTCCGTGACCGCGCCGCGAATCTTCTCCCACGGCTCAGTCGGATGGAGCAGTTCGATGGGCTCGCCGTCCTTCTGGAGCGGGGTCCTCATCGGCTGGACGTGAATTCGGAAACCGGGGAACTGCACGTAGTAGAGGTAGTACCTGCCGTCGTCGTCGCAGAACATGTGGGCGTCGATGGCGTTGTCGAACAGCCTGGCGCGATCGACGAACTTCCCGTCGGGCCGATCGGCGACGGCGACCCCGATGTTCTCGCCGACCGTGTAGTAGAGATAGAACCTGCCATCCTTCGGATCGCGGAAGACGTCAGGCGCCCAGACGTTCCTTTGGCCCGGCTCGAACACCCGGGGGCCCTTGGTCCAATGGACCAGGTCCGTCGAGGTGTAAACGTGGTAGCTGACGTTGTCCCCGGTCGGATAAAGGTAATAGGTGCCGTCGACGAAGATCACGGTCGGGTCCGCCGGTCCGATCTCGTCGATGATGGGATTGGTGTAGGTCCTTTCCGCCGCTGTTGCCAGCGACGCCAGAACGACCAGGCTCAATATCGCGTTCAGCATTTCAACGACCTCCCAGGAAGGTTTTGCAGTTCTGTCCATGCTACCCGAGGATCGCAGCGACGCCAAGAAGCAGGCCGAAAACTTGCCTGACGGAGGGCTCGTCTGTAAGATCGGTTTCTTCGCCCACGCGGCGTGCGGCGAGCGAACGTCAACCGAGGTGGAGGCCGGCCTATGCGTACGGTTCGATTCGGCATCATTGGTTGCGGGATGATCGGGCGGGAGCTCGCCAGTGCGGCGGCTCGCTGGCTGCACCTGCCTGAGATGACGGTGCGGCCGGAGATCGTTGCCGTCTGCAACCGCACCCTCGCGACGCCCAAGGTCGACTGGTTCCGCGACAACATCCCGACCCTCAGGCAGGTCACCAGCGACTACCGCGAGCTTCTGGCCAATCCCGACGTCGAGGCGGTCTACATCGCGCTGCCGCACCACCTGCACGCGGAAACCTATCTGAGGGCTCTCGAAGCCGGCAAGCACCTGATGGGCGAGAAACCCTTCGGCATCGACCGCCAGGCGAACGAGGTGATCCTCGCAGGGGCCCGCAAGCACCCGGAACTGTGCGTCCGGTGTGCCTCGCAGTTCTTCTTCTTCCCGGCGGCCCAGAGAATTGGGCGGATGATCGAAGCAGGGGCCTTCGGGAAGATCATCGAGGTCAACGTGGGGTTCCTCCATAGCAGCGACCTGAATCCGGACAAGCCGATCAACTGGAAGCGGATGCGCCAGCTTAACGGCGACTATGGCTGCCTCGGTGACCTCGGGCCCCACGTCTGCACGCTGCCCTTCCGGGCGGGCTGGGTGCCGCGCAATGTGCGGGCGGTGCTGTCGAACATCATCCCGTCGCGCCCGGATGGGCAGGGCGGCGGCGTCCCGTGCGAGACCTGGGACAACGCGACGCTGTTGTGCGAGATGGAAGCTCCGGACTCGGGCGGGGTGTTTCCAATGACGCTGCGGGCCCATCGCATCTCGCCGGGCCAGCGAAACAACTGGTACATTGAGATTCTCGGGACGGCCGCGTCGGCCCGATACAGCCTCAGGCAGGCCAACACGCTGGAGGTGCTGGAGTACAGAGGCGGCGCCGAGCAGCAGTGGCGATGGATCGAGATGGGGCAGGAGACCGCGTTTCGGTCGATCACGCAGGAATTGGCTCAGTTCGGCGTCTGCGATGCGATCCTGCAGATGTGGGCGGCGTACCTCTATGAACTGGAGGCCGGCCGGCCCCTCAGCCGCTTCGCCGGCTGCACCCGGCCGGAAGAAACCGCTCTGTGGCACAAGCTGTTCACCGCCGCCCTCGAATCCCACGCCACGGGCAGGACAGTCCTCGTCTCACGCTGAGCGGGGTGCTGGCGTATAAGGGAGAGTCGATTCTTGAAAAGGGTAGTTGAGACTTGGGAGGTTGCGGACGTCGGTCCGGTGGCCGTGGCGGTCTCGGACCGGGCGCGCCATGCGCGGATCACGATCAAGCGGAACGGCGTGGTCACGTTGACCCTGCCCAAGCGGATGTCGCTGGAGCAGGGCAGGCAACTACTCCAGAAGGGAAGAAGCTGGATTCAAAAGCATTTGCGACAGGTTCAGGCCGAACAGAGCGACCCACGGCTCGACCGCACCCAAGCGCGCAGGCAGCTTCTTGAACGCCTTGAACACTTGGCCAGGCAGCATGGATTTGCGTACAACAAGGTCTTCATCAAGAACCAGAAGACTTTGTGGGGCAGTTGCTCGTCCCACAACAACATCAACCTGAACGTGCATCTGGTCCGTCTGCCCGAGGAGCTTCGCGACTACGTTCTCGTTCACGAGCTGGTCCACACCCGGCACAAGAACCACAGTCGGCAGTTCTGGGAGACGCTGAACTCGATTGTAGGCGACGGTCGGAAGCTCCAGCGCCAACTTCGCCGCTATCAGCCGCGACCATAGGCAGACCGCCGGTTCAACGTCCTCGCATGACACGCAGACCTGGTGGGCTCTCAGAACTCCCCTTCCACGTAGTCGTCGAAATGGTACATTTCCGCGTTTTCAAGAAATGTCTCCGGCCGGGCCACGAAGTCGCAGAGGCGCTGGACCAGGACCAGGTGTTTGTTCTCCTCCTCGGCCAGTTGTTTGAGGATGGTCCTGTGGTTCGAGTCTTTGGCCTCGCCGGCCTTCTGAAGGTAGAAATCGCGGCTCTTCTTCTCGATCTCACAGGCTTTGCGATACAGATCCGCCTCGCTGATGTCGAAGTCGAAGTGTTTGGCGCCGTCCCGCATCTTGGCGAAGGTCTTCTCGGCGTGCTTCAGGACGTCCGTCGCCGCCGGTTTTCCGCTGGCCTGATTCTGCATGGCCTTCACCGTCTCATAGTGCTTGACCTCCTCGCCGGCAAGCATGTTCAAGATGTTCTTCAGTCCGGTGTTGTCGGTCCTGTCCGCCAGTTCCCGGTAGAAATGCTCGGCGTACTTCTCCTTCTCCATCGCGAACTCAAATATGTCCATCGATTCTCCTTTCCATGATCGGCTCCAACGCCTGCACCCTGCGAGGTCGCCATGAAACCTGTTGTCCTGCGGTCCGGCCCATGGCACGAATAGTCCTACTGCCGGACAGGCCATTTGTTCTGAGAAACTGGAATGTTTCGGCCGGGGTGCTTGACTTCCTTCGATCGTGAACAACAATAGCACGGACAACGAGTGCGTTTTCCGTGGCTTGGTCGGCGCGTGCGGCGTACTGTTGTCCCCGCAACGACGCAGAGGAATGCTCGCAAGGGCGCAAGCTAAGGAGGTATGCAATGGGAACCAGAGGTATCGAAATCGTCGGAATGGACGTCAAGGAGCTGCTCGAACTGTTGAATCGGGCCTACTGTGACGAGTGGCTGGCCTACTACCAATACTGGCTGGGGGCCAAAGTCGTCAAAGGGCCGATGAAGGACGCCGTGATCGTGGAGCTTGAGCAGCACGCCACCGAGGAGCTGAGCCACGCGTTGATGCTGACCAACCGGATCATTCAGTTGGGCGGAACGCCGATTACCACGCCCCAGGCCTGGTACAAGTGGACCAACTGCGGTTATGATGCCCCGGATGATCCCTATGTCCAGACGATCCTGGAGCAGAATATTAAGGGCGAGCAGTGCGCCATCAGCACGTACCAGAAGCTCATGCAGAAGACCCAGACGGCCGACCCGGTCACGTACAACATCGCCCTGCAGATCATCGAGCAGGAAGTCGAGCATGAGGAGGACCTCCAGGCGTTGCAGGAGGATCTTGAACTGATGCTCAAGAGACCGTAGTCTTTGGATAACGGCATATCCTTTGGCGTGCCGGAACGCACAGGAGTGTGATTTTCTCTCATGTTTTGAGGCCGCGGCAGCCGATTTTCAAGAAATGCGGAAGAATTCGGCTTGACAGTCGCCGAGAGGCCGCATATACTGTAATTGCTTCTTCAATGGGTGGGTAAGACGTCCAAGATGGACCTCCGTTGGCCGAAGGAACCCGGGGGAGTCTACAGAAGCAGGGCGGTCGTCCATGGGCAGGCTTTCGGGGCATGCCGGGAGTATGCGGTCGCACAAAAAACGGATTTGCATGAGATTTTTGAACACTCGGTTTTGGTGGGCCGTACATCAATCTCAGACGCGTTGAGCATGGGAGTCCTGAAACCGGGCTCCGAAAATACAGTTGAGCATCTTAAAGCCCCTGCGTAGTCTCGCTTCCTCTCCCTCCGCACCGCAGGGGCTTTCCTTTTGGATCTCCCCAAATCCCTGCCAGGACTAAGGGTTTTTCGATCGACGGGTGAAACAAGCCTCTTTGTGTCCTGCGTGCGGGGCGCCGAACGATCCACGTAGCTGTTCTTGCGACTCCGGCCGGATCCCGCCAAGGCACGACTTCGGACACGCAAACGCCCTCTTGCCGGCACGAGTCAGCCCTCGATTGGACTTGGGGCACTTGCTCGCACGGGAACGGGGGCCCAAGTCCTCAATAGGGCGGGAGATCCGGCTTGAGGAGCCGGGGGTTGGCGACTGAGACCGCCCCCGTCAGATGGATCAGATTGAGCCACAATCCTCATGCAGGCGCGCTTACAGGGTGAAGATGCGGACCTTGGGTAGGTTGTGGCGGAAGGATTTCGTTGTTGGCTAGAAAACACCACTGACTTAAATTACTATTGTAGAAGTACTTAGGACATAGTGGTTCCGGACCGGCAAAAAACGTGAATCTGGGCACAACAAATCGCTTGACTCGGTAGCTTATTCCGATGATAATGCTCCCTGTTGTTTCCTTATGGGGACATTATGATTCGCATACCTCGGTCACGTGCTTTGGGGTAACGCAAGACTCTTTGGATGTACGGTAATGGCCAACAGAAGCTGTATCATCAGGCTGTCCAGGTATAAGAACGCACTGAATCGTTTGAAGGCGCTGAACTTCGTGCGGGTGTTCTCCGACAACCTCGCGGATGCGGCCGGGGTGACCGCGGCACAAGTCCGGAAGGATTTCTCGCTTTTTGGCGTTACCGGGAACCGGCGAGGCGGGTATAAGGTGGACGAGTTGAGCGACCAGCTCAACAGCATCCTCGGCAAGGACCAGCTTCAGGAGGTTGTTGTCATCGGGATGGGCAATATCGGCAAGGCCCTTTTTCACTATGGGGGACTCGAAAAGAGCGGCATCCGGATCGCGGCCGGATTCGACATCGATCCGGTCAAGTTTGACAGACAGTCGCCCCAGCCTGTGCTGCCTCTGGAGGATCTCGTTAGTTTCGTAAAGGAGCGTAGCATTGCTCTGGGGGTTATTGCGGTGCCCGATTATGCGGCCCAGCAGGTGCTGGAGTTGATGCTGTCGGCCGGAATCAGAGGCGTGCTGAACTTCGCGCCGATTTGTCTGAAGGCCCCCGAGGGCTGTATCGTCAACAACATCAATCTCGAAAGCGAACTTGAGAACCTGATCTATTTCATCAACGCCTCGGAAAAATGACCAATAGCCAGATACTGCCGGCGGTATCCATCAAGACGAGGATCCTCTTCTCGTTTCTGGTGGTTATCCTCACGCTTTCGGTCTCGATCGCGTTGCTGGGGTACTACGTGACCAAGCGTGACATCTTCGAGCGGGCCGAACGAAAGGTCCTCAGTGACTTGAAGGTGGCTCACATGGTCTATACGGCCGAGATCGAGCGAATCGGCCAGGGGCTGCGTCTGGCGTCGCCGGATGGAGACATCGATGAGCTGCGGCGCAGGCTCGATCTGCATTACCTGCAATACGTTCCCGCGTCGGAGTTTGCGAATCTGCACAGCAGCCTGGCGCGAGCCGCGGCGACGGAAGGACGCGCCCTGGGCGGGACCCGTCTGGTCTCATCGGAGGAGCTGGACTCCATGCCCGGCGACCTTGCGGGCAAACGTCCCATCCCCGTCAAGGCGACTCCCATGGCCGGACCGACCGACCGCGAAGTGCTCAATCGCGCCATGGCCAAGGAGTATGCCGTCCCGAGAGTGAACGACGCGGGCGCCGTGGAAGGGGTCTTCTATGGGGGGCGCCTCATCAATCGTGACTACACTTTTGTCGACCGCATCCGAGACACGGTGTATGGCAGGGAGTTGTACCGCGGCAAGCCCGTCGGCACGGTGACCATTTTCCAGGACGACGTCAGGATCTCCACGAATGTGCTCGACGAGAACGGCCAGCGAGCCATCGGAACCCGGGTCTCCGAGCAGGTCTACAAGAAGGTGGTCGAGGAAGGGCAGGTCTGGCACGACCGGGCATTTGTGGTCACCGACTGGTACAAGACCGCCTACGAACCGATCCGGAACACGGAAGGCTCGGTCATCGGGGTTCTGTACGTGGGGACCCTCGAAGCGCCGTTCCACGACATGGCCCGGCAGATTCTGCTGATCTTCC
Organism: Phycisphaerae bacterium; assembly: GCA_012744475.1. Classification (GTDB taxonomy): domain Bacteria; phylum Planctomycetota; class Phycisphaerae; order Sedimentisphaerales; family Anaerobacaceae; genus Anaerobaca. The sequence goes on from JAAYBV010000053.1 coordinate 135,758, forward strand.
TGGCGGCGGTGGGCGCGGTGACGCTCATCGCGGTGCTGTTTTCGTTTGTCCTGGCCGGCGCGATCTCGAAGCCGCTGACCCAGGTGGTTTATGCCAGTGAGTGCCTGGCCTCGGGCGACTGGGGCTGCCAGGTGAACACGAAGACGTCCATCAAGGACATCAACAGCATGGCCGAGGCGTTCAACGCGATGGCGATCGGTCTGAAGGAACGGCAGGAGAGCCTGCGGGTCTCCAACGAGAAGCTCGCGGCCATGAACAAGAGCTACGTGGACCTGATCGGGTTCGTCGCCCACGAGCTCAAGGGCATCCTGGCCTCGGCGGTGATGAACGCCTACGCGGTACGGGACGGGTATCTGGGCATGGTCAACTTCAAGCAGCGCAAGGCTCTCGACTCGGTGACGCGAAACCTGGACTATCTCGACGCGACCGTCAAGAAGTTCCTGAACCTCGGACGCGTCGAGCGGGGCGAGCTCGACGTGCACAAGACCAAGCTGAGTCTGAGGAAGGATGTCTTCGACGTCTCGATCAACTCGCTGGCGGCGATCTCGATGCGCAAGAAACTGAACATCGTCAATCAGATCGACCCGTCGCTGGATGTCCAGGCCGATGCCGATCTGCTGCAGATCGTAGCCAACAATCTCGTGGGCAACGCGATCAAGTACAGCCCGGACGCCGGACAGATCCGCGTCACCGCACGACAGGTCAATGGCAAGGTCGAAATCGACGTCTACAACGATTCGACGCCGATCAGCGCCGAACAGCGGGCCCGTCTGTTCCAGAAGTTTTCCCGTCTGGACAGCCCCGAGACGAAGAAGGTCAAAGGCACCGGACTGGGCCTGTACATCACCAAGCAGATCATCGAGCGCCATGGTGGCAGCATCCGGGTCGAACCCCGAGAACACGGCAATTCGTTCGTATTCCAGATAGAAAGGAACTGACACAATGCCGACTCCATTGGACCTCATCAAAAAGAAAAGGGCCGAGGCGGTCAGCCGGATCATCGGAAAGGGCTATCTCTCGACCAAACGCGTATACGTTGGGATGGCTACCTGTGAGATCGCGGCCGGATCCAAGGACGTCATGGAGGTCTTTCAGAAAGCGATCAGCCGAGGTCTGACCGACATCTACCTCAGCCAGAAGGGCTGTGCCGGGCGATGCAACCTCGAACCGACCGTCGAGGTGATCGAAGCGGGCAAGACGCCCGTCAAGTACGGCAAGGTGGACAAGGACCGGGCGATGCAGATCATCGAGCGACACCTCAAGAATGGCCAGGTCATTCAAGAGTGGGTCATTGACTAAAGAAAGGGAACTGGCGGTGGCAACAACCTACAGAATCATTGTGTGTGACGGCACCACGTGCATCAACCGCGGGTCTCGCAATCTCATCTCGCGGCTGCGGGAGCAACTGGAGCGGCACGGTCTGGCGGACCGTTCGACCATCAGTCTTTCCGGCTGCCTCGGCATGTGCGACAAGGGCCCGATCTTGGTGGTCAATCCCGGCTATACCATATACGGAAACGTGACCGAAGCCGACATCCCCGAGATCGTCGAGGAGCACCTGCTCCACAACCGGCCGGTGGCACGGCTGGCGATCCAGGAGGACCATCTCTACAACCGCTTCTTTCGGGTGTTCGGAGACGCCAAGTTCTTCGGCAAGCAGATGCGCATCACGCTGCGCAACTGCGGCATCATCGATCCCGAGAACATCGACAACTACCTGTCGCTTCGCGGCTATGAGGCGCTGGCCAGAGTCCTGACGGACATGACCCCGGAGTCGGTGGTGGCCGAAGTGGAGGCCTCCGGGCTACGCGGGCGGGGGGGCGCCGGCTTCCCAACCGGGATGAAGTGGAAGTTCACCGCCGCACAGAAAGCGACACCCAAATACGTGATCTGCAATGCCGACGAAGGCGACCCCGGTGCCTTCATGGACCGCAGCGCGATCGAAGGCGATCCTCACACAGTCGTCGAGGGTATGGCCATCGGCGGCTACGCCGTCGGGGCCAGCAAGGGGATCGTCTACATCCGGGCGGAATACCCGCTGGCCATCAAGCGGATTACCAAGGCCATCGAAGACGCACGGGCCCACGGGCTGCTCGGCGAGAACATCCTGGGCTCGAGCTTCTCGTTCGACATTGAAATCCGACTCGGCGCCGGCGCCTTCGTCTGCGGAGAGGAGACCGCGCTGATCCACTCGATCGAAGGGACTCGCGGTATGCCTCGCCCGCGACCGCCGTATCCGTCGGTCCAGGGCCTGTTCGGCCTGCCTACGGTGATCAACAACGTCGAGACCTGGGCCAATATCCCCGTCATCATTCTCGACGGCGCCAAGTGGTTCCAGACGGTCGGGACCGAGACCAGCAAGGGGACGAAGGTCTTCGCGCTGGCGGGCAAGGTCGTCAACACGGGCCTGATCGAGGTGCCCATGGGCACCTCGCTGCGCGAGATCATCTACGACGTCGGAGGGGGCATCCCGGGCGGAAAGAAGTTCAAGGCGGTGCAGACCGGCGGTCCTTCCGGCGGCTGCCTGCCCGAGCAGTACCTTGACACGCCCATCGACTACGAATCGCTGGCCAAGGCCGGCTCGATCATGGGTTCCGGCGGCATGATCGTCATCGACGAGGACTCCTGCATGGTCGACATCGCCAAGTTCTTCCTGGAGTTCACGCAGAACGAATCGTGCGGCAAGTGCACGCCCTGCCGCGAAGGCACCAAGCGGATGCTCGAAATCCTCACGCGGATCACCGAAGGCAAAGGCCGGGCCGGCGACATCGAGAAGCTCGAACGGCTCGGCAACATGATCAAGAAGGCCTCGCTCTGCGGCCTGGGCCAGTCGGCGCCCAACCCCGTTCTGAGCACGATCAAGAATTTCCGCGAGGAATACGAAGAGCACATCCACCAGGGCAGGTGCCGGGCCCGCGTCTGCACGAATCTGGTGACCTACCAGATCACCGAGAAATGTGTCGGCTGCGGCGCCTGTCGCAAGGTCTGCCCGGTGGTGGCCATCTCCGGAACCGCGAAGAAGCAGCACGTCATCGATCAAGACAAGTGCGTCAAGTGCGGCATGTGCTTCAACACGTGCAAGTTCGACGCCATTGTGAAGGTTTGAGGATTCCACATGGACAACAGCAAGATCACGATTGCGATCAACGATCAGGAATACAAGGTCGATCCGGGCCAGACGATCATGCAGGCGGCCGACAAGTGCGGCTATCGCATTCCTCGGCTGTGCTATCACCCCAAGCTTTCCATCGAAGGCGCGTGCCGGGTGTGTATCGTTCAGGTCGAAGGCATCCGGAACTATGTGGCGTCGTGCGCCTACCCCGTGGCGAATGGCATGAAGATCTACACCAACACCCGGGAACTGCGCCAGGCCCGCCGGGACATCGTCGAACTGCTGCTGGACAATCACCCCCTGGACTGCCACACCTGCGATCGGGACGGCAACTGCGAGTTGCAGCGTCTGGCCTACTCCATGGGCCTTCGTCAGCGGCATTTTGAGGGCGAGCGAAAGCAGTACGAGAAGGACCTGTCTTCGACCAGTGTGATTCGCGATCCGGACAAGTGCATTCTCTGTGGGCGCTGCGTTCGGATGTGCTCGGAGATTCAGGGCGTCCATTGCCTGACGCAGGCCCATCGCGGGTTCAACACGGTGGTCATGCCGGCGTACAACCAGCCGTTCGCCGAGAGCGTATGCACGGCGTGCGGCCAGTGTATCAACGTCTGTCCTACGGCGTCCTTTATCGAGAAGAACTACACCCAGGAGCTGTTCGAGAAGCTCAATGACCCCAACCTGATCACGGTCGCCCAGGTGGCCCCGTCCGTGCGCGCCGCCATCGGCGAGGCCTTCGGCCTGCCGCCGGGACGCAACATGGAAGGCCAGATTGTCGCGGCGCTGCGGCACATGGGCTTCAACTACATCTTCGACACCCAGTTCTCCGCCGACCTGACCATCATGGAGGAGGCCAGCGAGTTTCTCGAACGCGTTCAGTCCAAGGGCCCGCTGCCCCTGATCACCTCCTGCTCCAGTGCGTGGATGAAGTACATGGAGCAGTTCTATCCGGACCTGATCGAGAACATCTCGACGGCCAAGTCGCCGATGTCGATGGCCTCGGCGATGATCAAGACGTACTTCGCCGAGAAGATCAAGGCCGATCCGAAGAGGATTCTCAGCGTGGCATTCATGTGCTGTACCGCCAAGAAATACGAGGCGGCCCGACCCGAGTTGAACGTCCGCGGCATGCGGGCGACCGACATCGTCATCACGACGCGCGAGCTGGCCTGGATGGTGAAGTCGTCGGGCATCGATTTCGTCAATATCAAGCCGGAGAAGTTCGACGAACCACTGGGATTGTCCTCGGGCGCCGGGGCGATCTTTGGAGTGACCGGCGGTGTGATGGAGGCCGCGATCCGGACCGCCTACGAACTCTATACCGGGGAAACACTGATCGACATCGAGTTGACGGATATTCGCGGCTTCAAAGGGGTCAAGGAAGCCAAGGTGATGCTGGACGGCCAGGAGCTGCGTCTGGCGGTGGCCCACGGTCTGGGCAACGCCCACCAGGCGCTCGAAATGGTGCGGGCGGATCGCAGCCGGTTCCACTTCGTCGAGGTGATGGGTTGTCCCGGCGGGTGTATCGGTGGCGGCGGCCAGCCCTATCCGCTGGTCAACTCGCTCCCGCTGGACGAGGAAAGTCTCAAGCTGCGCGCGCAGGCATTGTACGGCCTCGACCGGGAGAAGACGATTCGTCGCAGTCACGAGAACCCGGACGTTCAGAGGCTGTACAAGGAGTTTCTGGGGCGGCCGCTCAGCGAGAAATCGCACGAGCTGCTCCACACGCACTACAAGCCGCACCTGCCCAAGGGCATCGTGTCGCCGAATCTGAAAGTCGTCTAAGGGGGTGGTATTGTGACGACCGTGGTATGTAACCACTGTGAGCATACGACGGCCCGCGTGGCCGATTGGGTTAAGAACCGGATCAAGCCGGAGCAGATCGAGAAGTATCTCGACCATGGGCGCTGCTTCATCGATACAGCAGCCATCGAGCAGGCCCTGAAAGCCAACGGCAAGCCCGATCCGCGAAGGGTCCGGGACATCCTTCAGAAGTCGCTGGCCATTGAGACACTGACGCCGGAGGAAACCGTCTGCCTGATCCACGTGGAGGATCCGGAGTTGCTGGCCGAGATGCGGCAGGCGGCTCAGGCCGTCAAGGTGAGAGTCTACGACAATCGCATCGTGACATTCGCCCCGCTGTATCTGGGTAATCTGTGCGTCAACAACTGCGCGTATTGCGGGTTCCGCAGCAGCAACCACTCGGAGCAGCGTCGCGTTCTGAGCCTGGACGAGGTGCGACGGGAGATCGAGGTGCTGGCCGGACAGATCGGCCACAAGCGACTGATCGTTGTTTACGGCGAGCACCCGGCCACCGACGTCCACTACATTGCCTCCACGCTTCGGACCATCGCGGATGTGAAGGTCAAGACGCGGTGCGGCTGGGGCCAGATCCGCCGGTGCAACGTCAACGCGGCTCCGATGTCGGTCGAGGAACTCGCGGTGCTCAATGAGGCCGGCATCGGCACGTTCCAGGTGTTTCAGGAGACGTACCATCGGCCGACGTATGAAAGGCTGCATCCGGCCGGGACGATCAAGGGCAACTACCTCTGGCGACTCTACGCCATGCACCGCGCGATGGAGGCCGGCATCGACGACGTCGGCATCGGTCCGCTGCTCGGGCTGTACGACTGGCGATTCGAGGTCATGGCGCTGGTGTATCACGCCATCGAGCTGGAGAAGAAGTTCGGCATCGGTCCGCACACGATCTCGTTTCCACGGATCGAGCCGGCCCACAATACGCCGCTGGCGCAGCATCCCGAGTATGCCGTCGACGACGACGAATTCAAGAAGCTGGTCACCGTCATCCGGCTGGCGGTGCCGTACACCGGGATGATTCTCACGGCACGGGAGAACGCCCGGTTACGGCGGGAGGTCCTGCCACTGGGCTGCACCCAGACCGATGCGTCGAGCCGGATCGGCATCGGCGCCTACGCCGACCTGGCCGATGGCGACCAGCAGGGCGATCGGCAGCAGTTCCTGTTGGGCGACACCCGTTCGCTCGACACGGTGGTCCGCGAGTTGGCCGAGGCCGGCTGCATCACCTCCTTCTGCACCGCCGGCTATCGCTGCGGGCGGACCGGGCAGAAGATCATGGGGCTGCTGCGGAGCGGCAAGGAAGGGCGATTCTGCAAGCTCAACGCCGTCATCACCTTCCGGGAATGGCTCGACGATTTCGGCAGCCCCGAGACGATCGCGGCCGGCGAGAAGGTGATCGCTGAGGAGATCCGGCAGGTCAGAGAGAAGATGCCGGAGATCTTCGATCAATTCATGCGCTACTACGATAAGACCCAGGCCGGCGACCGCGACCTGTATTTCTAAGATCGACTTGACGAGGACATTATACATGACAACGACCCAGGCGAATGACGCCATCGCGACCGATGATCAGAAACTCGCGCAATTGAAGGAATTCATCGCGCAGACGCAGAAGGACGAGCATCCCGATTCGTTCCTGATTGCCGTCCTGCACAAGGCCCAGGAGCTCTACAGCTATCTTCCGGTCCCGGTGATGGACGAGATCGCCCAGGAAATGGCGATTCCGACGGCGCACATCTGGGGTGTCGCGACGTTCTATCATTACTTCAACCTGACGCCGCCGGGGCAGCACGTGATCTCGATCTGTTTGGGGACCGCCTGCTACGTGCGCGGGGCCGCTCAGATTCTCCAGACGCTCCGCGACGAGTTGAAGATCGACATGGGCCAGGTGACACCGGACGGTCTGTTTTCTTTGCAGCCGGCTCGCTGCCTCGGCGCCTGCGGTCTGGCTCCGGTCGTCATGATCGACGACAAGATCCACGGGGAATTGACCCCCAAGAAGATGATCCAGATTCTCAACCAATACCGCAAGCAGGCCAAGAAGTAGATGATGCTTTCGCGCACGCAGATGGTGTTGGAAAGGGTCTTCTCGTCCGACATTCCGGATCGGGCGGACCTCGAGTTTCTGCTTCGCCTGGAGGACGACCGGCAGGTGCGGCTGTTGTTCGAATTCGCCGACCAGGTTCGCCGCCGGTACGTCGGCGACGGCGTGCTGCTGCGTGGGATCATCGAATTCTCGAACTTCTGTCGGAACGCTTGCGCGTATTGCGGGCTGCGGCGGCCCAACCGCCGGCTGAAGCGGTATCGACTTGCAGCGGCCGAGATTCTCGCAGCGGCGGAGAATATCCGGTCTGTGGGTGCGAAAACCGTTGTCCTCCAGAGCGGCGAGGAGGATAATCTCGACGCCGACTGGTTCGGGCGGATCATCGAACAGATCAAGACGCGGTTCGATGTGGCGGTGACGCTCTCCATGGGTGAACGTGGCCGCGAGGATTACGCGACGTGGAAGGACGCCGGAGCGGACCGATATCTGCTCAAGATCGAGACCTCCGACCCTGTGCTGTACGAGAATCTGCATCCCGGTATGAGTTTCGAGAACAGGACAAGATGCCTGGAGGATCTGGTGGACTTGGGATATCAGACCGGTTCCGGCAATCTCGTCGGTCTGCGTGGTCAGACCACCGAGAGCCTGGCTGGTGACATCCTGTTTTTCAAGAGGGGTGATTTCGACATGATCAGTGTCAGTCCGTTCATCCCCCATGCCGGGACGCCTCTGGCGACGGTTCCCGCCGGGGACCTGCGGACTACGCTGAAGATGATCGCTCTGACGCGAATCGTGAGCCGGAACGCCCATATTCCCGCCAGCACCGCGATCGGATCGTTGAACGGGCGGGATGCCAGAGCGCAAGCCTTGGCCGTCGGCGCCAATGTGGTGATGCCCAATTTCACGCCGACGTCCGTGAGGCCGCTATACGAGATTTACCCCGGCAAGATCGGAGCCGAGACGCGGCCCGATCAAAGCGTTGCGCAAGTGGAACAAATGGTCGCCGCCATAGGCCGGTTCGTCGATCTGGACACGGGCCACTCGTTGAAGTGCCGACCGACGGCAGGTCCGACCATGACGCGAAGCAATTACGATTTTGCCAAGTGAAGGAGAAGTACGCGATGGCGAAGAAGGTGCTGATGATTGATGATGATCCGGAATTTGTCGATGCGATCTCGAACCTGCTCGACGCCAAGGGGTACGAGGTGCACACCGCTTCGAACGGCAAGGACGGCGTGGCGATGGCCAAGGCCGAGAACCCGGATATTATACTGCTCGACGTGATGATGACGACCAAGCACGAGGGTTTCGACGTGGCGCGTGAGCTGCACGAGGACCCGACGGCCAAGGACACGCCGATTCTGATGATGACGGGAATCCGCCGGGAGATGAATCTGCCGTTCGGTTTCGAGCCCGATGAGGCGTGGCTGCCGGTCAAGCAGGTCCTGGAGAAGCCCGTCAAGCCGGAAGTCCTGCTCAAGGCCATCGACGACCACATTCGCAAGTAGTTATCGTCATTCACATGGGCCGCGCCTGTACGGCTGATCTCCGCGCCATGCCGTGACGAGGTTTCCGGCAGACGATCAGACGCTCTGGTCGCACCCTTGGTCGTCCGATTTCGTCATGGGCTCAGGGCCGTCCGAACAGGCCATGACGGAGTCCTCATGGTGTCCTTGATTCGGCGCCCACCGCCAGGTGGTCGTGCGGATCGGGAATATGGCGGCTGCCGTGCGGATCGCATTCCGCCGCAGGCATGCCGGCGTTTGCGATGCCGTGGCGGATGGAACCGATCGATTGCCACAGATGCAGGACCAGGTAAAGCATACCCACGGTGCACAGGCCGTCTCGGATTATGCTGTCCATCATTGCACCTCTGAGAAGGTCTCAAACGACCTCTCGATTTCGTCTTGCCCGCAGTCCGGCGGTTCCTACGTGTTGCAGACTGCTCTTAGAACCATATGGTCCGGGCGTTAGGGGGTGATTAGGCGAGTGTCAGAGTCCTGTCAGATTTGCGTTAGAGTTGTGTCAGGATCGGCCCTCGGAGGGTGGTCAGCAGTGGCATTTCCTCTCTCGGAGAAACTTGTGTGTTCGCGGTCTGATGGTCCCTTATAATCATCGGCGATGAATCGGTCCGGGGCAGCAGTGAATTCGGGCCGGCCCTGCGGTTCGGGAGATCGCTATGGCAAAGCCGACGATCCTGGTGGTAGACGATGAAGAGGACATTCGCGAGCTGGTCGAGCTGAATCTGCGTCGCGAGGGCTATCATGTCCTGACGTGCGAGACGGGGGAACAGGCACTCCATCGCGCTGCATCCAAGGCGCCCGATGTGATCGTTCTCGATCTGATGCTGCCGGGAATCGACGGTCTGGAGGTGTGCCGGCGGCTGAAGGCCGATCCCAAGACGCAGCAGATCGCGGTTGTCATGCTGACGGCCAAAGGCGGGGAAGCGGACATCGTCACCGGCCTGGAGCTGGGCGCCGACGACTACGTGACCAAGCCTTTCAGCGGCAAAGTGCTGGTGGCTCGTGTGCGCCGGCTCCTGCGCAAGCGGCGCGACGAAGGGGATGAGTTGGCCGTGGTGAGAATCCACGATCTGACCATCGATCCAAGCCGTCATGAAGTCCTGGTCGAGGACCGAGCCGTCAGCCTGACTCTGACGGAGTTCAACATCCTCCACACGCTGGCCAAGCGGCCGGGCCGGGTCTTCACGCGCTACCAGATCGTGGATTCCATCCACGGCAGCGATTGTCTCGTGACGGACCGCGCGGTAGATGTCCAGATCGTCTCTCTTCGCCGAAAGCTGGGCTCCGGCGCAAGATACATCGAGACCGTCAGGGGGGTGGGATATCGGTTTGTGGACCGATCGGCTGTCACCAACGAACGTTGATCCGGGTTTTGCGGAGAAGCTTCTTGACCGACTTCGGGAGAACGAATACAAAGGTCTCCCGGTCGGAGGTATCTGTCATTCGCGCATTTCGTAAGCGACTCTTATGATCAAAGACATGATCTTCTACACCGTCGGGGGACTGGGGCTCTTCCTCTTTGGCATGAAGCTGATGTCGGACGGCCTGCGCGCCGCGGCCGGGCGGAAGCTGCGGAGCATCCTCGAATCGATGACGAAGAAGCCGATGGTGGCCTTCCTCATCGGCGCGGCCGTCACAGCGATCGTCCAATCCAGTTCGGCCACCAGCGTGATGGTCATCGGTTTCGTCAATGCCGGCCTGCTGACTCTCAAGCAGGCCATTTGTGTCATTATAGGCACCAACGTCGGCACCACCGCCACCGCCTGGCTCGTCTCTATCTCGGGCATCGGAGCGCTCAACATCACCGCCTATGCGCTGCCGGCCGTGGGACTGGGATTCCTGATGAGCATGAGCGGACGAAGCCGGAAGATGAGGAATCTGGGCCAGATCCTCCTCGGTTTCGGCCTTCTGTTCGTCGGCATCGGTTTCATGAAGGATGCCTTCGAGCCTCTGGAGCGCAGTCCCTGGGTTCATGAGCTTTTCGTCACGCTGGGTCACCAGCCGATTCTGGCGATTCTGGCGGGGACTGTGGTCACGATGCTCATCCAGAGCAGCTCGGCGGCGATTGCGATCGTCCAGTTGCTGGCCATCGGAGGCGCGTTCGGCTCGGACTGGAACGTGGCGCTGAACATCGCGATTCCGTTCGTACTGGGCAGCAACATCGGCACGACGATCACGGCGCAGCTCGCGGCGATCCAAGGCAACGTCAGTGCCCGCCGGGCGGCCTGGGCGCACACGGTGTTCAACGTGGCCGGCGTCGCAATGGGATATCCGCTCGTTCATTGGGGATGGTTCGGGATGTTCGTCGTCGCGATCTGCCCCTGGCCTTTGGGACCTGCCACTATTGCCATGTCCATCGCAGTGGCCCACACGCTGTTTAAGCTGGCTGATGCGGCCATATGGCTGCCGCTGGCTGGAGTGCTGGAGCGCGTGGTCGTTCGCCTCGTGCGCGAAAGGCCCGGCGATGCGGTGATGCGACCCATCATGCTCGAGAAGCATCTTCTCGACACGCCCGAGATCGCTCTGGAACAAACCAAACGCGAGATCGTGCGCATGGCCAAGACGGCCAAGCGAGCGCTTCGCGCCTCGATCAACGGCATCGTCGAGAACGATGTACGTGCGTTGTCTGTCGTCAGAGAAATCGAGGATTTCGTCGATAGCTTTCAACTGGAAATCACCTCCTATCTTTCGGCCCTGTCGAGCCGGCATCTTTCGGATGAGGTCTCCATCGAGCTGCCTGTGCTGTTGCATACCGTCAACGACCTGGAGCGCATCGGAGACCACGCGGTCAATATCGTCGAAATCGCCGAGCGGAAGATCGACCAGAAGTTCATGTTCAGCGAGTCGGCGCTCGCAGAGGCCGAACGGCTGAAACGCGAGGTCGAGCAGATGTTCGACTATATCATCGCGGCCCTCCAGGACAGCGATGTGGAGCAGGCCAAGGCGGCGCTGACGAACGAGAAGAACCTCAACCGGATGCAGATCGAATTCCGGCGCAGTCACGTGGACCGGATGCGCGACGGGCTGTGTACGCCGGAGAGCGGCTTGATCTTCATCGATCTGGTCGACAATGTCGAGAAGATCGGCGACCACCTGACGAACATCGCGCAGGCAGTCATCGGTGGGCTCCAGTGGGAAGGGGTCAAGCCGAGAATGAAGGGCCTGACTGGGAGTGGTGAGGACGAGTCCGTCGCCCTGAACTGATGTGCATGTCGCCTCACTGGCGCCGGCCGTCCGACGAGTGGCGTTGTCAGGGGATCAGTGACATGAATCCGAGCCGGTCGGGAAACCTCCCGGAGACGAGAATATGTTCAGAAGGCGACTGATCTGGCAGCTCTATCCGTCCTTCCTGGCCACGACGCTGCTAGCCCTGCTGGTGGCGACGGCCTATTCCTCGTACACGCTGCGCCGCTTCTACCTCGATCAGCTCAGGAAGGAGCTTCGTCTGGTGGCCGACGTCGCCGCGTCGCATGTGGAAGAGATGCTTCGCGGCCCGGCGCCGGGGGACATCGATGTTCTGTGCAAGAAACTACGGCAGGCCGGCGACGGCCGGATGCGTCTGACGGTAATTGCGGCCGACGGGAAGGTCCTCGGCGACTCGGACGAGAACCCGGCGTTGATGGAGGATCACGCTGGCCGGGCCGAGATCATCGACGCGATGGCCAGGGGGCTCGGGCAGTCGATGCGTTTCAGTCCGACGCTCGGCACGAATATGATGTACGTCGCGGTGCCGATCGAGGAAGACGGCCAGTCGGTCGCCGTCATTCGCGCGGCGATCCCGGCGACCGATATCGATCACACGCTGAACCGGATCTACGTCGCGATTGTCTGGGCGGGCCTGATTGTCGCCTTGGGTGCGGCGTTTCTAAGCCTGCTGATTTCCCGCCGGATCAGCCAGCCGATCACGCGGATGAAGCGCATCGCACAGCTCTTCGCGCAGGGCCAGCTCAACATCCGGGTCCCGGAGGCCGGCGCCGCCGAACTCGACGAGCTGGCCAGCGCGTTGAACGAAATGGCCACCCAGCTTCAGGACCGGATTCTCACCATCACCCGGCAGCGCAACGAAGTGAAGGCGATTCTCTCCAGCCTGGTCGAAGGCGTCCTGGCGGTGGATTCGCAAGGTCGGATTGCAAGCGTCAACCCGGCGGCCGCTCAACTGCTGAGCCTCGATCCGGCTCATGTCCAGGGGCGCCACATCGAGGAGGTCGTCCGCAACGTCGGGTTGCAGCAGTTCGTTCGCCGGACGCTGGAGAGCGACCAGCCCACCGAAGGCGATGTGTCCTTCCCTGACGAAGGAGGGCGCTTCTTCCACGTTCACGGCGCGGGTCTGGCCGATCCGCAGGCCGAGCGAGGCGGTGCGGTGATCGTGCTCAGCGATATGACGCGCATTCACCGGCTCGAGAACTTGCGGCGGGACTTCGTCGCCAACGTCTCGCACGAGCTGAAGACGCCGGTGACCTCGATCCAGGGTTTCGTCGAGGCTCTTCTGGACGGCGGGTCCGGCGATCCCGAGCAGAGTCAGCGGTATCTGGGCATCATCGCCAAACACGCCGAGCGGCTCAACGCGATCATCGACGACCTGCTGAGCCTCTCCCGTCTCGAAGAGGGGGCGGAGAAGCGGGCCATTCTTTTTGAGGATGTCAAGCTTCGTCCCGTGCTGGAGACCGCGATCGAGCTGGCGGGGGTCCGAGCCGAGCAGAAACGAATCAAGGCGGAGCTGTCCTGCGACGCTTCGATCTCCGCCCGGGTCAACGCACCGTTGCTGGAGCAGGCGATTGTGAACCTCGTCGACAACGCGGTCAAGTACAGCGACGAAGGGACGACGGTGTCGATCGAAGTGGTGCAGCAGGACCGGGAGACGGCGATCAGCGTGAAGGACGCCGGATGCGGCATCCCGCCGGAGCACCTGGCCCGCATCTTCGAACGATTCTACGTGGTGGACAAAGGCCGAAGTCGAAAACTCGGGGGCACCGGCCTCGGTCTGGCCATCGTCAAGCACATCACTCTTGTTCATGGCGGCCACGTCGGTGTCGAGAGCGCCCCTGGAAGAGGCTCCACCTTCACTCTCCATCTGCCGCGATGACACGATCGGCCGGGGCGCTTGGGGACCCGCCAGGGCGGGCCCGGCCCGGCGTCGCCGCGGTCTTCTCGGAAAAACGATGGACGGCCCGACCTGCGGTTGCCCACCCTGATACAATTCTAATATAAGACTGATTGACCGCTAACACGCAACCGGTACTCACTGGACGCGAACCTCGAGCAGAGTGGCTCAGGAGTATTCAGACTGCGCCGGAGGTATCGGAGCACCTTAAGGGAGTCGTAGAGATGGGCAGAAGAGAAATGAACAGGTATCAAAAGGTCCTGGGTGTTTTGCTGGCCGTGGCGCTTTGTTGGCCGATGATTGCCGGTGCCGATGAGCTGAGCGATCTGAAGCAGGAGCTGGAATCACAGAAGACGCGTGCGGCGGACCTGGAGAACCGGATCAACCAACTCGAGGCCAGGCAGAAGCTCAAGGAACGCACGTTCGACGAGAAGATCGAGGCAGTCCACGCGAAGGACGAAACCGCAGAGCCGGCGCAACTGCCCGACAATCTGAAGTGGCTGGAAAAGATCAAGATCTCCGGCGATTTCCGCTATCGTTATGAGTACATCGACGACGGGACGAGGGATGACGACTACCACCGCAACCGGATTCGCGCCCGCATCGGCATCACGGCGAATGTGACCGACGAGTGGGATGTGGGGTTGCGCCTCGCCACCGGATCGGGCGACCCGGTTTCGTCGAACCTGACCCTGGAGGAAAGCCTCTCCAGCAAGCCCATTCGGCTCGATCAGGCCTACGTCGACTACCATCCGAATTGGCTGGATGGGCTCGATGTCACTGCCGGCAAGGTCGCCAACCCGTTCCACGCGGTTGGCAAGAACGAGTTGATCTGGGATGGGGATCTGAATCCCGAGGGCGGCGCCTTGGGCTACGAGCGCGGTCTGACTGAAGAGACGACGATGCGGATCAACGGCGGCGGCTTCTGGCTCGACCAGGACAGCGACGGCGCCGATCCGTCCTTGTTCGGCCTCCAGGCATTCGTGAGGCACCAGATCGACAAGCCGACCTACGTGCTGGCCGGGGCCGGCTACTTCGACTACGGCAACATCAAGGGACAGAAATCCCTTACGAGCCGCTGGTCGGACGACAACTACTCGCTTTCCGGCAACACGGCGGCCGCCGGCGATCCCTGTTCTTACGGCAGCGACTTCGATCTGATCGAGGTGTTCGCGGAATTCGGCACGGAGGTGGCGGGAATGCCGGTGAGCATCTGGGCTGACTGGGTCAAGAACACGGTAGCCACCACCAGCGAGGACACCGGCTGGCTCATCGGAGGTTCGATCAACAAGGTCAGAGATCCTGGTTCCTGGCAGTTCTCCTACGACTATCGCGATATCGAGCTTGACGCCGTCGTCGGTCAGTTCAACGCCTCTGACTTCATAGGTGGAGGCACCGGCGGCAATGGCCATCGCTTCGGTTTCGCCTACGGATTGGCCAAGAACACGCAGGCGGCGTTGACCTACTACGTCAGCGAATACAGCGGACGCAAGTCCAACGAGGACTACAACCGCTTTCAGACCGACCTTGCGGTCAAATTCTGAGCCGGAGTGCGGAAGGGAAGAGATTTACGCCTTCCTAACACCGATCTAACACAATGCTAACACAGCCTGAGTAGAACCTACAGAGAAGAAGGAGGTCAACGTATGGAGAAACTGCTGATCATTGCGGTTGTCCTCTCGCTGGTGACCGGTATGGCCGTTCAGGCCGAAACCCTGCAAATCGACGGCTCGACCACGGTCGGGCCCATCGCGGATGCTTTTGCGGAGTATTTCAAAAAGGTCTATCCGGATCTGGACATCACCGTGAAGAAAACCGGCAGCGGTGACGGGGCGGCAGCTTTGGTCGACGGACGCTGCGACATCGCGACGATGAGCCGATTCATGAAGGACAAGGAATTCAAGGACGCGGTGGCCAACAATGTCGTGCCGGTCGCCCACGTCGTGGCGATAGACGGCGTCTGTGTAGTCGTTCATCCGTCCAATCCGGTCAGCGCTCTGACGAGGGCCCAGATCCGCGACATCTACGCCGGCAAGATCACCAACTGGAGCCACGTTGGCGGGCCGAGCCTTCCGATCGTCGTGATCAGCCGCGACACCTCCTCAGGGACCTACGAGACGTTCGAGAGCCTCGTAATGGCCAAGCAGGCGATGGGCTCCGGCGTCGAGTACGTCAACGCCAACCCACAGGCCCATGCGAGAGTCAAGACCACCCAAGGCGCCATCGGTTACGTTGGCATCGGTTTCCTCGACAAAGACGTCAAGGCCGTCAAAGTCGATCAGGTAGCGCCGAGCCGGCAGACCATCGTCACCGGTGTTTACCCGGTAGCCCGGCCGCTGTTCCTGTTCACCAACGGTTACCCCAAGCTCGGTTCGGTGGTGCACAAGTTCTGTACCTTCTATCTGACGGAAAAGGGCCAGGAACTCGTCGAGGCCAAGGGCTTCATCCCGCTGACAGCCTACTGAAATCTGGTGTCGCGGCGGGGAGCGAATCGTCAAGAAAGGCTTGAGTGGATAGCGAAAGTCCGACTCTCACATTGGGGCCGACGGCCGAGCGCCGTCCCGCCAGAGGCGGCCTGGCACTGACCCCGGGGGAAGACCTGCTGGGGTTTGTCGGGTCGTATCTGGGCCGGGCCTTGCTGTTTCTGATCACCGGCACCTCCGTCCTGGCGGTCCTGCTGATTCTGTTCTTCGTGGTGGCGCGATCGATCCCATTCTTCCGGGATTTCGGCATCGGGGAATTTCTCACCAGCCAGTCGTGGCGCCCGACGGCGGATGAACCGACCTTCGGCGCCCTGACGCTGATCGTCGGCTCGCTGTACGTTTCGATTGCGGCGCTGCTGTTCGCGGTGCCTGTCGGAATCCTGGCGGCGGTCTTCCTGAGCGATATTGTCTCGTGGAAGATTCGAGACATCGTCAAGCCCGTGGTGGAGATTCTCGCCGCGATTCCATCGGTGGCCTACGGCTTCTTTGCGGTCCTGGTCCTGGCCCCGTGGATGCAGAGCCAGTTCGGTTTCTCCACGGGAACCAATGCATTGAACGCATCGGTGATACTTGCTGTGATGGCTTTGCCGACCATCATCAGCGTCGCGGAGGACGCGATCTCGGCGCTGGGGCGGGAGCTTCGCGAGGCTTCGTACAGCCTGGGGGCCACACGTCTGGAAACGATGGTCAAGGTGGTTATCCCGGCCGCTCACAGCGGCATCATTGCCGCGGTGGTGCTCGGCATGATGCGGGCCATCGGCGAGACCATGGTGGTCTGGATGGCCTCGGGCAACGCCACGCAGATACCGCATCCGTGGTGGGACCTGTCGCAGTCGATCCGCACGATGACCGCCACCATCGCCGGAGAAATGGGCGAGGCGCCGGAGGGCATGCCGCATCGAAGCGCCCTGTTTGCCGTCGGCGTGGTGCTCCTGCTGATGACGTTCGTGTTGAACATCGTCAGCGAGTATTTCCTCTCCAGGGCCAGGAAGGCGACGGGGAAGAGCTGAATGAATCTCGGCGTCCGACGTACTCTCGATCGCGTCTTCACCGGCCTGGCCGGCGCCTCCATCGTGTTGCTGACGCTGGTCCTGATCGCGGTCCTGGGCCCGATGGTCTATCGCGGCAGCAGCGCTGTTCTGTTCCAGGGGACCGTCGAGTTCCGCAAGATGCAGCGCGATCTGTTCCGCCGGGCCGACCGGACCGCTCTGGCGGCCGAGATTGCCGAGACAGACCAGGCCCGCCAGGTGGTCTACGAAATGATCGACCGCTTCAGGAAGGGAATCGACATCGAGGCGATGTCGTCCGAGGCGCGCCAGATCAACCGCGAATACGGCCGAGAGCTGCGACACAACGACGCCTCTGCCGATGAGTACACGGAAGCCCGAGAGGTCGCCCGGACCATCCGGGACCTGCTGCAAGAGGCGTTCAGGAGCCAGGACATCGAGCTGATCCGGCGAAACGTCGCGGAGGTTTTGGCCCGCAAGGACGAGGCGCGATTCACGGGCACGGTGGCCGAGCGGTACTTCGTCATGGCGGCTGATTTTCTGGAGGCGGCCGAGCACATCGATCTGAGCCACTATCACGACTACCTCGTCGCACTCGATGAGGTCGAGGTCATTCTCTTCGGGTCCATCGAGCGTCCAGGCCTGCTGGGTCCCCGCCCGAACCAGGCGGCCCGGCCATTGGCGATGTCGTCCTACGGGGCGACGCGATGGGACCAGGCGCAAGCGCTGCTCGACAGACTGCTCTGGGCCGAGCGGTGGGTCGAGCAGGAGCCGGGACAGCCGCTGGTCAAACAACGAAGCCCCCGGGCCGAGTTGTTTCACGACACCGCGCTGGAGCCGCTGTTCACCTACGTTCCGCAGAACCTCAACGAGATGCTCCGACCGAGGTTCACAGTCTACTGGCAATTCTTCCTCGACGACAATTTCGACAGCCACTACTTTGGCGGTGTGGGCCCCGAACTGCTCGGGACCCTGCTGATTACCGTGCTGGGCATGCTCTTCGTGATCCCTCTGGGAGTTATCTCGGCGGCGTACCTCGTCGAGTGTGCGTCGGAAGGTCCGGCCATGCGGATCCTTCGCATGTCGATCAACACGCTGGCGGGCGTGCCGAGCATCGTGTTCGGGCTGTTCGGCCTGGCCTTCTTCGTGCTGTTCCTGTTTCCCAAGCTCGGTTTCGAGCCGAAGGCGTGCATCCTGGCCGCGTCGCTGACGCTGGCGGTCCTGACGTTGCCGGTGATGATTCGCGCCAGCGAAGAGGCCATCCGGACCGTTCCGCGGTCGTACAAGGAAGGTTCGCTGGCGCTGGGCGCCAGCAAGTTCCGCACGTTCGTTATTGTGACCTTCCCGGCGGCCTTGCCGGGAATCCTGACCGGTGTGATCCTGAGCCTCAGCCGGATTGCCGGGGAGACGGCCCCCATCCTGTTCACCGGCGCCGTGTCGATGGGACCGATTCCGAAGTCGATTTTCGACCCGACCCGCACGCTGTCCTATGGCAGCTACGACATGGCCGTCGGCGATCGGCTGGCGATGATGGTGCCGCACAATCAGTACGGCATGGTGGTCACGCTGATCCTGTTGATCCTGGTCTTGAACGCCTTGGCCGTGGTCCTGCGTTCGAGGGTCTTCAAGAAACTCAAGGGGCATTGACCGGCCGGTACGCGCCGCCGAAAGGTGATTGTCTGATGCCGGAGAAAGAAGAGCCTATGCCAGCTATTGCTGCCGGAAACACGACCGCGAAGGCGGATGCCAGGATGAGAGTGACGCTCGCCCATCGGGAAGCGCCGGAATCGAAGCCGCAGGCGATGGAATGCACCTATCCGGTGATTCGCTCGCGGGGCTTCTCGCTGCACTACGGCGCGAAGGTGGGCGTCAAGGATATTACGATGGATATCCATCCGTGCAGCGTCACGGCCATCATCGGGCCCAGCGGCTGCGGCAAGAGCACGTTCCTGCGCAGCATCAACCGCATGAACGACCTGATCCCCCACGTGCGCACCGAAGGCCTGCTCGAGGTCGATGGGCAGAACGTCTACGACAAACGCACCAATCTGGTCAATCTTCGTCAGCAGGTGGGCATGGTCTTTCAGAAGCCCAATCCGTTTCCCAAGAGCATTTTTGACAACGTCGCCTATGGACCCCGGCTCCAGGGGGTCCGGCGCGGGGACGAGTTGCAGCACATCGTCGAGCAATCTCTCCGTGCCGCCGCGATCTGGGACGAGGTGAAGGACGACCTGCGCAAGTCGGCTCTGGCCCTTTCCGGCGGGCAACAGCAGCGCCTCTGCATCGCCCGCGCGCTGGCGACCCGCCCGCGCGTCCTGCTGATGGACGAGCCCTGCTCGGCGCTGGACCCCATCGCCACCGGTCGGATCGAGGACCTGATCGGCCAGCTCCAGAGCACGTACACGATCGTGATCGTGACCCACAACATGCAGCAGGCGGCCCGCGTCAGCGAGCGAGCGGCGTTCTTCTGCCTGGGCGAGTTGATCGAGTACGATCGGACCGAGAAGATTTTCAGCAACCCGACGAAGAAACAGACCGAGGACTATGTCACCGGAAGATTCGGCTAGTGGATTGATTATGGATGATTGATTATTGACAAGTACTGCAGGTGTGCTTCTCATCTGTCTTATCAATCATCACTCATCAATCATCAATCATCAATACTACAAAGGGAGCAGCTTTCTTATGCCCGCCCACTTATTACGAGATGTCGAACTCCTCAAGAAGGAGATCCTGACGCTGGGAACGATGGCCGAGCTGGCCGTTCGGGAGGCGACGACCGCGATCGAAACCCGGGATGTCGCTCTGGCGCAGCGCGTCATTGACAACGACTTCAAGCTCGATGAGATGGAGGTGCAGGTTGAAGAGAGCTGCCTGAAGATTCTGGCGCTGTATCAGCCGGTGGCGACGGACCTGCGGTTCATCATCGCGGCGCTGAAGATCAACAATGATCTGGAGCGTGTCGGGGACCTGGCGGTCAACGTCGCCGAGCGGGCGGCGTTTCTGGCCACCCGGCCGCCGGTCGACATCTTGTTCGACTTTGAGGCGATGGCCCGCAAGGCCCAGGCCATGCTCCAGAAGAGTCTCGATGCCCTGGTCAACCTCAACGCCGAACTGGCGCATGAGGTTTGTGCGGCCGATGATGAGGTCGATGAGCTGAACCGTCAGATGTACCGGATCGTCAAGGACATGATCCCCGCGCAGCCGCAGTATACCGAATCGCTGATCCACATGTTCTCCGCGGTCCGGCACCTCGAACGCATCGCCGACCACGCGACGAACATCGCCGAGGACGTCATCTACATGATCGAGGGCCGCATCATCCGCCATCGCCTGTGAGGGCGTCCAGGCGCGCCGGGACGCCCCTACCTGTGTCAGCGCGCCCCTCACGGGATCGACTTGCAGGGGAATCCGGCGGCCATGTACTCGACGTCTTCCCGCTCGTCGGCCGGAGGGGTCATACTGAATGCGAACTGGCCCGACTCATACATGGCACGATGGCACCATCCGATGAGACTGCGGTTCTGCCACGGGTGCGTCTCCGCGTGGCCGTCGGCGAAGCCCAGCGTAGTGCGCTCGGGATGCCACATCGCCAGCGGGTCCACCCACGTCTTGGTCCCGGGGTTCATCTGCCAGGAACCGATCTGGATGCCTCGGGGGTCTGCTTCTTCGACGAAGACATACTGCTTTGAAGGACGCGTCAGGTCTGTAATCCGCCTCGCCCTGGTATAACCGCTCCACATCTCTCCGTTGGCGCCGCCGGGGATGGCAAACGTTCGGTAGGTCACATAGAGTGAGTCCTGCCTTCTTGGGTCGGCGGGACAGTGATACATCTGGACCTTGCCCACGTAAGGAAACAGCACGCCGCGTCGGATGGCTTCCTTCTGCTGCACGAGGGTGGCGCCGACCGGGTCGCGGTCCACCCATTGGCCGGTATGCGTGTGTCCGCCAACCAGATTGCCGTCGTGATCCTCGGCGAACTGGAGCCACGCCTGCGACAGTCCCCTGGCATTGGACAGGCAAACCGCCTCCTTGGCGCGGTTGCGCCCCTGTTCGCCGATGGCGCCGAGACAGGCAATTCCGATGGCGACGCAGATAGCCAGCGCGAGCGCGTCGGCCTTACGGATTCGTGAGGCTCCTGTCATGGTCCTTTCCCTCGCGTCATTGCGTCGGCTCATAGCCCAGACGTCCCCAGATCGCCCGCTGGAGCCGGTGCAGGTCTTCGAAGCCTTCGGCAGTCTCCGGCACGTGGTTGTTGGTCCGATGAGCTTGCTCGCTGAACCGGCCCCACTCGATGGTATCGATTCCTTTCCACTGCCAGTATTCCGCGTGACCATCGGCGAACGAGGCTGTCATGCCGTCGTTGTGTCGGACCGGCGGGTCATCCCACCACGTTTCCTGACGGTAGTGGGTGTTGTAGCTGTCCGGCGTAATCCACCCTTCGTCGATGAAGACCATGCGCTCGGCCGGGCCCGGCGAGACGATCTCGCTTAGATTCTGCACCCAAACGACCGTGTCGCCGACCCGCAGCCCCACCAGCCTGCCTTGGGCCACCGTTGTCGTCCCTGTGCGGCTCGACCCGTTCATCCCGTCAACGACAGAGTAGTTGAGTCTCTCACCCGGGTATCCGCTTGGGCAGCGATACAGATTGAGTTCCCGGAGATAGGGCCAGAGGGCTCCCACGCGAATCCCCGCGACCTGCTCGCCTTCCGGCAATAGGCCGCCCGACGCGTAGTAGGACGACCAGCACTTGCCGACCCAGGGCTTGTTGCTCGTCATATAGATTCCGCCCGCGCCGCTGACGAGGTTGCCGTCGTGGTCGTCGGCGAACTGGCACCAGGCCTGGGTCAGTTGCTTCAGGTTACTCAGGCAGACCGCCCGCTTGGCCCGCTCACGGCCTTGCCGGCCGACGGCGCCAACGGTCATGAAGAGCACCGCAACGCAGGTCGTCGCGACGAGGCAATCCACCAACGTCGGTCTTCGCCGACATCCCATCTTCTTGCCTCGCATTCTCGGGGATTGGATCAATAGTCTTTGAATTCGTGCATCCACTGCGGCCAGTCGGCGACCGTCACACCGCCGGCTTGTGTCCATGGTCCGGCGGTGTCGAACGACTTGTGCCACTTCAGCGTCCAGAGTTCCTTCAAGCCCACCTTTCGCGCCGAGCCGTCGAGGAACAGGCAATTGACTCCACCGCTATGTCGGTTGATACAACAGCGGCCCATGTTGCTGCCCACCCACGCGGCATTGGGATTCTCGACGGGCGCATCCGTGTGCAGGGGCCACAGGTCGAAGCGCAGCGCGTCCAGGAACAGTGGAATGGTCTCGGCCTGGGCGACGTTCGCCAGATCACGCCAGCCGTCCTCCGCCCGTATGCCACGTTCGTACCGGCTTTCGTATCGGTCTGATAGCGGAATGTCGATCGTGTAGCCGTTCAGACCGTAACTGCCCGCGATTCCATCCAGCCCGAGTTGTGGCGTGGTGAAGATTCCCCAAGCCATGAGGGGCGTCCAATATTGGCTGCTGTGACCATCCTTGTCAGCCAGGGGCGTTGTTGCCGTCGGGCAGAACCACGTCCTGTTCTTCTTCCAGCTCTGCGTCGCCTCGTCGAGCTGGGCGGGCCACCAGTAGCCATAGGACCCCTGGCCGGTGAAGAATTGGCCGTTGTTCTCCCGCAGGTAATCCTGGAAGACGCCGTGCCACTGGCGCAGGTTGGTCAGGCACACGGTCTCTTTGGCGCGGTTGCGGCCGGTGGCGCCGATGGCCGCGATGTTGCACAGGACGATAGCCGTCAGGACCAGCAAAACGGCCACATCGCTTCTCGTGATATTTCGTGCGGGTTTCATATCTTCGCATGCCTCCCTATCTCAGTTGGCTCACTGCGCTGCGGCCGGCTCGGGCTGCGGCTCCTGGAGCGAATCGACCGACAGGGCTTGCACCGTGTTGGCCGCATCGGTGATCAGCATGGAGTAGTCCTGCGAGTCGGTGACGAGCACGGCGCCGTCGGCGGTGACGATCGGGAAAGCGGGCCAGCCGGACGTCTGCCAGCGACCGGTCTGTTGGCCGTCGGCATCGACGACGTACACGCACCCATCGTCGCAGGCGGCGTAGACCAGACCGTTCGCGTCAACCGTCAGCGTGAAGGCTCCGAGGTCGCCCAATCGCGAAGCCCACTTGAGGGTGCCGCTCGGATCGACTGCCCGCAGATAGGGATCGTCGAGGCTCACGTAGATGGTCCCATCGGGCCCCACGACCGGCTCGGACCAGCCGTCGGCATAGGGATCAAACTCCATCGCGGCCTTGTCGATGGCCGGCGTGTCGAGCAGATCGATGGACCAGCGAATCGCTCCGTCACTCGGCTCGATCGCATAGAGGTGGCTGTCGTAGAGCAGCGTCTGGTAGATCGTCCCATCGGGACCAACCACCGGCGATGTGAATGGCCAGCCGCCCGTCTTGGCGCCGTTGGGATCGTCCGGGTTCTCCGGATACAGCGCGAAGCTGCACGTCCACTTGACACTGCCATCGGCCGAGTTCAGGGCGTATAGCGTCGGATCGTAGAGGCCGGCGATGTAGACCGTGCCATCGGCGCCGATCGAGGGTGACGCGAAGACAGTGCCTCGAAGGTTTGCCGAGGCGCCAGTCTGGAATGTCCACAGAATCGCGCCGTTGGCGTCGAGGGCGCAGAGCTTGCCGTCGGTCGATCCGACGTAGACATTGCCGTTCGAAGCGACGGCCGCCGACGAGTAGACCGCCTCACCCGTGCTGTGGGTCCATTGCGTGCTGCCGTTGGGATCGAGGGCGCAGAGCTTCCCGTCCCGGCTGCCGACGAACAGACGCCCATCGGACCCGATACTTGGCGCGCTGAGCAGCGGCGTGTTGACGTCGGTGGTCCAGAGCGGCACACCGCCGGCGTCGAGCGTGTAGAGCTTGCCGTCCTCGCAGGCGACGTGGACGCGGCCGTCGCAGCCGACGGTGGCGCTGCCGACGACAGCGCCGCCAACTTCGCAGCTCCATTCGCCGGCTGGCTCGGTCAGGCCCTCATCGGGACTCAGTCCACTTCGCGTGTAGTCGCCTCCGAGCGACGGCCACCGGCCTTCCGCCGCCGGGCAGTTGCCATCCGCGACGTTCGGGTCCGCCCAAGCCCGTGGAACGATGGGCAATCCGGTCAGCGCAAAGGCCAGAACCCCTGCGCACGCCAAAACGACGATCGATGTCTTGGTGTTCATGGTATGCTCCTCTTCTTCTCGCACCAGAATTCCCCGCCGGAAGCGGGCTTCCGTCCGCTCCGCCCGCCGGTGGGTTGCCAACGATGCTATTATAGGGCCTTAAGGCGTCACCGTCAAGACTCCCATCCCTTCGTGCGCTGTTCCGTCCATCCCGATCCCGATGCACGTCGAGGAGGGATCTTCATATGTATGACACGGACGGAGTCCTCCGTTTACAGCTTTCTTTCGAGCTTTCTTCCAGTCCGTCAAGAAATCTGGTCGCGGGCAGGGAAAGCAAGGGCGTCCGGTTCCCTGTCCTCCTCGCACCAGAATTGCCCGCCGGTGGATCGCAATGCCATTCACAATAGGAAATCCGGGACGGACGGGACGTGTTACGTTTTTTCCTGCATTTCTTTCACGATCCGATAAGAAATCCGCCGCTGACTGTCCCATGCCGTATCGCGATGACGCCAGGGGGTTCATATTCTCCACTTTACCCTTGACGCGGTGGGTGCAATCCATTCTATTTACCACCACTGTGGCCAGGGATGGACCCATCAGCGCATGAGGCAAGGTCCTGAACCCCCCACACCCGATTTCACGCGATGAGATGTTTAGGATTCTGGACAATGGAAAGGATTGGGCAATGCGGAGTTTGAAGCTTTCGAGCATTCTCGTTGTGCTGGCTCTATCGACGGGCATGACGCTGATCGGAGGGTGTGCCGGGTCGGGGGACCTGCGACTCCAGAACGACATGCAGGCCAAGCGGATCGACCAGTTGACCAGCGAGCTGGAGGCGTGTCGTCTGGAGCTGGACCGGCTCCGGCGGCAACTGTCGGCCTCTGAGCAGACCGGCGGGGTCGAGGTCGACGCGCTGCGCCAGAAGATTGCGGCGCTGGAAGAAGACCTGGCCAGGAAGGAGGAACTGATCAAGTCGATGCAGGATCGGCTGATGGGCACCTCGCCGCTGCCGGTCGAGCTGAACACGGCGCTGGAGGACTTCGCGGCCCAGAACAAGGACATGGTGGAATACGATTCCAGCCGGGGCCTCGTGAAATTCAAGAGCGATCTGCTCTTCGAGCTGGGCAGTGACAAGGTGACGGCCAACGCCGCCGAGACGGTCCGGACGCTGTGCGGCATCCTCAACACGAGCGAGGCCAAGGAGTTCGACATCATCGTCGCCGGCCATACGGACGACATCCCGATTCGCCGGCCCGACACGCTGGCGGCCCATCCGACCAACCGCCATCTGTCCTCGCACCGCGCCATCGCGGTCGTCCGGGTGCTCGAAGGCTGCGGGCTCGAGGGCAAGCGCATGAGCACGCGCGGCTTCGGCGAGTTCCGACCCGTCGCGCCGAACGCACCGGGCAACAAAGGCAACGCCAAGAACCGCCGCGTCGATATCTACATCATCCCCAGCGGCTCATAGCATAAGAATTGCTGAATCGGTCCTGTTGGTCCGAGGCGACCGGCAGGACCGATTCACTCTGCCACTTCTTTCGCGATCTTCCCCCCTCCGAACACGTCCGTGATGGCGTGGTTCAGGCTCATCGTGTACGCGACGCAGATCGAGTAGGCGATGGCCCAGTGCAGCCTGAAGACGTACAGGCACGTCGCCAGCAGTACGACCGTCACGACCAGAGTGACGACCACCTGCGAAAGCCGGGCGGTCGTGTCGAGAATCACCTCCGTGTCGAGCAGGCCCGCGCGAAACAGCAGCAGGGGAACCGCCGCGCTGAGGATGTTCGACGCGGGAAACACCAGGAGCCAGCCTCGTGCCGTCGTGAACCAGATGTAGCCGGCGTAGATGCCGGTACCCCCTGTCACCATCACGGCGAAGCATAGCATCAGCCACTTGACCGTCTCAGGCTTGGGTTTCGGGTAGAAGACACCCACCAGCGACAGGACCATCCCGATGCCTGCCAGCGGCGTCAGAACCATGAACTGCTCGCCGACGGACCATATGACGCTCGCAAGAGGCTCGTTCGGTCCCTGCGGCGCAGGCGCTCTCAAGCCCGAGGTGTATCGCGATCCCAATGTGTATCGAGATGGGGATGCGTTGGGCCCGAGCAAGAGTAGGAGGAGGAACGCCCAGCTCAGAGCGAACAGGGTCAGGCTGTCGTAATGTGGCATGAAAGGGGACAGCGTCCGCGTGATGGCCCACCGTCTTTCTTCCTGCTCGGTCAGTGGGCGATGCTTGCGCAGCTCCCTGACGATCTCGCGGTCGCTCTTGCCTCGCCAGTCCAGAGCCTCGGCGGGTGCGTCGTAGACGGTCTGCTTTGTCTGTGGCTCAGGCTCCGCCGTTGGCTTGACGCGGATCGTGTGCCCGCACGCTGGACAGTTGACCTGCGAACCAGCGAGTCTGTCCTTCGCCCAGATCTTCCTGCCGCAATACACGCATGCAAATCGAATCATCTCACCGCCACCCGCACGAATGCGCTCGATAGCCTTCCACCACCAACATAGCCTATCACGGTCCTGACGGCAAGCCGTGAAGGGACTCTGCCCGGCTGACAGTCACGTGCAGTCCACGCGCACGACGGTTCTGGTTTCGGCATCAAAGATGACTCTCGTGATGCCCCACCACGCATCCATCCGCGATGTGAATCTCTCCTCGCTCGGTGTGTCAGGCAAGCCCATGATGACCAGGTTGCATAGAATGTACTTTGTCCCGTCGAGCGTGAAGCCGCCGTACTCGTGACTGTAGCAGCGAAGACGGGCTAGTATCTCCTCACGCTCCACGTAGGTCCTGGTCTGGATCGCCGTGTTCTCCGTCAGATACGACTTCAGGACGAGATCGAGACCCTGGATATCCGCTTCAGTGGGGATCCATGCGCCGTCGTGTTCGCCCGGCGACAGAACCTCCTCGATCGCTGCCGGGTTGCGCAGGATCACCGTGTAGAGTTTCTTCTGGGCCAGTGCCGGGTCGTTGGCATCCCCACCCAGCAGGGCGACCACGTCTGCGAATCTTCTATCCCACGCGTAGTCAAGGGCCGTGCGACCTTGGGCATCCTTCACGTTCGCGTCGGCTCCCTTGGCCAGGAGAATCACCACCGTCGCCGTATGGCCGTAATCGGCGGCAATATGCAGCGGCGTCTGGCTCCAATCTTCGGGATCATCCGAATTCGCGTTGACATCGGCACCGTGGGAGATCAGCACTTCTGCGACTTCTGCAAAGCCGAGATCCGCCGCCTCCTGTAGTGGAGTTTGCCCTCCCTCGCCTCGCGCTTCGAGGTCCGCACCAGTGGCGGCCAGGAATTCGACGACATCGGCGTGTCCGCCCCGAACCGCTCGATGCAACGGCGTGTCCCCACGGGGTTTGCCCTGCTTGGGCGGAGTGTCTCGATAGATGGCCGAAAGCTCTTCAAGCATCGATGGGTCGATCCGACTCAAACGCAGGTTGATGTCTGCGCCGTTGGCGAGGAGTTCTTTGACCTTGTCCAGGTGTCCGATGTGCGCGGCCATATGCAGGTCGATGTCGGCCCCCCGGGCGAGGAGGAGGCTGACGACCTCCTTGTCCCCACGGACGATGGCCTTCTCCAGCGCGGTTTCCCCCGACCAATCTCCCGCATTGAGATTGGCGCCGTGGTCGAGGAGCACCCTCATGACCTCGACATGATTGATCGCCAGATGAAGCGGGGCATACCCATATTCGTTGATTGCCTGGACGTCGGCACCGTTGGTGATCAGCAACTCGGCCGCCTCCGACTGACCCTGGCGGGCGGCATAGTGCAAAGCGGTGTGGTCAAGGTCGTCTCGCAGATTGACGTCGGCGCCCGCTTCGATGTGCCGCTTCGTTGTCGCAACGTCTCCGAGGTACGCCGCGAGGTGAAGGTTGATCTGTGCACCGGCCGCCACAAGGGTCTTGGCGATGCCCATTTGATTCTTCTGCATCGCGCGGACCGCGGGAGTGCGTCCGAGCTGGTCGGTGGGGTTCACGGCAGCGCCGCTGTCGAGCAGGAGCCGGACCAGACGCCTGTGACCCAGCTCGACGGCCGCGTGCAAAGGACTGCTGAAGTTCTCGCCGCCCTGCGTGTTGACATCGGCCCCGTTGGCGATCAGAAACTCGGCGATGGCAAGGCGCCCCTTTTGGGCCGCCCGGAGCAGGGGTGTCTCTGCGGTCCGTGTCTCGGCGCGGACTTCAGCTCCCTGGGCAACCAGCAGACGCACGATCTCCAGATCGCCCAGTGCCGCCGCGGCGTGCAGAGGCGTCTCATCGTCATGGCTTCGGGTCTGGACGTGAGCGCCTCTGCGAATCAGGAGCTTGGCCGTTTCAACGGCAACGGAAGGGCGGCCTCGAAGTGCGGCGTGCAACGGTGTGAAGCCCCAGCGGTCCTGTACGTTCATATCTGCACCGTGGGCGATGAGCAACTGAACAATGTCAGCGTTCCTGTGGAACAAGGGTGTCTTGCCTGTGGCATCCCTGGCGTTGACATTGGCACCGCCTGCGATCAACGACTTGACCTCTGCGATATTGCCGTGTGCCACGGCCCGACGCAGCGATTCTGACGTGTCTTGAGGGCTCTTTCCGCATCCGGCTGCCAACAGCATTGCCAGGGCAGCGTACAACCACCTGGTTCGTCCCATTCCGCACTTCCTCGCACCCGAACATCATACACGCTTTTGGTCCTCCTGCCCATCCGCTTTCGATAGGCCAGGAGACTGCACCTCCATTGTATGAGGCAGTGGCGAGGCTGCCAGTTACAACTTTTTTGCATTCCGACCGATTATTTCGTCGGTTCAGGGACGGTGGAACGGTCGGGCAGGTGCGAGTGGATCGCTTGGGCGACCTGTCGGGCCTGGGCGCGGATTCCCTCGGCGTTGAAGTGGACGCCGTCGGGGCTGTAGTACTCCGGATGGTCGATCACGAGCGCGAACAGATCGTCGACGGGCAGGCCCAGCGGCTCGACGAAGCCGGCGGCGATGGCATTCCTCTGTCTGACGCGGTCGGTGGTTTCCGACAGCTTGTCCAAGGCCTCGCGATTGCGGACGGGCGTGGTGGTCCTCCAGATAAGCGTGCTGCCGCGGCCATGCTGCTGCAACGTGTCGAGCAGTCTCGGGAAGGCGGCTTTGTACTGGTCCTCGGCATAGCCCCAGCCGTGCAGGCCGTTGTTGAAGTGAATCACGTCGAATCGATACTGGGCCAGGATCAGCTTCAGCTCGTCGAAGAAGACCGGATCGCAGATGCAGCGGCTGGTCGTCAGCCGGGCGCAATTGGCCCTGCCTTCGAGCGCCCGCTCGACGTCTCCGAAGTAGCCCCGCACGATCGAGTCGCCGATCAACAGCACGCGCGGCAGGTCATCGCGTTCGGCGTTGGTGATCCAGATGTCACACCATTCGATGCGCTCGCGGATCAGCTTGTCGGTGTGGGAGAGGATGAATTCGACGATCGGCGCTGGGTCCGCGAGGCTGTGCGGATGGTGGCCGACGCCGGGCTTGTGGATGACCTGGATCGAGCCGCCCAGGGCCTTGTACCGCTCTTCGAGAACCGCGGTGTTCTCGGCCACCGGGACGACCTCGTCGGCATCGCCCACCACGTGCAGCAGGGGGACGCCGGCTTTGGCCAGCGGTTCGAGATGGTCGATCGGATTGCACTTGGTGGTAAGGGCCTGCTCTTCGGTCAGGCCGTAGACTTCGAGGCACTGCGCCCAGTCAGTGGCGCTGCCCGGGCCGGCGCCCTTGCCGCCGGGCCAGCTCTTGATGTCGCAGACCGGCGCGTCCGCGTAGATGCAGGAGACCTTGTCGGGGTTCTTCGCCGCCCAGTTGTAGATGATCAGTCCGCCCCGGCTCATGCCCTCCAGGGCGGGCCTGGGCGCCAAGCCGTGCACCTGCGTCAGGTAGGCGTAGAACTGATCCCAGATCGCGACGGCCCTCGGAGAGCCGAACAGGCCGGCTACGTCGATGTACGCGAGATGAAAACCTTCTCCGAGCAGCGCGATATCGGTCTGCGGCTCGTGGCCGAAGAAACGGGCCCGCCAGATCCAGGGTTTGCCCGGCGCAACGGTCCTCGGCGTGACCACGATGCATTCGCGTTCCGCATAGAGGAAGTCGTACCGGTCGTAGGAATGGAACGACGACTTCTTCCCCGCGAACGACGCGACGTCTGAGCGGTCAGCGGCGCTGCCGATGGGTGCTGTTGTCCAGATCGTCGCCAGTACGATGAGGATGCCTGCAAACAAATGCGAATGTGTCTGTGTGTTTGTCTTCACAGTGCGGTTCTCCTGGCAAGAAAGGTCTCATCGATCGGAGCGGTCGTGCTTGACCCAGATCAGTGCGTCCGTATCAAATCCCAGTTCTTTGGCTCGGGTGACGAGCATGTCCACGACGGCTGGATCGAGCGATCGGTCCCGCGCGAGAATCCAGAGATAGGACCGGTTCGGCCCACAGACCAGGGCGTGCGAGTACTGGTCCCGATCCAACGCGATGATTACGTAGCTGCCATAGAACGGGCCGAAGAACGACACCTTCAGATGTCCCGTCGTCGGCGCGTCGGCGAAGTAGGCCTTGCCTTTGGCCTGCTTCCATTGACCTTTGCGCTCATCGTAGCCTTTGTTGAGCACGTCCACGCCGCCGTCCTTACGCATCGTGTAGGTAGCCGAGACGTTGGTCAGGCCGCGTTCGAAGCTGTGGTCCAGGCGGGCGATCTCATACCAGGTGCCGAGGTAACGATCGAGGTCGAAGTCCCCGACGGGCCGGATGCCCGAAGGCACGCCGGCGCAGCCGGTCAGGACGGCGGGAGTCAACAACAGCCACCGGAACGTTCGTGCGAATCCATCTGCTCTCATTATGCAGCTCCTGTCTATTCTGCGGCTGCGTTCAGGCCGGAGGCGGCTCCACCCGGATCGGAACTTCGCGATCGATGGTGCGAATGTGGACGTCTTGTTGCGGGAGGGCGATTTCGATCCCAGCAGCGCGGAACGCGTCGTCGATGGCAAAATTGATGTCGTGCCAGACGGGCAGGTTGTTCTCGATGCCCGAGAAGTAGACGCGCAGCTCGAAATCGAGGCTGCTGGCGCCGAACTCTTTGAACAGCACCGTGGGCGCCGGGTCTTTCAGGACCAGCGGATGATTGCGTGCGATCTCATACAGCAACTGCTCGGCCTTGCGGGTGTCGGATCCATAGACGATCCCGACGGCAAAATCTCGTCGCAGCGTATTATCGGAGAGGGTCCAGTTGATCAGCCGGCCCGTGATGAACTCCTTGTTGGGCACGATCAGCTCGCGCTGGTCCCACTTGCGGATTGTTGTGGCGCGGATGTGGATCATGGTGACGCGGCCGGTGACGTCTCCGACCGTGACGATGTCGTCGACGCGAATCGGCTGCTCGAACAGCATGATCAGGCCGCTGATGAAGTTCGCGAAGATCTCCTGCAAGCCGAAGCCGAGACCGACCGTCATGGCGGCGATGAGCCACTGGACCTTCGACCAGCCGATGCCAAGTTCGGTGAACGCCAGTACGACGCCGACGGCCACGAGGAGATAGCGGCATACGGTGATGATCGCGAAGCGAACGCCCCGGTCCAGAGGCAGGTGTCGGAGAATGGCCAGTTCCAGCAGGCCGGGCACGTTTCGGGCGATCAGGATGGTCAGGGCGATCAGGACCAGGGCCGTCATCACGGCGCCGAGGGTGACGATTTCGTCGGGGCCGGCGTTGTAGAGCCGAAACCGTCCCAGGGCCGTCAGCGCCGGCAGGACGTCTTTCCAGATGTACCACGCGCCGAGCACCAGCAAAACAGCGGTCGCGGCGGCGATGAGCTTTCTGGTCTGCTGGGACATCTCGTAGATGGTTGGTTCGGGCTTGACCTTGCTCTCGGGCGTCTCGGGAGTCGTGGTCGATGCCGGCATGGGATCCGCCGGGGATTTCTGCTCGCTGGCGGCCTGACGTTTCCGTCGTTCGAGCAGGGCCAGACGGCGCTGCGCCAGCGTCAGTCCCCGCACGAACATGGCGCGAATCAGGATGGCTATGAGAATCAAGCCGATCGTGCGCATCAGCTTCTCATTGAGATGGCGGGCTCCATAGAGATAGCCCATGCCCGCCAGAATTGCGAAGGACAAAGGGACGAGCAGACACGCCGGATACCAGAGGAAACGAAGGCGGTCGAACCAGCCTCCGCGCCGCTGCTTCAGCCAGGAGTCCATCAGAGGTGCGGCAGGATGCAGCACCCGCAGCAGGAACACGGCCAGGCCCACCTGGCCCACGATGAAGACCAGTCGCCCGGCGGCGCCGTGCCACGACTGGTCGGTCTGCTGGCTTCGCATCACCTGAAACACGAACACGACCGGGATGATGAAGGCGAGAAACCATCGCAGATGCCGACGAAGCAACGCCAGCGGCTCCTCGCGGATGCGGAAGTGGGCATGGGCCAGACCGTAGGGCATGGCCACGCCTCTCAGGAAGCTCAAGACGAGCACGGCCGAAGCCACGCGGCCTAATCCCGCGGCCACCGCACGGCCAAAATCATCGAGAGCCATCACCGACAGACGCCAGTGAGCCAGCAGGAGAAACATCGGCCAGATCGCCGCCAGCAGCGCGGTCAGCGCCAGCGCCTCGACCGTCAGGAAGAGACAGTCCGTCTCGATCTGGCGAACCTTTTCCGAGCCGGTTCTGATTCGAGCACGAATCCTCCTGCGAAGCGTCACGACAACCCCGATCAGCACAGCCAGCAGGACGTAGATTGTGGGGTTCGCCAGCACGTCGTTCCAGACCGTGCGAGCGACCCTCTGCCAGTTCGCCGGAGAGAGGAGCCACAATATCGCTCGGGCAGCCCGTGCGAAGTGGGACAGGCCCGGCAGACGTTCGCTCTTGACCCACAGGACATTGGCGTCGATGAACGTGGAGAAGTCCTCGACCGTCTTGACGAGCAACCGCTCGCTGCTGTCCAGCCGAGCCAGCCGGGTGGCATAGTCCCAATAGTGGTCGGAAATGGCCCGCTGCAGCTTTCGCTGGTTTTCGTAGTAGTCGGTCGCCTCCTTCTTCACCGCTTCCCGCTGGGCCTCGCGGACGTTGGCATCGAGCTTGGCGGTCACCTCCTCCTGCTCATCGGTCAGATCGCTCAGCTCGGACCACTGCTTGTCATACGCCATCGCCTGAAGCTGTGCCGAGACGATCTCGGCCGGACGCTCTCGCATCCGCCGCTGGCGCTCGCCGACGTCCGGGAGCTTGTCGCGCTTGCCGAGCATCAGGATTCCCATCGAGTCGGTGACTCTGCCGGCGGTTTCGATCTGGCTGCGGATCTCGTCGAAGTCTTTCCGCACGGTTGCCAGGGAGGTGTCCACGGTCTCGGCGTATCTCGTGACGCCCTGAATCTTCGCCACGAGCTCCGCCTGGTGCTGGGCCAGCTCGGCGTTCTTCTGGACGATCGGCTGAATCTCGGGCCGAGCCGATTTGGTCTCTTCCTGGGCGCGGCGGGCCTCGGTCTGGGCCGCCTGGGCGGCCTGCTGCCGCAAGCTGCTGACCTTGTCCTGCCAGAAGTCAAGCCGCTTCTGGACTGCCGCCAACTGCCGCGCGGCCAGGTCTCGCTGCGCCGCCAGCAGGTCGTTCGTCGTGTCGTAGTACAGCAGCTCCTTGGCGCTGGTGTCGAGCCGACTCTGGAGAGCGTCCTGCTCGGCCGACAGGAGGACCCGGTTGGCCCGGTCCGTTTCCGTCTCCTTCTCCTGCGTTGTGACAGCCGCGAGTGCCTTCTGAATCTCATCCAGGCGCTGTCTGGCGTTCTTCGATTCCTCGGGAATCCTGGTCTTTCGGTCGGCGCGTCTGCGGGGCTCGTCTTCGAGGTCTGCCGCGGTCTTTTTGGCTTCCTCCAGGGTTGCGGCCGCCTGCGCCAGAGCCTGCTCGGCCTGCGCCAGGGTCAGATCGGACGCTGCCTCGGGCGTTGCGGCCGCCGGCTGCGCCAGAGACTTCTCGATTCCCTCCAGCGCCGACGGAGCGTTCTTGATCGCCGCGTCGTATTGTTTGCTCTTCTCCGCCAGTTCGCCACCCAGCCTCAACTGGGCCAGGGTCTTGTCGTAGACCTCGGTCAGCCGGGTCTTGACGTCGTCCGCCAGTTCCTGCGAATCGGCGATTTGTTTCTTGCGCGCCGCAATATCCTCTATGGTTATCTTGGGCGAGGCTGCATCGATCTCGTCCGGCACGAGTGAGGTACTCGCCCCGGCGTTCGGTTCATTCACTTCGGCCGGACCGGTGGTTCTTGTTTGCGGGGCCTGTCCAGCCAGACCGGTTGCGCCCAACGCCTGAACGAGAACCGCGATCGCGATCGACCCTATCATCGTCCTGATGTTGCCAGGTTTCTCGTGGACCATGAGCATCTCCGAGACGGCCCCCAAGCGATGTTGCATCTTACTGATTCGGGTGATTACCGCGACGGAACTCCATTTGTGGCCGTCTTGTGTGGCTCCAAGTGTAATCCACCGTCTCATAGATGGATAGAGAATTGTCGGGCAGGCCTTCAGATGTTCTCAGCCAAGACCCACCGCCGCAGGCCTCTATTGCATGGCAACGTCCGATATGTCTTCATCCCGTGGCCGTGATCCGGTCGAACGCCGCCCGGAATCTGCCCCGTGGGACTGGAAACGATCCGCCCGGAATGATATAATGGGTATCTTGAAACGCAGGATCGGGAGGGGACCGTTCTCTGGTGGTGAGTTGAACGGTTCACCGGCGGCAGTGAGGCCGGGTTGGTGCATGAAACGGGGGTGTAGGGTTCCGATGTGCCTCGGAGTGAATCCACGCAGGACAATACCCGGCGGCGATGTCGCCATGCGCAAGGCGAACGCTGTCGCGAGCCTGTTCATTGTTCTGCTGGTCGCGAGCCAGACGCTCGGCGCCGATATGGTGTTGTTTAAGAGCCGACGTTTCGTTCCGAAGGCCGGCCTGGGCGAACTGCTGCCGGCGCGGGAGGCCGCCGGCTCGGAGCCAATCCACGTGATCCTGCAATTGGACGCGATACCGACGACCGAACAGCGGGAGACCCTGGCCCGGGCGCAGGTGAGACTGCTCTCGTACATTCCCCACCGCGCCTGGCTGGCGAGTCTGCCCCTCAGCGAGGCCGAGCGGGTGGCGGCCATGCCCGAAGTCCGGGCGGTGGCGAAGATTGAGCCCCGGGACAAGATCGACC
Organism: Phycisphaerae bacterium; assembly: GCA_012744475.1. Taxonomy (GTDB): domain Bacteria; phylum Planctomycetota; class Phycisphaerae; order Sedimentisphaerales; family Anaerobacaceae; genus Anaerobaca. Next base: position 171,159 of record JAAYBV010000053.1, read on the forward strand.
CTTCCCTGCGCGAGGGGGGCGTCAATGCGTGTTCGAAGACCGGGGCCGGCCGGGCCAGGCTGATTGCGACGTTCTTCGAAGACGCCGACCTCCGGGCGGGCACAGAATTCATCGTTCAGGTTGGCGGGCACATCCTGGCGAGCAGCAGCGTGGATGATCGCATCGTCCTGCTTCTGCCGGAGGACCGCATATACGACCTGGTCTCGCACGACAGCGTCAAGTGGATCGATCAGCACTACGAATCGGTCGACCTGAACGATGGAGTAAGGACGGCGACCAACGTCGATACGGTCCAAGCTTCGCCGTACGACCTGAGTGGCTCCGGCGTCATCGTTGGCCAATGGGAATCGCGTCATCCCGACGCCAATCACGTGGATTTGATCGGTCGCGTGGTAAATATCGATGACGGCGCGCAGATTGGTGATCACGCGACGCTGGTGGCCGGGACGCTGCTGGGCGATGGCAGCTTGCTGCCCAGCCGCCGGTATCGAGGTATGGCGCCGGGCGCGACGCTCGTCTCGTTTCGCGCCTGGGACAACGTGGCGGAGCTTGGCGAGCAGTACGAGCAGGCGGTCGACCTTTACGGCATCGACATCGCCAACAACTCCTGGGGCAAGGTCGAGTGGCACGTCTACAAAGACTACTGCGCCTCGCTCGACGGCATCGTGCGAGGTGGGCTGGGCAGGCCGATTTCGGTCGTCTGTGCAGCGGGCAACGAAGGCGACTGGGCGACGATCACGTCGATGGCCGTCGCCAAGAACGTTGTCACGGTCGGGGCCACCAATTCGGACGACGGCTCGATCTGGTCGTCGAGCAACAAGGGGCCGACCGCCGATGGACGGATCAAACCCGATGTGATGTCCCCCGGCTGCGAAGCGCGCAAAGGCTGGAGCATCTGGTCGACGCTGCCGTCGAATCGTTATGGCTCCGGCTGCGGCACCTCGCTGGCGGCGCCGTCGGTCTCGGGGACGCTGGCCCTGCTTCTGGAGGATTGGCGCGGCACGCACGCAGCCGATCCGCTGCCTTCGACGCTCAAAGGCATCTTAATCCACACGGCGATGGACCTGGAGAATCCGGGTCCTGATTACTCCTCGGGTTACGGCGCGATCGATGCCAGGGAGGCTGTCGATCTGATCCGGGCCGATACACTCGACGAGGTCGTCGTCGAGGATCGTATCGTCCGGCCGGAGCAGGAGGGCGTCTACATGTTGGAGGTGCTGCCCGACCAAGCGGAACTGAAAGTGACTCTGGTCTGGGACGATTTTCCCGCCGACCCGCTGGCGGCCCACGCCTTGGTCAACGACCTGGACCTCGTGGTGACCGATCCGAGCGGACAGCGTCACTTCCCGTGGACGCTCGATCCGTCTGAGCCTCAGCAGCCGGCTCGCCGCGACCGGGAGGACCACACGAACAACGTCGAGCAGATCCACGTGGAGAACCCCTTGGAAGGCTCCTGGCGGGTCACCGTGCGGGCGACTGCCGCCCCGGAATGCGAGCAGACGTATTCTCTGATCGCAAGTCCCGGCCCGCTGGAGCCGATGATGCCTCAGGAGCTGCCCGCAGAGCTTGAGTAAAACGCGGGTTTTTGCTATCATGGTTGCTTGTCGAGATAGGATTCGTAGGAGGAAGGATTTCGGTATGAACAGGCTTGTTGTGTTGCTGATCGCGGCGATTTCGTCCGTTCCCTGCCTGGCAAAGACGATCTCCGTGGATGACGACGGTTCCGCCGACTACGCGACCATCCAGAAGGCGATCGACGATTCGTGGGACGGCGACGTCATCGTGGTCAGGCCCGGAACATACCGCGAGCGGATTGTCTTCAACGGCAGAGGTGTGACCGTGCGCAGCCTGGCCCCGGACGACCCGGCGGTGGTCCGCACGACGGTGATCGCCGGACCGTCCGGCTCCAGCGTCATCTTCGACTTTGGCGAGGGCGGCGACTCCGTACTGCAAGGCTTCACGGTCACCGGGTACGGCGTCTTTTGCGTGGGATCGGCTCCGACGATATCGAAGAACATCATCCGAGATTGCCAGAGCGCAGGTATCACTGGCCAGAGCGATGCCGCCCCGACCATCGTGGGCAATACCATCGTCTACAATGAGCTGGAAGGGATCTTCGCCTGCAATGGATCGATTCGGGGCAACACCATCTCCTACAACAACGCCGGCGTCGCCTACTGCAACGGATCGATTCGCGACAACCTGATTTCCTACAACTCCAACGCCGGCGGGTTGTACTTCTGCGACGGCGAGATTGTCGGCAACACGATCGTCGGCAACTTCGCGATCCCGGAAGGCGGCGGGCTCTACGCCTGCAACGGATGGATCGAGAACAACGTCATCGCCGGCAATCGAGCGGAGGGCGAAGGCGGCGGGTTGTATAGCTGCACGCAGTTGGTCTGCAACAACACGATCGTGGGCAACATCGCCGGCACGTACGGTGGTGCGATCAGCCGGTGTCCGGGAACGGTCTGCAACAACATCTTCGCCTTCAATGCCGCGCCTCTCACCGCGGGCATCTACGGTCTGTGCATCAACTCGTACAACGTCTTCTGGATGAACGACGGCGGTAACTTCGGGGGCAACGCCGCGATGGGACTCGGAGACGTGGTGGCCGATCCGTCGTTTGCCGCCGATGGGCGCTGGGACGACAACGGCACCGCCGACACGGACGACGACGTGTGGATCGACGGAGACTACCATCTCAGATCGCAGGCCGGCCGCTGGGACCCTATGGTGCGCCAGTGGGTCATCGACACCGAGACGAGCCGGTGCATCGACGCGGGCAACCCGACCTCGGAGTGGTCGGCCGAGCTGTGGCCGCACGGCAGGAAGATCAATCTCGGCGCCTACGGCGGCACGGCCCAGGCCAGCATGTCGCTGACCGACACCGGGCACCCGGCGGACCTGAACCATGACGGGCATGTCGAGGCGGATGATTTGGCTCGGTTCGCCACGATGTGGCCAGTGCAGGACGATCTGCTCGCCGAAGACATTGATCGCAACGGTGTTGTGGACTTCCGTGATTTTGCGATCCTCGGGAAGGTGTGGCGGTCGGGTCCGCCGGTGCCGACGCCTCCGCTGCCCAATCCGATGACCTGGGCGACCGCGCCGTACGGAACCGGGCCCTACTCGATCGCCATGGTGGCGACCACGGCGACGAGCACCGACGAGACCGGAGTGGAGTACTACTTCGAGAACTTCCTGACGCCCGACATCAACAGCGGCTGGCGGACATTCGTGGCCGGGCAGGAGCCACGATGGGAGCAGACGGAATTGCAGCCCGCGACCCTGTACTGGTATCGAGTCAAGGCGCGGAATCGGGGCAATCGACTGGAGACGGACTGGTCGGAGATCACTCGCGCCGCCACGTTGGCGGACGACACCGAAGCGCCGACGCCGAACCCGATGAGCTGGGAGACCGAGCCTTACGGCGTTTCGTCAAACACGATCCGCATGGTGGCCACGGAGGCTACCGACGCCAGCGGCGTCGAATACCAATTCGATTGCACCTCCCATCCGGACTACAGCAGCAACTGGCAGGCCAGCCGGACCTATGAGCTGACCTCCGTGCCGCACGGACAATACACCTTCCGGGTTCGAGCCAGGGACAAATCACCCAATCAGAACACGACGCTCTTCTCCCTGTCCGTCACCGCCGACCTGCAACCGCCGACCCCGGCCCCGATGGAATGGGAGTCCGAGCCCGAGGAAGTCAAGAGGGGCAATACCAGCCTCAGCTACTATGCAGAGATGACCGCGGCCGAAGCGGTTGACGACGCGGCGGGCGTAGAGTACTTCTTCGAGTGTACGACCGAGTCCGGCTTCAGCAGCAAGTGGCAAAGTTCTCGGCAGTATTCCGTCCTGATCGGTCGCTCCGGCCAGGGGCACCGCTTCCGCGTGAAGGCGCGGGACACCTCGCCCGGACACAACGAAACCGGTTGGTCGTCCGTGGTGATGGCCCGGTAGGGGCGAATCATCATTCGCCCGTACCAGGTCTCTATTGCGGATTCGCTATGGGCCAGCCACATTGGGAACATTACTCGCACCCCGCGGACATGGGGATTCGCGGCTTCGGCCAAACACGGGAAGAGGCATTCGCCCAGGCGGCGCTGGCGATGACCGCGATTGTCACCCACCCGGCGAAGATCGAGTCACGCAAGTCCGTCGCGATCGTCTGCGAAGAAGACGACGATGAGATGCTCTTCTGGTACTGGCTCAGTGCCGTGCTCTACGAAATGGACACGCGCAGGATGCTGTTCGGCCGCTTTGACGTCAGGGGCGTCGAAGGCGGCCTTCAGGCGACCGCCTGGGGCGAAGAGGTGGACGCGGCCAGGCACCAGCCGGCGGTCGAGGTCAAGGCAGCTACCTACGCGGATCTGAAAGTGGAACGCGATTCCAAGGGCATGTGGATTGCCCAGTGCATCGTGGACGTCTAAGGAAGGAGAATGCCGGCATGTATGCCGAAAGGCTCAAGCGCCACAGCGACTGTGCATGGTCCATCGAAGCGTTCGGCCCCATGCAGGTCCCCGTCGTCGTCTTTGCGGATAAACCCTTGATCGATGCGATGGACGAGCAGGTCTACGCGCAGGCGGCGCATGTGGCGGCCCTGCCGGGCGTGGTCCATGCGTCGTACGCGATGCCCGACGCGCACTGGGGCTACGGCTTTCCTATTGGTGGCGTGGCCGGCTTTGACGCCGAGCAGGGCGGCGTGATCTCGGCTGGCGGCGTCGGTTTTGACATCGCCTGCGGCGTGCGGGCCCTGACGACCAGCCTGACGTACGACGACGTCGAACGATGTAAGGACCAACTCGCGACGATGCTGGCCCATCGCATTCCGGCCGGCGTCGGCAGCCGCGGAAAGCTCGAGCTGTCACCCGATGAGATGGACGACATGCTGCGCAGTGGAGCGCACTGGGCGGTCTCGCGAGGCTATGGCACGGAGGAAGACCTCGCGCGCATCGAGGAGAACGGCCGGATGGCCGGCGCCGAGCCACGATTCGTTTCCGACCATGCCAAGCAGCGGCAGAAAGACCAGGTCGGCACGCTCGGTTCGGGCAACCACTATCTCGAAGTGCAGCGCATCTCGGCGATCTATGACGGCGCGATTGCCGAAGCGTTTGGCCTGCGTCTGAACGACGTCGTCGTGATGATCCACTGCGGCTCTCGCGGCCTGGGCCATCAGGTCGCGACCGACTTCCTTCCACGCATGGTCAAGGCAGCCAAGAGCGAAGGCATCGAGCTGCCCGAAAAGGAGTTGGCTTGCGCTCCGATCAAGTCCGATCTGGGCAGGCAATACTTCGGTGCGATGAACGCGGGCATCAATTGCGCCGTGGCCAACCGGCAGGTCCTGACGCATCTGGTCCGCCAGGTGTTCTGCGATATCCTGCCCAGCGCCGAGGTCAAGCTGCTCTACGACGTCTCGCACAACACCTGCAAGGTCGAGGAGCACCTTGTCGACGGCAAGCCGAGAAAGCTCTACATCCATCGCAAGGGCGCGACCCGCGCGTTCGGGCCGGGACACCCCGCGCTGCCGGCGGATCTGCAGCAGACCGGTCAGCCCGTCCTGATCGGCGGAACCATGGGCACGTCCTCGTACATCCTGGCGGGCACGCGGACGGGCATGGAGCTGTCGTTCGGCTCCTGCTGTCACGGGGCAGGCCGGGCTATGAGCCGCAAGCAGGCCACTCAGCGATGGCACGGCAAAGACGTCGTCATGCACCTGGCGCAGAAGGGCATCGTGATCAAGGGCGCCTCGCTGCGGGGCGTTGCCGAGGAAGCGCCCGGCGCGTACAAGGATGTCACCGCCGTCGTCGACGCCACCGAGAAGGCGGGCCTGGCCAGGAAGGTCGCCCGCCTCGAACCGCTGATCTGCGTCAAGGGGTAGACACGCCTTCGCAGGTTCGGTGCTGGTTGACACTCCACGATCGCATTGCGGTCCTGCGCGGCGAAGACCGGGGGATTGTGCTTGAATGCAACGGACGGGGAACGACCAGAACCTCTTTGCGCATGTGTGGTTACGACGCGGGTCTGCCTGCCTGGAACACACAAAGAACGAACAAGGAACGAGCGAGGAACGAACGAGGAACGACTAACAAGAATGATAAGAATGAGAAGAATGAAAAGAAGTGTGCCCTTCGGATTTTGACTGATCAGGATGCCCGGGGATGTGACGGTGTTCACAGCGACGCCCGTAAGGTGTTCCGTTCGTAGTAGCGTCGTAAGACGCTACTCTCAGGGGCATGTGTGCCCCTCGGCAGGCTCAGAGCCTGCCCTGAACGCAGTTGAAGGGGCAAACTCTTACGGGCGCACTGCAAACGGTGCTTGAAGGGAGCGGATCGGTGGGTTAGAATCCTTTCTCGCGGCCGGGAGGCTATGGGCCGCACAGCCGCTGGGAATGAAAGGAGCGCATCCATGCAGACACGTCCATCCTCGAAAACAGCAGTCTTCTCCTTCCTCGTGCTTTTCTGTCTCCTGTTCGGCACGCAGGCATCAGCCGCCGAACCGCTGGTGACGTTCACCGTCCAGGCGGGCGAGCACACCCGCGTGGACACGCCGGTATCGGTGCCGCTGGTCGGGCTGACCGATGTCTCCTCATTGCGGCTGGAAGAGGTCAGGGGCATGCAGCGCATCGCGGTGCCCGCCCAGGTTGAGGCCGGACCGGCCCGGAGGCTGTGGTGGGTCCTCCGAGGCACGACACCGGCCGGACAGAGCCGCGTCTTCGAGCTGGTCCGTGGCGAGCCGGCGACGGACGGCCTGGTCAAGGCGGTCAAAGGCGACAAGGCCCTCGACCTTCAGCTCGGCGGCGCCAACATCCTGCGTTACAACCATGCCGTCGTTCCGGCCCCGAAGGACATCGGACGCATCCCGGAGGCACGGCGGTCGCTCTATGACCGCAGCGGTTTCATCCATCCGCTCTGGTCCACCAAAGGCTCGGTGCTGACCGAGATCCATCCGGCGGACCACATCCACCACATGGGACTCTGGATGCCCTGGACGCACACCCACTTCGAAGGCAAGATGGTCGATTTCTGGAACGTCGGCGACGGCACCGGAACTGTCCGCTTTGCGAAGTATCTCTCGACGACCGATGGGCCGGTGTTCGGCGGCTTCCAGGTTCAGCAGGAGCACGTGGCCCGCAAGACGAGCAAGGGCGAGCAGGTGGTCCTCGACGAGGTCTGGGACGTCCGCGCGTTCAACGTGGGCGGGCCTCAGAAGGGCTATTGGCTGATCGACTTCAAGTCCACGCAGCGCTGCGTCGCGGATGAGCCGCTGCTCCAGGACGAGTACCGTTATGGCGGGCTCGGCTTCCGCGCCACCTCGAAGTGGAAGGGCGAGACGGCCGCCTACCTGACCAGCGAGGGCAAGGGGCGCGACGGCCACGGCACCCGCGCCCGCTGGTGTGACACGTCCGGCAGGATCGACGAATGGGAAGGCGTCACGTTTTACAGCCATCCGCAGAATTTCCAGCATCCCGAGCCGATGCGCATCTGGCCGGAGCCGGACAACTATGTGTTCTTCAACTTCTGTCCCTCGCAGGCGGGGGCCTGGGAGATGAAGCCCGGCGAAGACCATGTGTTCCGCTATCGGATGTACGTCCACCAGGGCAAGATCGTTGTGGCGGACGCCGAGCGGGTCTGGAACGACTACGCCAACCCGCCGCAGGTGGAGGCGACGTTCAGCCGGCCGGACAACGCGGTCACACTGTTCGACGGAACGGATTTCTCACAGTGGCAGCGGGACGGTGGTGGTGACATCCGCTGGACGCTGGCCGACGGCGCGATGCAGATCGTCCCGGGCAGCGGGAGCATCGTGACGAAGGAGCCGGTCAGGGACTTCGCGATGCACATCGAGTTCAAGACGCCGCAACTGCCGCCCGACGTGACGGGCCAAGGTCGCGGCAACAGCGGCGTCTACATTCAGCGACGCTACGAGCTTCAGATACTCGACTCCTATGGCCTGGAGCCGAAGTTCAACGAGTGCGGCTCGATCTATCGCTTCAAGGCGCCCGACCGCAACGTCTGCAGGAAGCCGGGCGAGTGGCAGAGCTACGACATCCGGTTCCGCGAAGCCCGCTACGACGGCGACAAGAAAGTCGCCGACGCCCGCATCACGGTCTACCACAACGGTGTGCTGATCCACGACGACGTCGCGATTCCGAACAAGACCGGCGCCGGCCGGCCCGAGGGCCCCGAGCCGCTGCCGATCCTGCTCCAGGACCATGGCAACGCCGTGACCTTCCGCAACATCTGGATCGCTCCGCTGGATGCCGACATAATGTCTTTCCGCGACAATGGCGGCCGGTCCCTGGACGTTCTGTGCGATGGGACGCCGCTGCTGCGATACATGATCGAGTTCGATCCCTCGACGCCGCAGAGGCGGTTCGAGACGTACAAGCCGTTCCTGCACGTTTATGATGGGTCCCAGCGACTGACCAGCGGCCCGGATGGGCAGAGCGAGTACGTGGCCGAGAAGATCTTGTACCCGCATCATCGCGGCATCTTCATCGGCTGGAACAAGCTCGGGTTCGAGGGCAAGCGCTACGATCTGTGGCACATGCCGAACGTGGCTCAGGTTCACCAGCGGTTCGAGGAAAAGCGCACCGAGGGCGACGTCACGCGGCTTGTCTCAGTGGTCCACTGGAACGCCCCCGACGGCGAGCCGCTGCTCGTGGAACGCCGGCACATCACCGCGCGTCGACTCGATGATTCGACCGTTGTGCTGCTCGATTGGCGCAGCGATCTGACCGCCGTACGCGGCGACGTGGAGCTGGATGGCGACCCGGAACACGCCGGCGTGCAGTACCGCGCGCACAACGATGTGGGAGCCGGGCCGGACGAGGGCAAGGCGCAGTACCTGTTCCACCGCGACGGCATCGATCCGCGAACGGACAAGGATCTGCCGTGGGTGACACTGTCCCACGGCCTGGCGGGCAATCGCTACTGGGTTCAGCAGATGAACCACCCGGACAATCCCAAGAACACCGTCTTCTCGGCCTACCGCGACTACGGCCGCTTCGGCGCGTTCTTCACCAAGACCATCGAGAAGGGCCAGACGCTGAGCCTGCGCTACCGCTTCCAGATCGGCCGAGGCGAGACCCCCTCGCGAGAGGACTTGGCCTCACACTATGCGGCCTACGCGAATCCGCCAGCAGCCGGCGCCCGCTGAAGCAGCGGCAACGTGTCAGTAGTCCTCGACGATGAGGTGGGGGATGTCCTTGAAGTGCCGGGCGTTGCGTGTGATCAGCGACTGGCCGTGGACCATAGCCGTGGCGGCGATCAGCACGTCCATATCGCCGGCGGGCTTGCCGATTTGCTGGAGAAAGCCGGTGATCGAGCCCAAGACGCGCGCCGCCGCATCGTTGAACTCCAGCACCTCGAATTCACGCAGTAGAGTGCCGATGGCCTCCTCGTCCTGTTCGGGGCGCGTGGACTTGGCCAGGCCCACGTAAAGCTCCGCAACGTTGAAACGGGTGGTCGTCAGTGCCTGTCCTTTTTTGGCCAGTTCCTCGATCTTGCGGACGGCCTGACGCTTTCGGGCCGAGCGTCTGCTGAGCAGATCGATCAGGATGGTGGTATCCAGGCACGCCATTACCGTTTCCGCCGGGATGGACGGTGCCGTTTCTCAACGTGCGATTCGATGGCGGCCGCTGCTTCGTCGCTGATCGGCTCACGGCCGATCCGCTTGAGGAATTGCGGCACGTCCAGCGGCTTGCCCACCACGCGCTTGATGACCTGGCTGAACGACTCGGTCTCCCGCTGCACCGCCTTGAGCCGGTCGTATGCCTCCAGATCGATGCTGATCGTCTTCGTCGCCACAGGAGCACTCCTTTCAACCATACACATACATGCATGTACATGATACAATATGCCATGCCGCCTGTCAAAGAAATCGATGGCGCGCACGCCGAGAGCCCTTCGGATGCGGGCGATGCGCTGCCCGTCGCCATCTGCTTTGAGGATACCGTCCTGGAATATCCAAAGGAGCCCGATCATGGATTTAACGGTGTTGTGCGTCGAAGTCATTCGGAATCCAAATCCAGCCTTCTTCCAGCGGGGTATTTGGCTCCGGTTGCTGGAGAGCATTTCGGTTCAATGCGAACATGGCTGCGACCAGGGCACACCAGAGCGAGTCCTGGATGTCCTGGTGCCAACGTGGATTGTTCAGTCTTTCGAAGCTGCGCCTGACAGTAGCACTCGTGCGGACTGGTCTCGGATATGTCTCGATGGCGGTGTGTGAACTGGCTGTCCATGTTCCAACAGCTTCTCGACCAAACCCGCATCGACGGAGGAAGTGCATGCCCTTCGTGGATTGACTGCCGATCATGTCTCTTACTGCCGAAAGCGGACGGAACCCTTGCTGGGTCAGCCATCGCTCAGTCTGGCGAAAAAGATAGGGGTTCTGATGTGCCTCTTCTGGGACATCAACCGCATTGCCGTTGTCGGCGAGCAGTGCGCGGAACGCATCCGGCCACCCGAGCGGTGTGTCGATAGCCCAGGTTGTGCCTTCCGCATTGTCACCATTGAGCCAGATGGCCATATTCGCGAGGATCGTGTTCAGAGTGTTATTCCCAACCAGTGCCTCCCTCAAATTTCCTCTCCAGGGCTCGCCCGCAAGAGCCAGAGTGTCCCACGTGTTACCCGCCAGCGCGCACAATGCATCGCGGCTCGTGCGATTGTGGTCGCAGTTCCATCCGCCCACATCCCAGCCAATGTAGTAATCCATTTCTGAGTCTCCCACCAATTCGTAACGATCACAGTCTACTCCGCTGGTGGTCTCATCGAAGGTGCACACATCTGTCGCTGTGCGCTCTGTCGGCCGGGGAAGGAGGTGACTTGAGAAAAGGTGGGAAAAACAGATGCGAGAGGCATGAGGGCCGGGATGCGGAGGGGCGTCGCCGGCTGGTTTTGTTGGATTCGGCTGGGGGTTCGGTTTATGATGCGCTTCGCACGGCGATGGGTTGGGCGCGCCGGTTGTGGTTGTGGAAATGTCTGGAAAGGAGTTGATCCGATGAAGAGGCGGATTTGTCTATCGGGGGCGTGTGGGCTGGTGCTGCTGGTAGGGGCGGTGTGCGGGGCGCAGACGTACGAGGCGAAGTGGGAGTCGCTGGATGGGCGTCCGACGCCGCAGTGGTGGACGGACGCGAAGTTCGGGATCTTCATTCACTGGGGCCTGTATTCTGTCCCGGCCTGGTCGGTGCGGGGAGAATACTCCGAGTGGTACTGGAATCGTATCACGGGCGACAAGGCCAAGAACGGCCCGTGGTGGCGGTATCACAGCGCCACGTACGGAGCGGATTTCCCCTATGCGGGCTTTGCCCCGATGTTCAAGGCCGAGCTGTTCGACCCCAATCACTGGGCCGACGTCTTCCAGCGGTCCGGCGCCAAGTACGTGGTGCTCACGTCGAAGCACCACGATGGATTCTGCCTGTGGCCCAGCGAGCAGGCCAACAAGAGTTGGGGCCGGCCCTGGAACAGCGTCGACATCGGACCGCATCGGGATCTGCTGGGCGACCTGGGCGATGCGGTGCGCGCCAAGGGCCTGAAGATGGGCTTCTACTACTCGCTGTACGAGTGGTACAACCCGCTCTGGCTGGCCGACCGCACTCTCTTCGTCGAGAAGCACATGATTCCCCAGTTCAAGGACGTGGTGACGCGGTACAAGCCCTCGGTGATCTTCTCCGACGGGGAATGGGACATGCCGGACAAGAACTGGCGCAGCGAGGAGCTTCTGGCGTGGCTGTACAACGAGTCGCCCTGCCGCGACGACGTGGTCGTGAACGACCGCTGGGGCAAGGACATCCGCCACAAGCATGGAGGCTACTACACCACCGAATACGGCGCGGGCCTGGCCGACGCCAGCCATCCGTGGGAGGAGAACCGCGGCATGGCCCACTCGTTCGGCTACAGCCGGACCGAGACCCTGTCGGACTACAAGACATCCAGAGAGCTGATCCTCATGCTCATCGATCTGGTCAGTCGCGGCGGCAATCTGCTGCTCGACATCGGCCCGGACGGTGACGGCACCATCCCGGTCATCATGGAAGAGCGGCTGATCCAGATCGGCGACTGGCTCAGGGTCAACGGCGAGGCCATCTACGGCACGCGGCCCTGGCGGAACGCGATCCAGTGGACCGAAGGCAAGCGTCCCGATGTGGCCTATGGGGCGGAATACAAAGCCAAGTACGACATCACCGAACTGACTGGACCGCCTGCTGGAGACAAAGCGGTTATTGTGGCGTTTTTCACAGCAAAGGGTGGCACGCTGTATGCGATCTGTCCCCGCTGGCCGCAGAAAGAGATGGTTCTGAAAGATATCGACGTTTCCCCCGACGCGACTGTAACGATGCTCGGCCTGGCGCAACCCCTGAGCTGGCGGCGGTCCGGCCGTGACGTGGTGGTCCAGGTCCCCACTCTTTCCGTCGACGAAACGCCCTGCGAGCACGCGTATGTGCTCAGATTGACACAGGTTAGGTAGGTTTTATGGCTCCCAGGCGAAGTGGGATTTGCCGGGAATTTGCGTTTGCCACGTTTTTTGACGCCGGTATAATAGGTGCCTTTGGCATCGTCGGGGAGGGCCGGCGCCAGTCTTATTTGAGGTCTGTTCGGCAATGGAGAACACGCACGTCGAGATGCACACGATCGGCCAGACCGCAATAACCAGAGGACCGTAAGCGTTCTTTCCCGGAGAAAGGAATCGTTCTGGAAAGGGCTCCAAACTGAACAACAAAAGGAGGTTACGAGATGGCTAGACCTGTCACACTGTTCACGGGGCAATGGGCGGACCTGCCGCTGGAGACGCTGGCGAAGAAGGCGGCAAGCTGGGGATACGATGGATTGGAGCTGGCCTGCTGGGGCGATCACTTCGAGGTGGACAAAGCCTTGGCGGACGATGGATACTGCAAGGCCAAGCGCGCGATGCTCAAAAAGCACGGCCTGGAAGTGTTCTCGATTTCGACGCACCTGACCGGCCAGTGCGTCTGCGACAGGATCGACGAGCGACACAAATCGATCGTTCCCGAGAGCGTCTGGGGCGACGGCAAGCCCGAGGGCGTGAAGAAGCGGGCGGCCCAGAGCGTGATCAACGCCGCCAAAGCCGCCAAGAAGCTCGGCGTCAAGGTGGTCAACGGTTTCACGGGCAGCTCGATCTGGCACCTAGTCTATTCCTTCCCGCCGGCGCCGCCGGCCATGATTCAGGCCGGCTACGACGATTTCGCTAAGCGTTTCATGCCGATCCTCGACGCGTTCAAGGCCGAAGGCATCAAGTTCGCGCTGGAAGTGCATCCGACGGAAATCGCCTTCGACATCGCCTCGGCGCAGCGGGCGATCGACGCGGTCAAAGGGCACGAGTGCTTCGGGTTCAACTACGACCCCAGCCACTTCGGCTATCAGGGCGTGGACTACGTGAAATTCATCCGCACGTTCTCCGATCGCATCTTCCACTGCCACATGAAGGACGTTTGGTGGGGACACGGAGACGGCTCCGTCGGCGTGTTCGGCGGCCATACCGAGTTCGCCGATCCGCGCCGCTACTGGGATTTCCGCTCGATCGGACACGGGGACATCAAGTTCGAGGATATCATCGTCGCGCTGAACGACATCGGCTATCAAGGCCCGCTCTCGATCGAATGGGAAGACAGCCGGATGGATCGTGAACACGGCGCCGAAGAGGCGTGTGCCGCGGTCAAGAAGTTCGACTTCAAGCGTTCGGCGATCGCGTTCGACGCACAGTTTGACAGATAGTCACGACCGACTTCCGCAGGGCCCGGACCTCTCAAGGGTCCGGGCCCTGACGGTTGCAGGAGAAGCAGCATGAGCATCCGGCGCGGCGGGGTCCGGCGCCAATGTGCCCGGAGGGTGGTTACGCCAGAAGGTTTGCATCCATCCCGATACCAAAGCGATCCTGATCGATCCGGTTGCGACATTCCTGTGGGGGCCGGACGGCGCGACGTCGGCGGCGTCCGTGAGATTCACCGAGGTACGAGGATAGTTCCATGACACGAGTGGGTATGGATCGACGCGGTTTCATCAAGCGGGCGGCCGGCACTGTTGCGGCGGCGGTGGGATTTCCCTATGTGGTTCCGTCGTCGGTGTTTGCGCAGGGCGGGCAGACGCCTCCGAGCGAGCGGATCACGCTGGGGTTCATCGGCTGCGGCAAACAGAGCCAGCACCTGACGCGGTCGTTCCTGAACTCGCCGGGCACGCACGTGGTGGCCGCCTGCGATGTCGACAAGCTCAAGCTGGCGCGCAACAAGAAGATCGTCGAGGACCATTACGCCGGCAAGAGCGGCGCGTCCTATAAAGGCTGCGATACCTATCGCGATTTTCGCGAGCTGCTGGCCCGCAGCGACATCGACGCCGTGGTGATCTCGACGCCCGACCACTGGCATGCCATCGGGGTGATCGAATCGTGCAAGGCGGGCAAGGACATCTACTGCGAGAAGCCGCTGTCGCAGACCGTGGCTGAGGCGAGGGCGATGGTCAACGCCGTGCGGAAATACGACCGCGTCTTCCAGACCGGCAGCATGCAGCGTTCCGACTGGCATTTCCGCCTGGGCTGCGAGCTGGTTCGTAACGGGTACATCGGGCAGCTTCAGCATGTCACCGTCGGCATCGGCGGTCCGCCCGGGGATCGGCCCCTGCCGGCCCAGCCGGTGCCGGACTACCTCGATTGGGACATGTGGCTCGGGCCCGTGCCGTGGCGGCCGTACAACGAGGAGCTCTCGCCGAACATCAGCTTCGATGGGTTCCCGAACTGGCGTAACCACAGCGAGTTCGGCGGTGGCGGCATGACCGACTGGGGCGCCCACCATTTTGACATCGCCCAGTGGGGTCTGGGGATGGACGAGAGCGGACCGGTCGAGATCATCCCGCCCGACGGCAAAGACTACACGGTGCTTACGTACAAATACGCCAACGGTGTAACGATGTTCCGCGACAATGCCAACGGCGTGCTGTTCACCGGCACCGAAGGCAAGGTGGAGACCAACCGCGGCCACTTGAAGACCTGGCCCGACGAACTGAAGGACGTCAAGCTCGGCGCGGACAAGATCCATCTGTACGAGTGCAACAACCACTACGTGGACTGGCTCGATGCGATCCGCAAACGCAGCAAGCCGATCTGTGATATCGAGATCGGATGCCGTTCCGTGACGGTCTGCCACCTGGGCAACATCGCCTACAAGCTTCAACGGCCGCTGAAGTGGGACCCGGCCCGCGAGGTATTTGTCGGCGACGACGAGGCCAACCGCCTCCTGTCGAGAGCCTATCGCAGTCCGTGGCACCTGTAATCGAGCCGGTGGCGTCTATGCGTTTTGCGGCGTGAGTGAGGAGCAATGGGCATGACCAGAAGACACGTGTCGCGTCGTCAGGTCCTGGGAGCGGCTGCCGGGGCGGTGGCGTTTCCGTACATCGTCCCTTCGTCGGTGTTTGGCGCCGCGGCGCCGAGCGGGAAGATCACCATGGGGTGCATCGGTGTCGGCTCGCAGGGCAGCGGCAACATGAACGGTTTTCTCGATAAAGAGGATGACGCGCGGATTCTTGCCGTCTGCGACGTGGACAAGGGACATCGCGACGCCGCCAAGCGGAGGGTCGACGAGAAGTACGGCAACAGCGATTGCGCGACCTACCATGATTTCCGCGAGTTGATCGCTCGCGATGACATCGACGCGCTGTCCCTGGCTCTGCCGGACCACTGGCATTCCATTCCGGTCATCATGGCGGCGCGGGCCGGCAAGGACATGTACGGCGAGAAACCGCTGGCGCGTACGATCCACGAAGGCAAGATGATGGTCGAGGCGGTCCATCGTTACGACCGGATCTGGCAAACCGGAAGCTGGCAGCGTTCTCAGGAGAATTTCCACCACGCTTGCGAGCTGGTTCGCAACGGACGGATCGGCAAGGTCACGCGAGTGGAGGTAGGCCTGCCCAGCGGCGGCGCCACCGGCAATCCCCCGGTTTCGCCTGTCCCCGAAGGGCTGGACTGGGACTTCTGGCTGGGACCGGCGCCGTGGCGGCCGTTCACCAAATACGGGGGCAACGCCCCGCACTGGGACTGGCGCTGGATCATGGATTATTCCGGCGGTCAGCTCACCGACTGGGCGGGCCATCACATTGACATCGCCCACTGGGGCCTGGGCCTGGAAGACACCGGGCCGGTGGAGATCGAGGGCGAAGGCGTCTTCCCGAAAGACGGCATCTACGATGTGCCGACCGAGTACAAGTTCACGTGCAAGTACGCCAACGGCGTCGAGATGATCGTTGCCAGCGACAGGCTCGTGCCCAAGGGCATGGGGGCCGTTTGGTACGGGGACAAGGGCTGGATCCACGTGGATCGCGGCCGGCAGGCGACGAACCCGCCGGAGTTGTGGAACGAGAAGATCGGTCCCGGCGAGATGCGACTGTACGAGAGCCGCGACCATCAGCAGAACTTCCTCGACTGTGTCAAGACGCGCAAGAAGACGATCACACCGATTGAGGTGGCGTATCGGTCGATCAGCGTCGGACATCTCGGGGAGATCGCCATGCTTCTGGGCCGCAAGATCCACTGGGACCCGGACAAGCAGGTTTTCGTCAATGATGATGCGGCCAATCGGATGCTGTCACGCCCCATGCGGGCTCCGTGGCATCTGTAGAAAACGAACCAGAAACTGAGTCGATCCGCGAGGATGACGTCGCGGGCGGTGGCGACGAACCAACGAAAGGAGCCAAGATGATGAGGAAATCGAAGGCGGTATGCATGATGTCGCTGGCGGTCTTGTGCGCGGCGATGGTGATGGCTTGCCCGGCGACGGCGCAGGAGTTCAAGTACCCAACGGCGGAAGAGATTCAGAAGATGGAAGCGGCCATGCCGGCCGAGGCGGTCGTCAAGCCCGCCCAGCCGCGCCGGCTGCTGGTGATCAATCGCTGCGAGGGATTCAAGCACAGCTCCGTACCCTTCTGGGACAAGGTGTTGCAGATCATGGGCGACAAGACCGGGGCCTTCTCCGTGGTGATCAGCGACGACCTGAACATGCTGAAGGCGGACACGCTGGCGCAGTTCGATGCGGTGTGTTTCAACAACACGACAGGGCTCAAGCTGAGTCCCGAGACCACGCCGGAGTTGTGCAAGGGGCTCATGGATTTCGTCAAGGGCGGCAAGGGAATCATAGGCATCCACGCCGCGACGGACAACTTCTACGATTGGCCCGAGGCCATGGAGATGATGGGCGGCAAGTTCACCGGCCATCCCTGGACCAGCAATGGCACATGGGCTTTCAAGATCGATCAGCCCGACCATCCGCTCATGGCGCCGTTCGGAGGCAAAGGGTTCAAGATCAGCGACGAGATCTACCGGACGGACCCGCCGCTCTACTCCCGCGACAAGGCGTTGGTCCTGATGAGTCTTGATTGGAGCGATCCGGCCACCAGGAACGCCAGAGGCGTCAGGGAGGGCGATGAGGACACCGGGATCAGTTGGATCAAAACCTGGGGCAAAGGACGCGTGTTCTACTGCTCACTGGGTCACAATCATCCCCTGACCTGGACGCCTCCCGTGCTGGAGCATTACCTGCGGGGGATTCAATTTGCGTTGGGTGACCTCAAGGTCGATACGACACCGAAACCGGCGGCCGGTTCAACAAAGGGTTCAGAGATGGATCAGCTACTGGAGAAGGTCAAGGCGTACGAGTTCGGGGACAGCCGCGAGGCTCTGACGACCCTCAGTGAGAAGATTCGCCAGGCGTACGGCAAGACGGAGGAGCTTAAGAGCATCGAGAAGGGGCTCCTGGGCGTGCTGAAGTCGGATGCGAAATACGCCGGCAAGCAGTACGTCTGCCGCGAGCTGAGCATCATCGGGACCGAGCAGTCCGTTCCCGTCCTGGCTCCGATGCTGACGGATGAGAAGCTCTCCGACATGGCGCGCTACGCGCTGGAACGCATCCCGGGCGAAGCGGCGGACAAAGCGCTGTTGGAGGCCGTCTCGAAGGCCGAAGGCAAGGCGAAGATCGGCGCGATCAACTCGCTGGGCGAGCGCGGATGTCGCAGCGCGGCCTCCGAAGTCGGCAAGCTGGCTACGGCCTCGGATCCGCTGCTGGCCGGCGCCGCGATCAGTGCGCTGGGCAAGATCGGCGGCGCTGATGCCGCGGCCGTGCTCACGAAGGTCAAAGACAGCGCTCCCGACAAGCTGAAGATGGTTGCGTACGACGCGTGCCTGAAATGCGCGGACCAGATGGCGGCCGAGGGCGACAAGGCCGGCGCGCTGAAGATGTATCGCGAATTGAACAAGGCGGGCGTGCCTCAGTTGGTCCGTACGGCGGCCCTGCGCGGGATGCTCAACGCCGCCGGCAGCGGCAACCGGTAGAGGCCCGTGCTGATGCCGTCGGCGAACCGCTCGGCCGGCGACGGCTCGATGCGTTTGAAGGAGACAATCCGACTCTGGTTTGGGATGGGATAGATGAGGTTGTTGTCGAGAAGACTTGGTCTGTTGACGGTAGTGACGGTTGCCTGGTTTGTTATGCCGATCGTTGAGGTCGTGGCCGACGAGACCAACCAGGAGGTGATCGACCTGGTGATGGGCGAGCTCAAGAGCGGCGATCCGGAACGGCAAGCCGGCGCGATCGCCATCGTGCGGGACATCCCGGGCGAGGCGATCACCCGATCGCTGGCCGAGGAACTTCCGAAACTCTCGCCGGCGGTTCAGGTGCAATTGCTTTCTACTCTGGCCGATCGAGGCGATGCGACGGCGTTGCCCGCCGTCATCGAGGCGGCCAAAGCCCAGGACGAATCGGTCCGTGTGGCGGCGCTGCGGGCGGTCGGGCAGTTGGGCAGCGTCAAAGACGTGCCCATGCTGGCCCAACGGGCGGCGACCAGTCGGGGGCAGGAGCAGAAAGCCGCCAGGGACAGTCTCTATCGTCTGCGCGGCTCGGACCTGAATGCCGCGATTCTCAGCAGTCTTGCGGCTGCCGAGGCGGACGTGAAGGTTGAACTGATCCGCGCGATCGGCGAGCGCAACATTGTTGATGGCGTAGCCTCTCTGCTGCAGGCGGCCACCAACGAGAATCGCAAAGTGCGTCTGGAGTCGCTCAAGGTCCTGAAGGTGGTTGCCGCGCCGAACGATCTGCCGGCTCTGGTCAATCTGACGCTCAATCTGAAGAGTGAATCGGATCGCAGCGAGGCCGAGAAGACCGTAGCGGCCGTTGCCCACAAGATCGAGGATTCCAATCGGCAGGCGGCGTCCGTCCTGGCGGCGCTGCCCAACGTCGACGAGACCGGCAACCGGGCGTCGCTGCTTCGCATCCTCGGTCGGATCGGTGACAACAGCGCATTGCCCGCTTTGCGGACGGCCCTGACCAGCCGGGAGGCGGCGCCTCAGGATGCGGCGATCCGCTCGCTGTCGGACTGGCCGACGCCGGAACCGATCAATGATCTGCTCAAGGTCGCGCAGACCTCCGAGAGTCCCGTGCACAGGGTGGTGGCATTGCGCGGCTTCGTCCGCCTGCTCGGTCTGGCGAGCGACCGGCCCGCCGAAGAGACGGTCGAACTGTACAAGAAGGCGATGGAACTGGCTCCCAACGTCGTCGAGAAGAAGCGCGTGCTGGCCGGCCTGGGGGACGTCGGGACGCTGCCGGCCCTGCAAATGGCCGCTCCGTATCTGGACGACCTGTCGCTTCAGGCCGAGGCCGAGTCGGCGGTCGTCAGGATCGCCGAGAAGATTCGCCAGCAGCATCCGCAGCCTTGTAGAGAGGCCTTGGCGAGGGTGATCAAGGACACCGGGAATGAGACCCTGCGCGAGCAGGCACAAAGCATAATCGACCGGATAGGGACTCCATGACGGTCGCTGGATTTGGGGATGATTCCTTGGGCGGGTAACGGAATCGGTAGATTCGTGTCCTCACCGGGACGATGTTCCCGATCGATTGAGAAAAGGATGGGACAATGAAGAAAGTCAGTACAGAAAGGCAGAGCGGCAGGCTTTCCCGCCGGGATTTCATGGGCACCGCGGCGGCCATGGCGGCCGTGACGTTCGTGCCGCGACACGTCCTGGGGGGAGCGGGCAATACGCCGCCGAGCGAGAAGCTCAACATTGCCGGCGTCGGGATCGGCGGCATGGGCCAGAACAACGTTCACGCTTGCGAAACCGAGAACATCGTCGCGCTGTGCGATGTGGACTGGACGTACGCGGAAAGCGTTTTCAAGAAATACCCGAACGCCAGGAAGTGGAAGGATTACCGCAAGATGCTCGACGAGCAGAAGGACATCGATGCGGTGATCGTCGCGACGCCTGATCACACCCACGCGGTGGTGGCGATGGCCGCTATGCAGCGGGGCAAGCACGTCTACGTGCAGAAACCGCTGACTCGCACGGTGTATGAGGCGCGTATGCTGACGGAAGCGGCGCGGAAATACAAGGTCGCCACGCAGATGGGCAACCAGGGCCATTCGAGTGAGGAAGTGCGGATGGTCTGCGAGTGGATTCAGGACGGCGCGATCGGCGACGTCCACGAGGTGCACTGCTGGACGAATCGTCCGGTGTGGCCGCAAGGCCTCGACCGGCCGAAAGAGACGCCGCCCGTGCCTGAGGCTCTGGACTGGGACCTCTGGATCGGCCCGTCACCGATGCGGCCGTATCACCCGACGTATCTTCCCTTCAACTGGCGCGCGTGGATCGACTTCGGCGCCGGCGCGCTGGGCGACATGGGCTGCCACGTGATGGATGCCGCCTTCTGGGCGTTGAAGCTCAAGTATCCCATCAGCGTGGAGGCCAGCCATTCGTACGAAGTGCCCACGATGTGGACGCGGTTCGATAACAAGGAGACCTATCCGACCGCGGAAGTCGTGCACTACCAGTTCCCGGCGCGCGACGGGATGGTTCCGGTGAAGCTGCACTGGTACGACGGCGGCATGCTGCCGGAGCGGCCGGATGATCTCGAACCCGGGCGCAAGATTCCCGAGAGCGGCACGATCTTCGTCGGCAGCAAAGGCAAGATCATGTGCGGAACCTACAGCGAGAACGCGCGGATCATTCCCGAGACGAAAATGCGGGCTTATACGAGGCCGGCCAAGCGCATTCCTCGCATCGAGAACGGCCCGGGCGGCCACGAGCAGGACTGGGTCCGGGCATGCAAAGGCGGTCCGGCGGCCAGCTCCAGTTTCGATTATTCCGGTCCGTTCACCGAGACCGTGGTCATGGGCAACTTAGCCGTGCTGAATCCGGGCAAGAAGCTGGAATGGGACGGCGAGAACATGAAGGTCACCAACGACGAGGAAGCCAACGCTTATGTGCGTCCGGCGTTCCGCGAGGGGTGGTCTTTGTAGATTAGAAATCGAATCTGTTATTCATCTGAAGTAAAGGAGCCAAGCTCATGTCGAACCTCACACGTCGTCAGTTTGTCAAACGCTCGGCCGCGTTTGGAGTTGTCTCTGCTGTCGGTTTCCCGTCGCTCATCCGGGCCCAGGGACTCAACGAGAAGCTCCAGGTGGGATTCATCGCCGTCGGCGGACGGGCCGGAGCCCATACGGGCGCTGCCCATGAAGAAGGCTGTCAGTGCATCGCTTTCGCTGAGGTCGACAAGGGCCGGTGGGGCGGCGTGCTGGAAAAGAAAGGTTGGGAACAGGCGAAGGGCTACACGGATTGGCGCAAGGTGTTCCAGAACCACGCCAAGGAGCTCGATGTAGTCTTCGTTTCGACGCCGGATCACACCCATTTTGCCCCGTCGATGACCGCCGTGTCGATGGGCATTCACTGCTACACCGAGAAACCCCTGACCTGGTCGGTTCGCGAGGCGCAACTGCTGGCGGCTGCGTACGCCAAGAATCCCAAGGTCGTCACCCAGCAGGGCAACCAAGGCCATGGCGGCAACGGCTGGCGGCTGGCATACGAATACGTCAAGGCCGGCGCGGTCGGCGACATCAAGGAGTTCCACACCTGGACGAACCGCCCGATTTGGCCGCAGGGCGGCGATCGTCCGCAAGGGTCGGATCCCGTCC
>JAAYBV010000054.1 GCA_012744475.1 Phycisphaerae bacterium
ACGCCCCTTCGCAATGAGTGTGGGCGAAGTGGGATATATGCTGAACGACGCGATGCGGTGTCTCCCTTCGTAGCACGTTATGTCGACCGGCTTGTCGAGTATCTTGCCGGATGCTATACCCCGGTCTCTTCCCCTGCGAATCTGCTCATCAAAGGCCCTGATCTGTGCCTGATCGGTCACCGTCCATTTGTCGAAGGAACGTACGTCTCGTTGTTCTTCTTCGCTCAGCATCCTCTCCAGCATGGGCGAGTATCCAAAGAAGTAGTCGAGCGCTCCATACGTGTAGCGGACTTCAACGCGGGTGCAGGCTGTGAGGTCAGGCGGCTGGCGAGGGCAGAGCAGGTACAGCAACAGGACCGCTGTGCAGGCGGCCAGGACGATGGCGACACAGAGCCATCTTCTTCGGCCCGTTCCAGCGTGCTTCCTCATAGTCTCCCTCCGCAGGCTATAGAGTGTCTCCCGCGCGCCGCATGGATTCGGTGTGCAGTGCACACCCTACATTTACCCATCTACGCATCTACGCATGTGCGCTTCTACGCTCTTACGCCACGTGCGGCCTATGCGAGTTTGTCGCGGTTGTCGTAGACTTTGCGGATGGCGTTGGCGATGTCGTCCATGTCGGATTTTTCGGTCAGGAGCATATTCTGGCTGAGCCAGACGGCTTCTTCGCAGAGCTGGTCGTTGCCGGGATAGTTCAACTCTCTGCGGTACTGGTCCAGGCGGTCCTTGGGGAAGCTGCGCGTGAAGTTCTTGGAGGTCAGCGCCGCCTCGATCAGCTCGTCGCGATACTGCGGCCCGTACCCGCCGGAGCAGGGCACGCCCTCGGCGCTCAACGCCGCCATGAACTTGGCCCGCGGCGCGTTGTTGAACTGCTCCTTCTTATAGCGGAACGGATACAGATGGAACACCGCCCGCGTCGTCCCTTCGTACAGCTTACAGGGGATGATCCCCGGGATATCCTTGATCTGGCTGGTGAGGTACTGGCCGTTGGTCCAGCGCCGCTGCGTGTCTGCTTCGAGCCGCTGCATCTGGTTGAGCAGGATGGCCGCCTGGTACTCGGTCATTCTTCGGTTGGTCCCGATGATGGGATAGCCGGTGGCGCCCTTCACGCTGCCGTACGGCCGGCCGCAGTTGTGGAACGAGTGGATGCGGTCCATGATCTCGTCGTCGTTGCCGACCACCGCACCGCCCTCGCCGCAAGGCAGGTGCTTGGAGTTCTGAAAGCTGAAGCACCCCAGATCGCCGATCGTCCCGCAGCACTTGCCGCGATACTGGGCCAGCCACGCCTGGCAGGCGTCTTCGATCACTACGAGCTTGTGCTTCCTGGCGATGGCCATGATCGGGTCCATGTCGGCGGGGATGCCGAGGATGTGGACGGGCATGATCGCGCGGGTCCGCTCGGTGATGCGCTCCTCGATCTTGTCGGGGTTGATCTGGAACGTCTCGGGGTCGGTGTCCGCGAAGACCGGCAGCGCCGCCGAGTTGAGCACCACGTTGTACGTCGCGATGAACGTGTACGGCGAGACGATCACCTCGTCGCCCACGCCCACGTCCAGCGCGTGCATCGCCGTCAGCAGGGCGTTGGTCCCATTGACCGTGCAGGTGCAGCGTTTGGCGCCGAGCAGCCTGGCGTATTTGCCCTCGAATTCGGTGACGGTCTGGCCCTGTCCGCGGTACCAGTTGCCGCTGCGCAGGATGGCCAGGATACGCTCCTCGGCGGCCCGGTCCCAGATCGGCCAGTTGGGCCAGGGCTTGGTGCGCAGGGGCTTGCCGCCTTTGACGGCCAGCGTGGCCGCGCTGCGGCCGGCGAAAGCAGGAAGGCTGCCGAGGGTCAGTGCGGCCAGCGTGCCCGTCGAGGCCTGGCTCACGAATTGTCGTCGTGTCATATTCTGTCTGTTCATTTCTCGCCCTTTCAGTTGCGGATGCTGATCAGATCGCTTTTCGGAGGTTTGCTGTCGGTGACGCGGGCCAGCGTATAGACGGTGCCGTCCTTGCCGACCGCGATCGAATTGACGTAGTAGGGCCGCCGGCCGTCCTCGTAGAAGATCGGGCCGTGATCGGTGTACTTGCGCGCGGGGATATCGTAGGTGATCAGGTGCAGGTTTTCGAGCCCCTTGGACTCGCCCATCGCGGTCTTGGCCTTGCCGGCCAGGCGCTTGCCGTCGATGTAGATCGGGCCGCCGGTCAGGTAATACAGCGTCTTGCCGTCGGGTCCGAGCGCAAAGCCGAGATAGCCGTAGCTGAACTGATCGAACATGCCGCTTCGCTTCGAGGGCAGCGAGGTGATGCGATCGACGATCTGCACCTCCGGCACGCGCGGATCGAAGCGGAACAGGTATCCGGAGTTGCCGTGTACGCCATAGATCGCCTTCTCCGGCTCATACCAGACCGTCTGCCTCCAGTTATAGGCCATGTGGCCGGCGGAGGTCGGGTCGTAAAGTCCGAAGTAATCCTTTCGCATGTCGTCGCCGACCACCAGCTCGATCGCGTCGCGGTCGTAGCGGTAGCGGAAGATCTCGCCGTCACCGACGGTGTAGTAGACGCTGCCGTCGTGCGGATCGACCACGAAGGAGCGGCACAGCGTGCGATACTGCTCGCCCTTGCCGTTCTCGCCTTCCCGCGAGACGGGCCCGAAGTCCTTCAGCCCGCGCGTCGTCAGATCGTAGCGGAGGAAGCGGCCGCTGGGCCAGGTCAGGCCATAGAGACGCCCGCGTTGGGCGTCCATCGTCGTGGTGAGGATTCCCTCGCCGCGAGGGGCCTTGGCCAGGTCCTCGAATTTCTTCGTCGCCATGTTGTAGGCGAGGAAGTGTCCGCCGGGATAGGGTTTCCAGCCTTCCGGCGGGATGCCGATCTTCTCCATGCCGTCCACGATGCTGTAGTAGCCCACGTGCGTCGAGAAGTAGAGCTTGCCGTCCCGCTCCATGAACGTCACGTGCGACTTGCCCTGGACGATGGTCTTGGTGTCCTTCTCGCCGCAGGCCTCGGTGATGTCGCCGACGTGCTCGATTTTGTCGGTGGCCGGGTCATAGCAGAACATCTGCGCGCCGACCTCATAGGACTCCGAACTCAGCACGTAGTAGATCCGCCCGTCGCTGGCGGCGCCCATTCCGTTGTAGGTGTCGTGCGCCAGGGCGAAGCCCGAGTCGTGGATTCGAGCGATCAGGTCCGCCCGGGCCGGAGCGAGGTGCACCGACAGGCAGACGGCCAACGAGAAAACGCAGCGCAAGTACTTCATATTCGAGTCTCCCATCCATCCTTTTCACTGTTCCGTTTTCACTTGCTGCACCAGTTCGTGCACCTTGGCCACGACCACCTCCTCGACCGATGGTTGGAAGGGGCCGGGCAGGGGGGTGTAGAGCATCGCGCCGCCCCCTTCATAGCCGCCCTCGTGGACAATGCGGGCCGAGGGCACGTAGCCGAAGACGTCGTTTGAGTAGCCTGCGACCCAGAGCGGCGGGCCCGTCAGCTCGCGCTTCAGACGCAGCGAATAATCGACGACCACCTCGCCCGCCAGCGCCACCATCAGCAGGTCGTCGCCGAACCGGACCACCTGCACCGGATACGTATAGGTGGCCGGAATCCTGCCTTCATGCTCCAACTGGGCAAGCAGGAATTCCGCGTGTAGCTTTTCGTATTTGTTGTCGGACTTGGCCTGCTGTTCGAGCGTTTCCTTGCCGGGCGGCTCCGCGAGGTCCAGCGTCACATCCTCCAGCGCCGTTCGCAGCGGTCCGCTCACCGGCTTGGGCACGCCCTGGAGCGCCGCCTCGACCGCGTTGGCCAGCGCGTGGCCATGCTCGCGGCACAGGTCCAGCGCGCGGTCCGCCGTACGCGGATACGGGTTCTGGTCGGCCCCGCAGCCGGCGATGAACAGCGCGGTCACTCCCGGAAACCGTTGCTCGACGTATTCCTTGGCGAAGCCGGGATAGTCGCCGCAGTAATCGTAGAAGCTCAGCGTCGTCGCGTGACAGGCGTATCCGAACACGATCGCCCGCGGCTTTCCCTCAGCGTCGTCGATGCGCAGCACCGGGACATCGTGGTCAACCGGGCCGTCCGCATGAGGACTGTTGATGACGCCTCGCGCCGTGGGCCGGCGGCGGTTCATGGCGAAGCCCGCGCGGGCGTGCGTATAGGACAGCTTGGCAGGGGCCATCTTCTCGATGGCCTCGCCGACCACGGCCGCGATCTTCTCCTGCAACCGATCGCTGTAGGCATCGGATTGCACGAGCTGTTCCGGCGTCAGGTTGTAGAACGAGTGTCCGTAGATCGAGTAGGCGCTCTCGCGGATCACGGGTCCCGAATGCGTGTGGGACGCGTTGATCAGCAGGTCCTTCGGCGCGAGGCGGTATCGCCGCTCGACCTGGTTGGCGATCCAGTCGCGCATCGTGCGGTCGATGCCGAGCAGGTCCGCCGTGACGATGGCCAGGCGGTTGCCTTGGGCGTCCTGCAAGACCAGCGCCTTGGCGTGCAGGTCATGGACCTTGCCTTCGGCGGGCTTCGTCCGGGCGGCGTAGCCGGCCATCCACATGGGCTGGTCCGGCGTGATGACGGCTGTCGCCACACCCGCCTGCCACTGGTCCGCGCTCGCTGCCCTGGCGGGCACGCTGCAAACCGCCAACGCGCAGACGACGACCGCCAGCAAAAACGAGAGGACTGTACGGCGCCAAGTCCCGGCGCCACAACGTGAGGCGTGTGCACCCTTTGCATTCATCGCAGTCTCCTTCATGAACGCCAATGCCGACATGATACCAGCCCCGGCCTGGTGTCGCAAGCAACGAATTTGCCGGCCAGGACCCGCTACCGTGCCGGGTGGGAGCCAACGCTGTGAACTCAGGTGCGGTTGCTTATTTCGTAAGTCGTTCTGGCGAGGTGCTTTTCCTGTGGAGTGGCCTCGCGCATCTTCGGCCACCCCGGTGGGGGGCAAACACGCCATCACCGCCCCTTCCAATCCCCGTCGGGCCTGGCCCGGAGAGGTACTACGCAGGGTGTGCTGGGCCGGGCGAGGCAGTCTCTTAGGTCCATTAGGTCCCTTTGGTCCTTCTCGGGCCCCAAAGGACCTGAAGGACCGAAAGGAATAGTCGTTGCGGTCCGGCCCACAATCTACACGGCGTTGGGTGGCAGCCTGAGACCTCTGCGCCTGAGACTGGATTGCTCTGGGATTTGCGTGGATATGTGTATGGCCGAGAGGCCGACAAAAAGCCTTGTACTCTGGGCGGCAGAGGGGATAATGGGGGGCGGCAACGGAGCTGCCGGCCTGCGATGTATCACCGGATGGCGGCAAGCAAACACGAATGAGATAGGAGAAGACCTGCCATGAGCGAAGCCACAAGCTACACCACCACACGTCGCGAATTTCTGAAGAATACAGGCCGGGTCGCGGCGGCCTCGGCCCTGGCGACGGGCATCAGTTCGAGCCTGTACGCCGGCAGCGACAACACCATCCGCCTGGCGCTGGTCGGCTGCGGCGGACGAGGCACGGGCGCGGCGGTCGACGCCATGAACGTCAAGGGTCGCGGCCCGATCAAGCTCGTGGCCATGGCCGACGTCTTCGAAGATCGCCTGACCAGCAGCTACAACAGCCTCAAGAACAACGAGAACGCCCGCGACAAGATGGACGTGCCGGACGACCGCAAGTTCGTCGGCTTCGACGCCTACAAGAAGGCGATGGATTGTCTGCGTCCGGGCGACGTCGTCATCTTCGCGACCCCTCCCGCCTTCCGTTGGGTCCACTTCACCTACGCCGTCGACAAGGGCCTGAACGTGTTCATGGAAAAGCCGGTGACCGTCGACGGTCCGACCACCAAGCGGATGATCGAGCTGGCCAAGAAGGCCGACGCCAAGAACCTCAAGGTGGGCGTGGGACTGATGTCGCGTCACAGCCGGGCGCTGCAGGAGCTGGCCAACCGTGTCGCGGATGGCGAGATCGGCGACATCATTCTGATGCGCGGCTACCGCATGCACGGAATGGTGGGGTCCTTCCGCTCCATGCCCGTGGCGCCGGGGCAGAACGAGTTGTTCTACCAGATCAGGAACTTCCACAGCTTCATCTGGGCCAGCGGAGGCAACTACAGCGACTTCTACATCCACGTGATCGACCATCTGTGCTGGATGAAGGGCTCCTGGCCGGTGAAGGCCCAGGCGCTGGGCGGCCGGCACTATAAGGAGAGCCCCGAAGGCGTCCGGTACGTCGATCAGAACTTCGACACGTATTCGGTCGAGTACACCTTCGCCGACGGAGGCAAATTCTTCTTCGATGGGCGCACGATAGAAGGCTGCGCTCCGATCTATGCCAGCTATCTGCACGGGACCAAGGGCTCGGCCATTGCCTCGAACAGCGGCGACTGCGGCCTGCCTTCGGCCATCTACAAGGGCCAGGCGTTCGACGATGCCAACCGGGTGTGGCGATCCAGGATTCCCCGCGAAGAGCAGAATCCCTATCAGAACGAGTGGAATGACCTCGTCGACGCGATCCGCAACGACAAGCCGTACAACGAGGCCGAGCGCGGCGCGATCGGCAGCATGGTCACGTCGATGGGCCGCATGGCCGCTCACACCGGCGTGGAGATCACCTACGATCAGATACTCAACTGCCCGCACGAGATGGCGCCGGGCCTGGACAAGCTGACCTGGAATTCGCCGGCTCCGCTGCCGTCCGATGCCCAGGGACGCTATCCGGTTCCGAAGCCGGGCATTGTCACCGATCGCGAATACGCATAACCATCCCGTGGGTGGCGGCCTGTAGGGGCGAATAAGCATTCGCCCCTACAGGCCGTGTCACGGGGATGACGGAGGAGTTGATGGGGGTGGTCCGGCACATCGGACCGGCATTTCCATGTAACGACCGAAGCATTGTCCGCCGCACACCAGGCAAGTAGGAGAAGACCCACCATGAAGCAGACCACGAGCCAACAGACGTCACGCCGCCAATTCCTGAAGAACACCGGTCGGATCGCTGCGGCCACCACGCTGGTCGGCGGGCTCGGTTCGAGCCTGTACGCCGCCGGCAACGATACGATCCAGGTGGCCCTGGTGGGTTGCGGCGGTCGCGGCACCGGCGCCGCCCAGAACGCCCTGTCGGTCCCGAACGGACGGACGAAGCTCGTCGCGCTGGCGGATGTGTTCGCCGATCGCGTAGACCGCAGCTTCAAAGGGCTCCAGAACGAGCGCGCGGCCCAAATGGATGTGCCCGACGAGCGCAAGTTCGTCGGCTTCGACGGCTACAGGAAGGCGATGGACTGCCTGCGTCCGGGCGACGTGGCCATCCTCGCGACGCCGCCGGCGTTCCGCTGGGTGCACTTGACCTACGCCATTGAGAAGGGCATCAACGTCTTCATGGAAAAACCCGTCACCGTCGACGGCCCGACCACCAAGCGGATGATCGAGCTGGCCAAAAAGGCCGACGCCAAGAACCTCAAGGTCGGCGTGGGCCTGATGATCCGCCACTGCCGGGGCCGGCAGGAACTGAAGAAGCGCATCGAGTCGGGCGAGATCGGCGAAATCCACATGATGCGGGCCTACCGCATGGGCGGCCGCGCCGCCAACGCCCGTCCGAGGCGGGGCAACATCAGCGAGCTGCTCTACCAGGTCCGCAGCTTCCACAGCTTCCTGTGGGGCAGCGGCGGCGTCTACAGCGACTATTACATTCACCAGATCGACGAGTGCTCGTGGATGAAAGGCGGCTGGCCGGTCGAAGCCCGCGCCATCGGCGCGCGGCACTTCCGCGGCGAGTCCGTCGATCAGAATTTCGACAATTACTCGGTCGAGTACGTCTTCGACGACGGGACGCGGTTCTTCTACGATGGCCGCAACATGGACGGCTGCGAGAATGCCTTCAGCAGCTTCGTTCACGGCACCAAAGGCTCGGCGGTCGTCTCGACGTCCAGCCACACCCCCGGCCGCGTCCGCACGTACAGCGATCAGAAGATGGCCCGCGAGAACCTCATCTGGAGCTTCCCGCAACCCGAGCCCAGTCCCTATCAGCTCGAATGGGACGACCTGATCGACGCCATTCGAAACGACAAGCCCTACAACGAGACCGAGCGCGGCGCGATCGGCAGCATGGTCACGTCGATGGGCCGCATGGCCGCCCACACCGGCAACGTCATCACCTACGATCAGATGCTCAACTGCCCGCACGAGTTCGCCCCGGACGCCGACAAGTTCACGATGGACTCGCCCGCGCCGCTGAAATCGGACGCCGAGGGCCGGTATCCGCTGCCGCAGCCGGGCGTGCTGAAGGACCGCGAATACCAGGAATTCGTGTAGTATCGTCACATGGCAGCCGATGCGCCGCCGGTCCTGGACCCTTCGAGGCCGGCGGCGTTTGCCTTCGAGACCTCAGACCAAAGGGAAAGGGAGCCACCATGGACAGTCAAACGCAGTCGAAGGGTTTGACCTCATCGCAGACGGAAGGGACGCGATCCTCTCGCCGGCAGTTCCTGGCGCAGAGTTCGCGCGTCGTGGCCGGATCGGTGCTGGGCGGCGTCGCCCTGTCGCGCGCCTACGCGGGCGAGAACAACACGATCCGCCTGGCCTTGGTCGGCTGCGGCGGACGCGGCGGCGGGGCGGCCGCTAACGCCCTCTCCTCGCAGACGGGACCGACGAAGCTCGTCGCCATGGCCGACGTGTTCGAAGACCGCCTGACGCGGTCCTATAATGCCCTGCGGGAACAGTTTGGCGAGCGGATCGACGTGCCCGAGGACCGGCGTTTTGTCGGGTTCGACGCGTATCGCAAGGCGATCGACTGCCTGCGGCCGGGCGACGTGATGATCCAGGCGACGCATTCCGCCTTCCGTCCCACACACCTGGCGTACGCTGTCGAGAAAGGCGTCAACGCGTTCATCGAGAAATCCTTCGCTCCCGACCCCGGTGGCACACATGAGATCCTCCATCTGGGCGAGCTGGCCCGGCAGAAGAACCTCAAGATCGGTTGTGGCCTGATGTGCCGCCATTCGTCGGCCCGCCAAGCCCTCATCGAGAAGACTCGCGAAGGCGCGATGGGCGAGATCACGCTGATCCGCGCGTACCGGATGGATCCCGGCGCTCGCATGGGCCCGTTCCAGGGAGGCGAGAGCGAACTGCTCTGGCAGATCCGCCGGCCGTACTTCTTCCTGTGGGTGTCCTCCGCGTGGTTCATCGAGATGATGATCCATCAGGTGGACGAGTGCTGCTGGATCAAGGACGCCTGGCCGGTGAGCGCCGAGGGTCTGGGCGGCTGCGAGCCGCGAAGCGACGATTGCAGCCAGAACGTGCACAGCTACGCTATCGAGTACACCTTCGGCGACGGGACCAAGGCATTCGTCAACAGCCGCAACCAGCAGAACTGCCGCAACGACTTCGCCACCTTTGTGCACGGCACGAAGTGCGCCGCCCAGTTCTCGGGCAACGTCCACGCGCCGACCGTGCAGATTCACAGGGACCAGCGGATCAGCCGGGACAACATCGCCTGGCGTCCCGACGCTGAAAAGGTCAGCCCGTACCAGGCCGAATGGGACGCGCTGCTCGACGCGATCCGCAACGACAAGCCGTACAACGAGGTCCAGCGGGCCGCCTATACCAATCTGGCCTCCATTATGGGACGGGCGGCCATCCACACCGGCCAGATCGTTACTTGGGAACAGATGATGGCCTCGAATTTCAAGTTCTGCCCGGATGTGAACTTCACGCTCAGAAGCCCCGCGCCGGTGCAGGCTGATGCGGAGGGACGCTATCCGGTCCCGATCCCCGGCCAGTGGTCGGAAGTCTGACGCCATACTGCCTTGAGGGTGAACCTCCCCGCTCGTCTTTGGGCTGTTGTGCGAGGACGCACGACCTACATGGGCTGCGACTTGAATTTGGGTGACTCAGGGAGTATCATAACCCGCGCAGGCGCAATCTACAGGAGACCTTGATTCGATACGGAAACACTGGGCCAGGACAGGCAGATCGAACGAAGGAGGCACTATGGCAGGCTCGAACAAATCCGACAGGAGCCAGGGCACGACGCGGCGTGATTTCCTCAAGGCCTCGACCGTAGCGACTTCGGCCGCGGTGGCCGGGACGTTGGGGCTGGGCGCCCGGGTCTTCGCGGGCGGCAGCGACATCCTCCGCGTGGGGATGGTCGGCTGTGGCGGTCGCTGCACGGGCGCAGCCGCCGAGGCGCTGACCGCCGATCCCGGAACCCGCCTCGTCGCCATGTGCGATGTCTTCATGGATCGCGTCAAGGACAAGCGCCGCATTTTGAAGGAGCAGAAGGGCGATCAGGTCATGGTCGACGACGACCATTGCTTCGTCGGCTTCGAGGGCTACAAGCACGTGATCGACTCGTGCGATGTCGTGCTCATCGCCAACGCCGCCAAGTTCCATCCGCTGCACGCGATGACCGCGGTGAAGGCGGGCAAGCACGTGTTCGTGGAGAAGCCGCACGGCATCGATCCGGCCGGCGTCAAGCTCATGGGCGCCGCCGCCGATCTGGCCAAACAGAAGGGCCTGTGCTTCGTCTCGGGTCTGCACAGCCGCTACGACACGCGATACGCCGAGACGGTCCAGCGGATTCACGACGGCGCCATCGGCGAGGTGATCTCGATCGAAGAGAACTTCCTTCGCGGCCCCTACGGCATCATCGACCGCCAACCGGGCCTGACCGAGCTCCAGTGGCAGTGCAGCACGCAGTATCACTTCCGCTGGCTCAGCGGCGACGACGTGCCGCAGTCGCTCGTGCACAACTTAGACCGGTCTCGCTGGGTCCTGCGCGAGGCCAATCCCGTCAAGTGCCACGGCCTGGGCGGGCGGTCCTCGATGACCGACCCGATCTACGGCGACGTCTTCGACCACCATTCGGTGGTCTACGAGTTCGCCAGCGGCGTCCGCATCTACGCCTTCTGCCGGACCACCGACGGATGCCACAACGACTCCTCCAGCGTCGTGCTGGGCACCAAGGGCAAGGCCGACGTCACCGGCTATCGTATTTGGGGCGAGACGAACTGGCGCTCGACGGCCCGCTGCAATCCGTATCAACGGGAGCACGATCTGCTCTTTGCCGCGATCCGTTCGGGCAATCCCATCAACAACGGCGCCTACATGGTCCCCAGCACGATGGTCACGGTCATGGGGCAGATCTCCTGCTACACGGGCAAAGAAGTGACATGGGACCAGATCCATCAGTCGGATTTCTACTACCCGCCCAGACCCGAGGAATGTCACGACGCGATGGACCCGCCCAGCCGGCTCGGTCCCGACGGCAGCTATCCGGTTCCCCGGCCGGGCTTTACGCAGATGATATAGAATCGAAACGCCGGGACCGCAGGGCGTTCCGGCCGACATTGGGATATCACGACCTTTCTCAGAAACGCTCTTAAGGAGACGAAGGTGAACGGCAGTAACAGGCAGAAGCGCATCGGTGTCCTGGCCCTCTGTATCGTCGCGGTGCTGGCCGGCAGCGTCATCGGCGCCGAAGACAAACTCCCGAAGAAGTATACCGAGACCATCAAGAGCAAGACCGGCGCCGAGCTGTCTCTCGAGATGGTCCTGGTCTCGGGCGGCAGCTTCACGATGGGCAGTCCCGCCACGGAAGCGGATCGCAACGAAGACGAGGGGCCGCAGCGCAAGGTCAGTCTCGATCCGTTCTATCTCTGTTCGACGGAGACTACGCTCGAGCTGTTCATGGTCTACTACCAGGAGACGGGCACCGCCAAGAAGGAGTTCGTCGAGGTCCAGGAGGCCCAGAAGAACGCCGAGCCGGCCGCCGGCGGCGTCAACACCATCACCGGCCCGACCCCCGTCTACGGGGACATGACGATGGGCTACAGCGTCAAGCATCCGGCGATCGGCATGACCTGGCACAACGCGAGCGTCTTCTGTCAGTGGCTGGCCCAGAAGACGGGCAAGCCGTACCGCCTGCCCACCGAGGCGGAATGGGAATACGCCGCCCGGGCCGGGACGACCTCCGCATATGGTCCCGCCACCGACGCCGAGAAACTCGGCGACTATGCCTGGTACGAGGACAATTCCGATTTCGGTCCCGGCGCCGTCGCGACGAAGAAGCCCAACGCCTGGGGCTTCTACGACATGCAGGGCAACGTCCGCGAGTGGGTCCACGACTTCTACCAGCCCAACGGCTACGCCGATGCCGCGACGAAGAACCCGACCGGTCCGGCCGACGGCAAGGTGCATGTCGCACGCGGCGGGTGCTACGACAGCCCGCCCGCTGACCTGCGCTGCGCCGCCCGGGCGTTCGAAGAGGACTGGTGGCGGATGAACGACCCGCAGATTCCCAAGAGCAAGTGGTGGCTGCCTCAGATCGATTTCGTCGGCTTCCGCGTCGCCTGCTCGATTCCCAAGGACACCAAGTAACATCGGGTCGATCTCGGAGCAGGTTCTATGAATAGGGTTCTCAGCCGGCGTCATTTCCTCGGGACCGTGGGTGTCACGGCGGGCCTGGGGCTGACGCCGCGCGGGCTGCGCCGGATTTGCGCGAACGAGGGTCGTCCCGGCAGCTACACGAATTCGATCCTGCGAGGGGATTACCCCGACCCGACCGTCGTTCGCGTGGGCGACGCGTATTACATGACCCATTGCGGCGGCAACTGGTGTCCGGCGTTCCTGATCTGGCGCTCGCGCAACCTCGTGGACTGGGAGCCGGTGCGTTCGGCGCTGCACGAATACGGCGGGTCGATCTCGGCGCCGGAGCTGACGAGCTACCAAGGCCGTTTCTACATCTACTACGAAACCGCCGGCGGCAACCACGCGATCGTCGCCGACCGGATCGAGGGTTCGTGGAGCCGGCCGCACAAGCTCGATCTGCCGCACATCGACCCCGGTCACATCGCCACGCCACAAGGGCAGCGCTATCTGCACGTCTCCGGCGGCTACGCGGTCGAGCTGGCCCCCGATGGATTGTCCACCGCCGGGCCGCTTCGCAAGGTGTTCGAGCCCTGGCCGATCCCCGAAGACTGGCACATCGAGTGTGTCTGTCTGGAATCTCCAAAACTCTTCTATCGCGATGGATACTACCACTTGCTGGTCGCCCAGGGCGGCACCGCCGGACCGCCGACCGGACACATGACCGTACACGCCCGCTCGCGAACGCCGATCGGGCCTTGGGAATACTCGCCGTATAACCCGATCGTCCACACCGCCAGCCGCGAAGAGAAATGGTGGTCGTGCGGACACGCGACCGCCGTCGAGGCCCTGGACGGCTCCTGGTGGCTGATCTACCACGCCTACGAGAACGGCTACTACACGCTTGGCCGTCACACGATGATGGAGCCTCTGGAATGGACGCCGGATGGATGGTTCCGCGTCCGCCCGGGGATCGACCGAGCTATGCCGATTCCGCGACCGAACGGCCCGGCGCAGGGCGTCCGCATCGAACGCTCCGACGACTTCTCATCTCCGGAACTGGGCGTCCACTGGCAGTTCTGGGGTGAGACCCCCGCGGGACACCATCGGCTGGCCGACCGCCGGCTACACCTGGAGGCCAAGGGCGCTACGCCGGGCGAAGGACGCATCGTAACGTGCAAGGTGGGCGATCACGCCTATGTCGCGGAGGTCGAGGTCGCCGTCGACGCGGGCGCCGAAGCGGGTTTGCTGCTGTTCTACAGCCCGCAATGCTATGCCGGCGTCTCGCTGACCGACAAGGGCGTGAGCGCCTATGCGTTGGGCCGGCCCGTCGGGACGATCCCTTCGCCGGCGGCGCCGGGCGGGCGCTGCGCGCTTCGCCTGCTCAACGACCACCACGACGTTGCGATGTACTTCCGCGCGTCGAACGGGCAGTGGACCAAGTTCGAGAGATCGTGGGACACCTCGGGCTACCATCACAACGTCTTTGGCGGGTTCGATGCGCTCCGCGTGGCGCTGTTCGCCTCGGGGCAGGGTGAGGCACGCTTCGGGGAGTTTTCGTATCGGCCCGCGTAGACCGCCGTGCCGATTGTCTCCGGGAAAGGAAGACCATGAAGTGTCGAGTGGGACTGATTCTCCTGGCGTCAACGTTGTTCGCCGCCGGCTGCGCCTCGCTGTCGCCCGAGTCGTCGGAGCGATGGTCGGCCGAGCGCGCTAACGCCTGGTACGCCGAGATGCCTTGGCTGGTCGGCTGCAACTTCTCGCCCAGCACCGCGGTCAATCAGCTCGAGATGTGGCAGCGCGACACGTGGGACCCGCAGACCATCGACCGGGAGCTGGCCTGGGCGCAGAAGCTCGGCTTCAACAGCATTCGGGTCTATCTGCACCATCTGCTCTGGGAGCAGCACGCGCGTGGCTTGCTCCATCGCATGGAGGAATTCCTCGACATCGCCGAGCGCCACGACATTGGCGTGGTGTTCGTGCTCCTCGACGGCTGCTGGGACCCGTATCCACAGGTCGGGCCGCAGCCGGAGCCGATCCCTCACATCCACAACTCCGGATGGGTCCAGAGTCCCGGCGTCGAGGTTCTCCGCGATCCGGCCCGGCACGATGAGCTGAAGGGCTACATCAAGGGCGTCATCGGCCACTTCCGAAAGGACCGGCGCATCCATGCGTGGGACCTGTTCAATGAGCCCGACAACCGCAACGACCCCGCCTACGTGAAGTTCGAGCCCGAGAACAAGGCCGAGCTGTCGCTGATGCTGCTCAAGAAGGCGTTCGCCTGGGCCCGGGCGGCGCGACCGACGCAGCCGATCACCGCGGGCGTCTGGGCGGGCGACTGGTCGAGCGACGAGAAGCTCAGCGAGGTGAACCGCTTCATGCTCGAGCAGTCGGACATCATCACGTTCCACTGCTACGGGAATCCCGACGAGATGAAGGCCCGCGTCGAGTCGCTGCGACGTTGCGGCCGGCCCATCCTCTGCACCGAGTACATGGCGCGTCCTGCCGGCAGCACGTTCGCCGACATCCTGCCGTACCTCCAGCAGCAGCGGATCGGCGCCTACAACTGGGGCTTCGTCGCCGGCAAGACGCAGACGATCTACCCGTGGGATTCGTGGACGAAGACGTACAGCGCCGAGCCGCCCATCTGGTTCCACGACATCTTCCGGCCCGACGGCACGCCGTACGATGCGCAGGAAGTGACATTGATCCGCCGCCTGACCGGAAGGTAGAAGCATCTTGTGGAAATGCAGCTATCAAATAGCAGAACGCAGAATTGAGGAAGTTATCGCCGCGTTGCGGCGACTCCACTATTTTGATCTTTGCTTTTTGATATTTGATCT
The DNA here is from genome assembly GCA_012744475.1 of Phycisphaerae bacterium. Classification (GTDB taxonomy): domain Bacteria; phylum Planctomycetota; class Phycisphaerae; order Sedimentisphaerales; family Anaerobacaceae; genus Anaerobaca. Next base: position 15,159 of record JAAYBV010000054.1, read on the forward strand.
TCTCTTGAATCCACAATCGGAAATATGGAGTCCGAGGAGAGCTGGACTATGGGAACCATCGAACAGGGCGTCAGGCAGGTGATCGACAACTGCCTGCGGATCCAGCCGGGCGAGCGTGTCGTTGTCATCACCGATCGCCCGACGCTTGCGATCGGCGAGGCGCTGCGCGTCGCGGCCGAGAAGATCGTCGGCAGCGTCCAGTTCTTCCTGATGGAAGACTTCGGGACCCGGCCCGTCGCGTTTCCCTCCATCATCGCCGAGGCCCTGCGGAACGCCGACGTGAGCATCTACGCCGCCCAGGGCGCCGAAGGCGAACTCCAGACCTTCCGAAAGCCCATGCTCAAAGCGGTCGACGCGAACCCGAAGCTGCGTCACGCGCACATGATCGGCATCACGACGCAGATCATGACCGACGGCATGTGCAGCGACTACGTCGAGATCCAGAGGATCAGCAAACAGGTCTACGAGATCGTCCACGCCGCCAGGGCGATTCGCGTCGTGACCGCCAAAGGCTGTGATTTTACCGCCCGCTTCAGCCCCCATCTGAAGTGGATCATCAGCGATGGAGACATCCGCCCCCGGCACTGGACGAATCTTCCCGACGGCGAGGTGTTCACCGCGCCGGCGTCGGTCGACGGGCGCGTCGTGATCGACGGTTGTCTGGGCGACTACTTCACGGAGCGGTATGCGTCGCTGGCCGAGACGCCCGTCACCGTGGACGTTCGCGACGGCTGCGCGGTCCGCGGGAGCCTGCGTTGCGACAACGAGCAACTGCGGCGAGAACTGGACGCCTACGTCTTCGAGACCGACGCCAACAGCAGCCGCGTGGGCGAGTTCGCCATCGGCACCAACACCGGCCTGACCCGGCTGATCTACAACCTGCTCCAGGACGAGAAGTTTCCGGGCGTGCACATCGCGTTCGGCAGTCCCTATCCCGCCAAGACAGGCGCCACGTGGGACAGCGCTGCGCACGTCGACGGCGTGATCATCGCGCCGAGCATCTACGTCGACGGCCGGACCCTCATGGATCAGGGCCGATTCTGCCTTGAAGGAATGTGACAACGGCACCGCGCATCCGAATGGAGGAGCATGGGTTTTGAGCAGGTCTGCGAAGAAGTCCGACCCAGATGAGGCGACGCCGAGCGTGCTGCCGCAGCCGTATCCGTATCACGATGCGCGGAACGCGGTGCTGCTGTCGGACGTGGTCGAGGGGCTTCTGTCGGGCCGGCGGATCTTTCTTTCCGGCGGCGCGGGCACGGGCAAGACCACGCTGGTCCGGCGGATCGCCAACCAGCTCGTGCAGCGCAGCAAGCACGTCGTCCTGGCGGCCTCGACGGGCATCGCCGCCTGCCAGTTGCGCGACGAGACGGGCATCCACAACTCGCACTACTGCCAGGGTCCGTCCACCCTCCACGCCGTCGCCTCGCTGCCCCGCGTCGAGATGCCCGACTCCAATCGCAGGAGAGAGTGGGGACGCCGCAAGCTCGGACGCGCCGCCGTGATCATCGTCGACGAAATCAGCATGGTCGACCGCGTCACCTTCGACCGGTTCCTCGAACGCGTCGAGCCGGAAACCGGTATCCTGGTGGTGGGCGATTTCTTCCAGCTTCCGCCCGTGCCGCGCAACGAGGAGGGGCTGCCCGACTTCGCGTTCTACAGTACCTCGTTCGCCGATTTCGAGTTGATCGACCTGCAAACGGTGTTGCGGCAGGCCGAGCCGCACTTCATCGAATTCTTGAAGGACCTCCGCCAAGGCCGCGTCAATGCCGCTGTCCTGGAACGTACGCAGCGCGAGTTCGACCCCGAATACCCCGTTCTCTTCGGCACCAACCGCCAGGCGGACGCCCACAACCAGAGACGCATCGACCAGATCGACGCCCCGTCGGTCTATAGCGCCTGCCAGGTCAAGAAAGGCGACCGCGAGGAGGCGGCCCAGTGGCTCCAGGGCCACACGCGGGCCAAGGCCATCCTCCAGATCAAAGAGCAAATGCGGGTCCTGTGCATCCAGAATCACGAGGACCTGGTCAACGGCGACTTGGGCACCGTCGTCGACATCTGCACCGAGTGCGAGCCGGGCACCGAGATGCCGTACTGGATTGACGTAGAGTTCGACCGCAACGGGCTCGCCACCCGCCGGCTCAATCCCCTGGAGTTCCAGGAGCTGATCTGGGACTCCCGCAAAGACAAGGAGGAAGTCAAGTTCACGGTCGTGCAATACCCCATCGTGCCGGCCTACGCGCTGACGGTCCACAAGGCCCAGGGCATGACGCTCGACGTCGTCAATATCGATGGTTCGCACGTCAATTTCGTTCCCGGCCACGTGTACGTGGCCCTCTCGCGGGCGCGGACCCTCGACGGCGTGCGCCTGCGCAACGCACGCGGCCTGGCCGCCTTCAACGATTCGGCGGTGCTGCACTACTACGAGCGGGCCTGCTGCTTCCAGGGCCGCTCGTAGTGACGCCGTCAGGCGTTATATGTCCTTGTGGACACACTACAAACCGATCTGCCCGAAGGGGCGAATGATTGTTCGCCCCTGCCTGACCGGTCCCCCAACGGGTCACCACGCGGCGTTTTCCCTATTGACGGCGCAGACCTGCGCTGGGTAGCGTGAAAGGCTACGGCGCCCGGATTCGCCGGGTGGTAGCCTGTAGGGGCGAATGATTATTCGCCCCTACGGGATGGTGTCGCTGCAAGACAGGGTCTCTTTGAGAGGAGTTGGCTATGCGAGGCACGATGGTACGTCTATCGTTGTTTGTGAGTCTGCTGGCGGTTGTTTCGCCGGGGCTGGTCGTTGCTGCGCCGCCGCGGAATGTCGTTCTCATCGACTGGGACGGAGCCGCACGCGAGCGCGTCGATCGGGCCCTCGCCCAGAAGGAGCTGCCCAACCTGCAAAAGCTCATCGATCGCGGCGTCTACGTCAAGATCGACGTCGAGGGCGCCGGCAACGGCGACGCGGCCTGGACGCAACTGCTGGCCGGCTATCTGCCCAGGCAGGCCGCCGCCGGCGCCGACCAGCCGCCGGTCTTGAAGGGCGCCACCGTATTCGACCGCCTGGAGAACCACTTTGGCGCCGACAAGTTCGCCACCCTCGCGCTGATCGCCGGGCAGCGTGCTCCCGCCGCGATGCGTCCGGCGGTCGCGGACGTCTGGGCCGACGGCCTGCTACGCGACGAGACGATCGGCGCCCGTGCCGTCGAGTTGCTCGATAAGTACAAGGATCGGCCCTTCTTCCTCTTCGTACACCTGGCCCGCGATGCCACCGCCTCCGGCACGAATGCTCAGCAGAACGGCGAACCTCTGGTCTGGTTCGACCGCTGGACCGGGCAGATCGCCGACAAGGTCCAGACGCTCGGATTGGCCGACAAGACCCAGGTCTACGTCACCACCGGTCTGAACTACCGCCGGGGCCAATCCGCCGAGGGCGCGCCGCCGCTGTTTCTCGCCACCGACAACCGGGCGGTCTACCGTGACGGACGCCGCCAGGATGTCGCGCCGACGATCCTGGAGGCGTTCGGACTGGACCTGAGCAAGATCGAGCCGGCGCTGGACGGGATCTCGCTGACGAAGATCGATTCGCGTCCGCCCGCCGTGCCCAGTCGCAAGCCCGACGTCGTCTATGTGCCCACGCCGATGGTCGTCGTCGACAAGATGCTGGAACTGGCCCAGGTCAAGCAGAGCGATGTCGTCTACGATCTCGGCTGCGGCGATGGGCGCATCGTCGTCACCGCCGCCAAGCGCTTCGGCTGCAGGGCCTTTGGCTATGACATCGACCCGCAGCGCGTCGCCGAATCGCTCGACAACGTCGCCAAGGAAGGCGTCGGCCATCTCGTCACCATCGAGCAGAAGGACATCTTCACGCTCGATCTGAGCAAGGCCGACGTCGTGACGCTGTACTTGCTGCCCAGCCTGAACGTCAAGCTGATCCCCCAGTTGGACAAGCTCAGGCCCGGCTCGCGCATCGTCTCGCACGATTTCGACATGCGCGGCGTCAAGCCCGACCAGGTGGTGCAGGTCACCAGCGACGGCGTCTACATCAGTCACACAGTCTACCTGTGGACCTGTCCGCTCAACAAGGTCGACGAGCCCGACGAAGACTCCGACGACGGCGTCGACTGACCGGCGCGACGTGGTCTGAGCCGGCGGTGCGGCGGTTCCATCGGCGGCCGGCGCATCGCGTTCCTCGGGGAAACTGAGCGAGGCGAATTCGCCGGAAGGCCCCCGACCCCAGACCGCGTAAACACGAAACACGAAGCACGAAATCCGAAACAAACTCGAATGCCAAAATCAGAAATCCCAAACCGCCATGCCCCGAAAACCCGCTGGCGCCGTCAGGGTTTGTTTCGGATTTCGTGCTTCGGATTTCGAGTTTACCGCCGGTGGCGGTCAGGGAGACCGAGGCGGCTGGCTGTTCTGCGCCGCGGAGAGCAGGTGCTCCTTGAGGCCCGCGAGGCCCGTCGTGCGCAGGACGCTCTGGAGCGTGGACGGCAGATCGGGCGCCAGGCTACCCTTCTGGCGTCCGTAGAGCAGTTGATTCTCGCCCTGGGCGAAGACCGCCAGATCGCGCAGCGAGCGTCCGCCGGTGCGCACCAGGACCAGAAGGTTGAACGGGCCTTCCCGCGCCTGGAGGACTTTGTCCCAGCCCTTCTGCGGCATGTGGCCGAGGTCCAATGGGCTGCCGGACGGCAGTTCGAAGACCGCCAGATCGATCCGCGTCAGGCCCGCGAGGTAGCCGCCTTCGCCGCCGGCTCGTGAGGCGGCCAGCTTCGCGAGGTTCATCGTCGCCCCGTCGAGCTGGAACTCGAACGAATCGCGCGGCGCCGCGCCGGTCTGCCGCTCGATCTCGTGTCGCGTCCACTGCGGACTGAACGGCGTGCAGCAGCCCGAGGTCAGCAGCAGGATCGCCACCAGGCAGCCCTGCCCAAGACTGTGCCCTCTCATGGCATTCGCTCCTAAAGATAACATACTGCATCCAGATACGTGATATCTACCCCACGGGACGCGGTCCTATCAGAGCCGGGTCTTTCGCAGCATGAACACGCCCAGGGTGAAGAAAACGGCGCCGACGGCGATCAGGACGGCGCAGGGGACCAGCATCTCGGTGAAGCGAAAGTCGCGCCAGATGGCGCCCTCCATCGCGAGGATGGCCCACTTGATCGGACTGAAGTGGCTGATGTTGCGCATCCAGGAGGGCATGAAGGCCAGGGGCATCATGGCGCCGCCGAACATGGCCATGATCATGAGGATGGCCCAGCCGGCGCCGCCGACGCTCTGCTCGGTCTTGCCCAGCGTCGAGATGAACATCATCAGGCCGACGAAACACAGCACCGTGCAGGCGGCGCCGAGAACGAACAGGGGTGGGCTGCCGATCGGCACGTGGAAGACCAGCGAGCCGCCCAGGGTCAACACGCCGATGACCATTGCACACGTCATCGCGCAGGCCAGGCCCTTGCCCGCCAGGACGTGGGCCTGAGAGATGGGGCCGACGCACAGGCGCTGGAACGTGCCGCTGGTGCGCTCGCGGACGATCGAGACCGCGAACGTCGCGGCGCAGCCCAGGATACCGAAGATCATCGCCTGGGGAAACGTGATCTGGAACGGCGTGCGCGGGCCATCATATTCGCGTTGGACGTCCACTGTCGCAATGTTGAGCAGCCCGTCGCCGAGCCCACTGCTGTAGGTTTGGTCGTTGACGTCTTCAAGGAACGTGTCCAGCGCGTCGAAGTAGCGCAGGAACACGCTCGTGTCTTCGCCGCTCAGGTCGTTGGCCTCGGTCATTTCTGCCCGCCAGGTGTCCATCTGCTCTCGCATCCACTGGCGATCCTGGAACTGCTTGCCCATCACTTCGAATTGGGCCTTGGCGAGCAGTCCCTGGAGGTAGGCGCCTTCCATGCGCCGCCCTGGATCCTGGGCGATCTGGAGCCTGGGCTCGTTGACGTCGAACATGGCGCCGAGACCCTCACCGAAACCAGGCTGGATCAGGATCGCGGCGGCCTGGTTGCCCTTGCGTACCTGTTCGAGGGCCTGCTCGCGATCGAGGCGGGCGATCTCGAGGGCTTCCTCCTCTTCAAGATGCGAGACGTAGCGTTGGGAGAACGTGCTGTTGTCATCGTCCACGACGGCGACCTTCATGCCGGAGGGGCCATCGCCCGCACCCGAGTAGACGGCCCCGAACAGCAGGGCGAAGATCGCTGGGAAGACGAAGACCCAGAACAGGTTGCCCCGGTCGGCGATCAGAACGCGGAAGTCTTTGCAGGCCAGTGCCAAGAGCTTTCCCATCAGTCGCGCAGCCTCCTTCCGGTCAGGTTCAGGAAGACGTCTTCGAGGTTGGCGGTTTCAACCTTGATCGCGCGGAAGCGCAGGGCGGTTCGATTCAGACCCGCCAGGCTCTCCATCGGCTCGGCGGTCTCGAATCGGATGGTGTTCCCATCGATGTGAAGACCTCGCTCGCCGAGACGCGCGGCCAGCTCTTCGTGGTTCGCCGGCGCATCCTCCAATTCGGCTTCAATGTGCGAAGGGCCGCCGTGTTGGGCGATGAGGTTCTCGACGGTGTCCAGTGCGAGCATCTTGCCACGATCGAGGATCGCGACTCGACGGCACAGGCGCTGGGCCTCTTCCATGTAGTGGGTCGTGTAGATGATCGTCCGGCCTTCGGACTTGAGCTTCTCGATGCTGTCGAAGATGAGATTGCGCGACTGGGGGTCCACGCCGACGGTGGGCTCGTCCAGCAGCAGGATGGTCGGCTCGTGCAGGAGCGAGCAGACGAGGTTGAGCCGCCGCTTCATCCCGCCGCTGAAGGTGGCGACCCTGTCCTTGCGCCGTGGGGTCAGGCCGGCCATCTCCAAGCACGTCTTGACGCGCTCCTTGAGCCGCGATCCCGTCAAGCCGTTGATGCGTCCGAAGAACTCGAGGTTGCCCTGCGCGGTCAGCTCATCATAGAGAGCGAGGCTCTGCGGCACGACGCCCAGCGAGCGCCGGACGCTCGCCCGGGTGGGGTCCGCTTGGCCATCGAGGTTGACCGATCCGGAATCGGGCGCGACGAGGCCGCACAGCATGTTGATCGTGGTGCTCTTGCCTGCGCCGTTGGGCCCGAGCAGGCCAAACGTCTCCCCTTGCGCGACCTGGAAGCTGATGTCTTCCGCCGCCACGATCGTGCCGAAACGCTTGCACAACCTTTCGACCTCAACCATTCCCGTCTCCCTATGCGAGCGGCCCGGACAGGGACGCGTCCTCGCCCGCGCATGTCCGATGACCGTACGCGATGTCCATCGAAAAAACAAGATCGTTCCGGTGCGAACGGCGCATGGGTGGGTGTGCAGACTTCGGCGCACCGGCATTCCTGAGCCATTGGAGCGTCTGGGTGGGAGCCCTGAACTTCCTGACCCAGTCGCTGCTGTGCATCGCCGCAAAGGCTCTTGAGGACCTCGGCTTCTCATTCGGCTTAGGTCCTTTTTGTCTCTTAGGTCCTTTGAGGCCGAAAGGACCTAAGGGACCCAACGGACTCAAATGACCGGCAGTCCGACACCCTACAGCCCTTTACGAAGGCGGCCCGCGCCGGTAGACTCCGGCTGGCCGGTTGGATCTTTGTGTAGAGGGATTGGCCATGGTGCGAACGCTGGTGCTGACCGTTGTGGGTTTCTGTTTGCTTCTGGTCCCGCTGTCCTGTGCGACGGCGGGCAGGCGCGCCGGGACGCCCGTCCGGCTGATCGTACTCGATCCGGGGCATTACCACGCCGCTCTCGTCCAGAAAACGATGTACGAGCAGATCGACCCGGCGGTCCACGTCTATGCTCCCGATGGACCTGAGGTGCAGGAGTACCTCGCTCGGATCGAAGGCTTCAACCGCCGACCGGATGAACCTACCAGTTGGAAGCAGCAAGTCTATATCGGACCTGACTACCTCGAAAGGCTGGTGACGGACAAAGCCGGCAACGTCATCGTGCTGTCGGGCAACAACCGCAGGAAGACCGAGTGCATCACGACCGCGATCGACGCGGGCCTGAACGTCTTTGCCGACAAGCCGATGTGCATCGATGCGGCGGGATTCGCCGAACTGGAGCGGGCCTTCGACGACGCCCGGCGCAAGGGGCTGCTGATCTACGACATCATGACCGAGCGCTTCAACCGGCTGTGCATCCTGCAGAAGCGGCTCGTGCTCGACACGGAGGTCTTCGGCGAGCTCGAAAAGGGCTCGCCCGACGATCCGGTGATCGTCCAGGAAAGTATCCACCATTTCTTCAAGTACGTCTCAGGCCAGCCCATCCGCCGGCCCACCTGGTACTTCGACGCCGCCCAGCAGGGCGAGGGCCTCGTCGATGTCACCACCCACCTGATCGATCTGGTGCTGTGGACGTGCTTCTCCGGCCAGAGGATCGACTATCGCACCGAGGTCGCGGTGCTTCGCGCCGGGCACTGGCCGACGCGGATCACCCGCGCGCAGTACCAGAAGGTCACAGGAACTGCCGAGTTCCCCGACTACCTGCAAAGCCAGCTCGACGACGAAGGCGCGCTGCCCTACTACTGCAACGGCGAGGCGATCTACACCGTCAAAGGCGTGCACGCCAGGCTCGCGGTGACCTGGGCCTTCGAGGCGCCGGACGGGACGGGTGACGCGCACTACTCGCTGGTGCGGGCCAGCCGCGCGCACGTGATCATCCGCCAGGGCGCCGAGCAGAACTACGAGCCCCAGCTCTACGTGGAGCCGGCTCCCGGCGCTGACCTTGGCCGGCTGGAACGGGCGCTGCACGCCGCGATCGAGCGGCTTGCAGGCGAGTATCCAGGTCTATCGCTGAAGTCCGACCGACGCGGCTGGCAAGTCGTCATCCCGCCCAAGCACCTCATCGGCCACGAGGCGCACTTCCGCCACGTCACCGAGCAGTATCTCGACTACCTCGCCGAGGGCAGTCTGCCTCTGTGGGAGGTCGATTTCATGAAGGCCAAGTACTTCATCACGACCCGATCGCTGGAGCTGGCCCGACAGCGGTAGGATGGGCTTCAGCCCATGCTGTGTCTAATTCGGCAGCACGCGATTCAATCTGGCGAGAATGTCGGCCAGCCGCTCGCGGCCGCCTCCGCCGACTTCCGCCGTGCACCAGCCGGTGAAGCCGACTTCGTCGAGCGCCTCGCGGACTGCGGGCCAGTCGATTGTGCCGTCGCCGATCTCGCACCAGTTGTTCTTTTCGCGGCTGTAGCCCTTGACGTCGAGCTTGACGATCCGCGTGCCGAGGGTGCGAATCCACTCTTGAGGCCGGCCGTACTTGTGATGGTTGCCGATGTCGTAGTACGCGCCCACCCACGGACTCTTGCAGGCGTCGATGAAGGCGGCGTAGCGTTCGGCTCCCTGCTCCGGGGCGCCGTCGTGGTCGTAGAACATCCGGTTCCACACATTCTCGATGAGGATGCGAACGCCCAGCTTGGCCGCTGTCGGCAGCGCCTGGCCGATCACGTCAAGGCAGCGCGGGACGATCTCGCTCTCGGGACCATCGTTGCCATGGCCCGGGACGAACAGCACGGTCGAGCCGCCGCAATAGTTTGATTCCTTGATCGCAGTCAGCAGATCGTTGAGGCACTCCTGCCGCCGTTTGGGGTCGGCTTCGGTGGCGCGCACGGACCAGTGTCGAGAATCGACCACGCCATGGATAGGCAGGCCGGTCTTCCGGCTGGCCTCCAGGCACTGCTGTTTGTCCTGCCCGCCCGGCGAATCCAGCTCCACCCCGTCATAGCCGAGGTCCTGGACCAGCTTGAACTTGTCGAGAATGGACATGTCGCCCTGGATCATGCCGAACTTGAGCGACTTGAAGATGGGCTTGCGCGTCGGCTTGCCGCCCTGGAGTACGGGCGAATAATTATTCGCCCCTGCCGCGGCGTGGTGCGGCGTCAGCGCCGTTGTGCCCAGCGCAAGAGCGGTTCCCAGGGACATGGACATCATCTCGCGCCGACTCATTGGCGATGGATTGGACGACAGACTGCGATGGCGATTGGCCATGATCGAGCCTCCAGAAGAAGAATGCTGTTCCACTGATCCTGCATCGAACGCAATACCCATTCTACGGTCGTCGGCTGGCAATTTCCAGCGTCCCGCACAGTTGGTCTTATTGCCAGAGCGCTTCGATCTGCCGGACGGTCTCGTCCACCAGCGCCTGGCCCCCTTCGGGTCCGACGACGAACTTGTCGGCGCTGTATCCTCCGCCCTGGACGGCCTTTTCCGTCGGCAGGTAGCCGCAGTGTTGGCACGACAACTGGACCAGCAGGGTCATCGTCGCCGGGCTTCGGGCCTTCATGCGGATTCCGTAGTCGAGGTACAGCTCGAACGGATTCGTCGCCATGGCGACCTCGCCGAGCCGCAGCACGTGCAGCTCGACCGGGGCAATTGTGTCCGTCGTATAGAACGGCGCGTTGACAGAGCTGGCCGGCGGAATGTTCACCCGCGCGACAGCGTGTTTGAAAACGATATCAGTTTCGATGCGCCGCTGGACCAGGGGCAGCACATCCTGAACGGCGCCGACGATTCGCCGGGCGATCTCCTGGCGACGGGACAGGCCCCGTTGCTCGATCATGGTCTGCTCGGCGCGCGAGCGGAAGAGCAGATGCGGAGACAGGTCGCCCGCTGGGGCGCACTGAGGCAGCACGAACAGGTCCGGCGCGATCTTGTTGTGAAGCTCCTGCCGCACATCGTGCCAGAAATCGGCGGAGACTTCGCTCAGGCCCTCGGTCTCCTGCGAGGTGCAGGCAATGTTTATGACCACCCCCGTCGGCTTGCGGCTGCCGTCCCAGAAGAACAGCATCTCCACGCCGTGGTCCTCGTATCCTTCGATCCCGGAGAATTCGGGCCGGTTGGTGGCGCCGTACATCACCGCCGAGCCGTCGAAGTAGCGAGCGCGCCGGTTCATCCCCACCACCGCGTGCCCGAGCCCCCAGCTCATGCCGGCCGGTTTGCGCTTCTGCCACGCCTGGGCCGCGACCTGCGCGACCTTCTCCGCGAAGAACGCCCCGTACTCGGATGCCTTCATCACTCCATCGTCCTCGCTTACATCGTACAGGTCGCCGAAGTCCTCGTCCGCGAAGCCCGGGCCTGTATGCGTGTGCGTGGCGTTCAAGGCCAGCTTGTTCGCGTCGAAGTCGGGCAGCTTTGTTTTGAGGAGGTCCCTTGCCTTGTCCAGCATCGACTTGCGGATGTAGAGCACGTCGCAGGACACGAGGATGGCCTGTTCGGATTGGCCCTCAGGCGTCTTCGTTTCGAGGGCCAGCGCGGTGGCCGTCAGTGGATCGAGGACCCGCTGCGAGATGCGTTTGTGCAGTTGCCCGACCAGCGCCACGGGCTTTTCCGGCGTGATGTCGATGGTGGACCATCCGACGGACAGCGCGGCTTTGGCCGGTGCGGACAGGCTGCTGACGCACGACAACAAGGTTATTGCGCATATTCCAAAGCTCAATCTCATGGATCGCACACGCTCCTTTCGCCTCTTTGTGCAAAACGCCTCTGTCACAGATGCCACGGGCTTCTCATGGGCCGATTCAGCATCCGGCTGGCCTGCGGGTCGTCGATGAAGTCTTCCTTCGCGGGGTCCCATCGCAGCTTGCGACCCAGACGCGTGCAGATGTCCGTCAGGTGACAGATCGTGTCCGTACGCACAGCGACGTCGATGGGACAGATCGTGCCGCCGCGCGTCTTGACCGCGTCGAGGAAGTCACGCTGGTGCCCCTTGCTTTCGGGCAGGTGAATCCCGTCCGGCCCGATGGTCGAGGTCAGCAGCGACTCGGGTTCGGCCCAGAGCCCCTCGCGCGTGATGTGCACCCATCCTTCCGTGCCCTGGAAGGTCACGCCGTGCTTGTACTGCGCCTCGTCCATGTAGATCATCTTCACACCGTCGGCGTAGGTGTGCGTTACCTTCCAGCTCGTGGCGCAGTCCGTCAGGCCATCGGCGGGAAAGACGCCTGTGCCCTCGATCTCGACCGGGCCGGTGTCGTCGGTGCCGTGACCCCACTGGCCGATGTCCACATGGTGGACGCCCCAGTAACCCCCGATGCCGCCCAGACAGTAATCGGCGATGTGATACCAGATCGAATAGCTTTCTTTTTGCGTCCAGGGACGACATCGCTGGTAGGTGTAGGGCGCCCACGGCGCCGGGCCCAGCCACAGGTCATAGTCCAGACCCTCCGGGACCGGCTGCGTCGGCTGATTGGGAAAGACGAAATCGTAAGGCACGCCCACCTGGATCGTGTGCAGCTTGCCGATGCGACCGTTGCGCACCAGTTCGCAGCCGAAGCGGAAGTTCCGGTCGGATCGCTGCTGTGTTCCCCACTGAAAGACCGTGCCATACTTGTGACAGGCCCGCTGGAGTGCCTTGTCCCAGGCCAGGCTCAGGCCCAGGGCCTTCTCGGTGTACATGTCCTTGCCGTTGCGGGCCGCCTCCAGCGACACGAGCACGTGCCAGTGGTCCGGCGTCGCAATGCAGACCGCGTCGATGTCGCGGCGCCCGCACACCTCGCGAAAGTCGTTGTACATGGCGCAGTCGGAGTTGCCGTAGCGCTGATCGACGGTCTGCTTGGCTCGCTGGCGCTGGCTCGCCCGGACGTCGCAGACGGCGACCGCCTGCACGTCCTTCTGGCCCAGGAACGCTCCCATCAGGCCGGAGCCCTGAATTCCGAGGCCGATGAAACCCATTGTGATTCGCTCGCTCGGCGCGACAGCGCCGGCCGACCCCATCGCCGACGGCGGAACGAAGTACGGAATGACCCCAGCCCCTGCGATGGTTGCAGCGCCTCTGAGAAACTGACGACGTGAACACCTGTTTTCCGAAGACATGCCCGATCCTCTCGAATTGGCCACGAAGACGTAGGGTCCCGGCACGCCGGGATTGCACACCAAATCGACTTCAAACTTCAAACTTGAAACTTCACACTTCAAACCTCACGCTTGGAACTTCACCTCGCCTTGCTCTTGGAGAGCGTAAGGGTGATCCGGCCTGCGGGATCGCCGGCTTCCGTGAAGCGGGGTGGCACGAACGTGACGCGTCCGGATGCCTCCGGTCCGTCTGCGGCCGGCTCGATCGCCAGAAGCGCCGCCACCGTTTCGATGCGCGCCTTGCCAATGGCAATGCAGGCATCCTGCGTGCGTCTTCTTACGGCGTACTCCGAGCCGGGACGCATCGTCTCGAGGAGATTGTCCAGAGCCTGCTCGATCAGACCCAGTTGTGTCTCGGCCTGTTGCAACTGCCTTGTCCTGGTCGTTACGTTCCCGCGGGAGCCTGCGGCATAGGCCGCACGAGTCTGGCCTGCCAGTTCGTCTCTGCGTCGCCTCAGTTCGGTCCTTTCCTGGCGCAGCTTCGCCAACAGGGCCTTCGTCTGGGGCTCTGACAGGTTGACCAGGCCGGCGGCCTTTTCGATGTCTGCGGCGCCCAGGTGGTGGCGAACCGTAACCGCCAGGTCTCGTTCATTGCGCAGACGCTCGGCGATCTGCGCCAGCTCTGCGGCCTGGTGATCGGAAAGCATGGTGATGCCGGCGGCATACTCCACGACGTAGGTTTCCGCGCCGCTGGTTTCCTCCTTGTCCCCGCCCAGGATATTGCCGATCGTTCCGGCGACCCGGTAGGGAGAACCTGCTACGGCGCCGGCGATGAGGGTCGCGGCCGCTCCCACGGCCGCCTGCGTAATCTGGCCGCGCGAGAGGCCGTCCTCGCCGATCTTGAACGACAGCGGCAGCCGAATGGACCCGCCCGCGTCCCGCAGAATGAAGAGCACCGTGTCCAGAGACGCCGGCAAAGTCAGAAGCTGCGCCAGAAAGCCATCGGGCGGCTCCGTCAGCGACAGGTCCGTAAAGACCAGCCGGGCCCGCGTCGAAAGAGGCTGATCCTTGTGGAACCGCATGTCGACGCTGGCGTCGAAAACGCCTTTGCGCAGGGTCACCCCGCTCTCGCTGGCCACGCCCCTGAAATTGACCAGCTCCAGTCCGCTCAGGCCGGCCTTCACCCAGCCGTCGGGACGCGGATAGAGGGTCAGGCGTCCGGTGGCCGACAGCTCCTGGAACAGCAGGCGATTCTCCATCGTCGAAGGCTCCGAGGAGTCCTCGATGTCCGCCAGAGGCAAATCGGCCGGCTCCTCGGAGGCGGATGCGGAGCTGCGCCTCGTCTGCGGCAACGGCACCTCCCCGGCCGTCGCAATCACGTTGAATCGCATCGGGGTCTTGACATCGGCGCCGGCTGTGGCGAATCCGCGAACCTCCACGTCCAGGCCCTTCAGTGGTACGTACATCGGGGGCTCGACCGTGTTGTCGACGAGAGCGAAATCGACGCCCGTCACCAGGAGCTGATCGACGCGCAGGTCGAACGCGGATTGTGGATTGTGGATTGGCGATTGCGGATTGGCCGACGCGACCGCATTCGCATCGGCGGATCGCCCCTTCGCGGTCGTTTTCCAGGTCATTCCGAGCAGATGCCATCCGTCCGTTTCCCGCCGGATCGCCCCCTGCGGATTCACCAGGCCGATCTCCTTGACGTGAACGCTGCCGCTGTTCAAATCCACTTTTGGCGCCACGATCCGCAGTTCCTCGACTCCCGCCAGCACGGTGTCCGTCTGCGCGTCACGGAAGGCCATCGCCTTGACCCACGCATCTACGCCAAAAGGTCTGCTGAAGTCGAATTCTGCGACGTCGCGTCGCTCCACGTGCAGCGTCAATTGCGCGGTCCCGGAGAACCTGCCGGTGTGCAGGTTGTTGGCATCCACTGCGCTGCGGACCTCCGGCAGGATGGAAACCAATCCCGGGCCTTGGATCTGCGTGATGTCCCACTCGGCGAGAATCTGGGGCTGGGCGACGAAGGGAGACACCTCGATCTTCAGCGCCAGAGACTCGGTCAAAGGCTCAATCTGGCCGTGGACATCGATCTTGACGGGCGGATTGGTGTCCGGCTCATCGCCAAGGAGCTTGACGGTCTCGGTATTGGCCACCTTCAAATTCGAGATGACCAAGGGTGTCGCCGCCGGCCTGGCGGCATCCTTCACGGTGAGTTTGCTGGCCTCCAACGACAATCGATCGAGGACAACCAGCGGCAGCCGCCGGGCCTTCCGTGCGACGGCGCTCGCAAGGCCCGGCGCCTGATCGGGCACGGTCTGTTGGGCCGCCGGCGGTTCCTCGCTGGCAGAAGGTGTGAGACCCCGCTGTTCATCCGTCGTGCCAGACGCGTCGGTGGGGGCCGACTCAGAAGCGCCAAAGTCAAATCCGAGCAGGCTCATCAGGCCGGAAGCCTTGCGTTCGACGGTGGCCTCCAGACCCTGGAGCGATACCTGCTCGATGGAGATCAGGTGTGCGTTCGGGTCGAAGCGATCGACGGCCAGTTCGGCCGAATCGAATCGCAGGAAAGGCTCCGGCTCGGAATCCCCGCGGTAATCGACATCGGTTGCGCTGGCGCGGATGCGCCGGCCCCCTTCGGGATGCGCGGTCAGCTCGCCGGTGACTCGGGCGTGGAGTTGCCCTTGCTCCAGGGCCGGTCTGACGGCCGGCGGCAGGTAGCTCAGCAACGGTCCTGCATTGACGCCTGCCGCGTCCAGCGTCAGGTCGGCTCCCTGTTTTGACGGCGTTGTCTGAAGCTGTCCGGTCACGGTGGCCTTCTGCACGATGCCGGGGGCCCTGACGGTTGCGCTGATCGTCGTCGGAGGCGATTCAACTCCGAGGGCAAGCTCGCTCAGGGCGAGGTCGATCCCCACAGACTGGGATACCGCCGGCGTCACGGCGTGATCGGACCACTGAATCTGGGCGCCTTTCATTTCCAGCCGACCCACACGCACGGGCCGGACCGGCTCTGGCGAGGCCTCTGTCTCGGTCTTCTGCCCCCGGACGATACGCAGGCCCGCGCAGGCAAATACGCCGGATTCGTCGCGCGACAGCATCAGCCGTGGACGCTCGAGCATGATGCGCTCCACCTGGAAACCTGTGGCGGCCAGATGGAGCTGTGCGATGTCGATCTGGTCAAGTCCTGCCAACTCGGCCGCGCCGTCCCTGACAGCCGCATCGCGGATCGTCGCCGAGCAATGGAGCCCGTCGATTCCCCATGTGATGCGTCCCTTCGTCCGGGCGGCCACACTGCCTTCTGTCATGACAGACTCGGTCCCAAGAGCCGCAAGGTAAGGCGCCATCGCCACCAGAGCCAGACCTTCGCCACGCAGGTCCAGGTCGAAGGACAGCCCGGCCGGCTCGGGCGCAACCGAGCCGCTCAACTGGACGGTCTCGATGGTTCCCGGACTGCGCAGCCATGCCTTCACCGATGCCGGCGATGCAGCGTTGGGATCACCTCCCAGGACAAGGTTCGTCAGTTCAAAGCCAAGGTCCGGCACCGCGATCGTCTTGGCGGGCGTGACCATCCGATCCACAAAAGTCAGTTCATTGTCGTGCCAGCTCAACCGCCCGATCTCAATCGGGGCGGTCTTCGTCCGATGTGCGCCGAGAGTCGATGGGGTCCGGATCTCTTGGACTGCCTCCATGCTCTCGGCTTGGTGCGGCGCTGGCTCGGACGTGCGGCCGACGAGGCGAAAGCCCAGAGTGGCCAAGCAGCCTTCTCTGTCCCGCGCGACCGCCAGACGCTGTCCGGAGATCTCAACCTGATCGATGCGCGTTGCCCCGGTAACCGGGTCGATACTGGCCCCTTGAACGCCGATGGTCTTGAGGCCGAACAGCTCTTCGGTGTCCTGCAAGTGGATATTCGTGATGGCCCCGGACGCCCCGATGGGTTCATTCGGCTGATTGGTGAACGTCGCGTTCACGTCACACGAGAATGTCCCGCCGGTGTAGAGAGACTCCAGGCCGAGCCCTTCGAGATACGGCTGCAAGGCGTCCGGGCGGATTCCCGTGCCAGAGATCTTGAGCGCTGCGCTGCCCTGGGAAGACGACAGAACCACGGTCCCCTGGGTCTGGAGGCTCTCGACGACGCCCGGCGCCCCCAAACGAGCGGTCAGCGTCAATCCTTCCTGATCGGAGGCGGCGCTGCGGACCGTCACGTCGTTGAGGTCCAGCGCCAGATCGGCCTGTGGTGACACCGACTGATCGTGAAGCACCAGTCGCACGTCCCGCACCTCCACGCTGTCGAGCGACCACGCAAAGCCGTCGCTGGTCGCTGGTCGCTGGTCACTCGGGCCACTCGTCGGCTCCGGCCGCGGGCGCCGGGTGAACTGGAAACCGCCGACCGAAAGCGCGCCGGCCGGCCTCCTCCAGGCGTGGAACGCGCCCCCACGGATCTGTATCCGTCCCGCCCGAATGGCGCCCGAGTCCGCCACGTTCGCGTCGACCGCCGCGTGCTCCAGAACGAAATGCTCCGCGCCGTCAATCGTCACGGTCGTGTTCTTCGATTCGAGCTGAACCTGGAGTGTGGCAGACGAAGGGGCCGCCGCGATCTCGTTCGACGAAAGTGTCTCGTCGATCACCGGGCCTGCATCGTTGGCGTCCATCACCTCGATCCCCTGGACGCGGACGGATCCGCTGCAGGACAGCGCCAGATTGCGCGCATCGGGAACGAGTCCCAGATCGGCCAGGTAATCCTTCACCGCGTCGGGATGCAGACCCTGGAGGGCGACGTGGACTTCCGCCAGGAGGTCGCGCCCTTCGGCCGAGCCGGTCCCGTCGATCTGAAGCTGGTCCAGCACGGGAGGAGACGACAGGAGGATCTGGAACCGTGTCTTGCGTTTGTCGGATCGGAGGTCGGAAAGACGCACGTTCAGATCCAACTGCGTCTCAAAGACCGGCTCCACAGTCTCGTCTCGAAACTGCAACTGCACGTGCTGAAGTCTCAGCGCATCCATCTGGAGCGGCGGCGTCAGATCGATCTGCCCCGGCGACGCCGCGGTCGGGGCCGCCGCGGTATCGGTCGGCTGTGCCGCCTTGCTGCGCTGGCGCAGGACGGTCAGCAGGGTCCGCAGTTGGGGAAACGTCCCATCCTGGGCCCGGGTCAGATTGATGTCCATTCCGTCGATCTCGACGCGGCGGACGATGAGCCGACGTGTAAACAACGTCACCAGAGAGACCGCCGCCCGGCAGTACTCAACATCCGCAAATGGCGTGTTGGCGTCGGTCGGCACGAGAACCAGATGCCACAGTTCTGCGTCTCCGGTGAGCAGGGAGAGATTCAACCGTTCATAGCGCGCATTCAGGCCGTACTGCTCCATCGTCTTGTCGATGATCCACGGCAGAGACAACCACAGCGCGATGCGGAGGACCACAATCACGGCGGCCAGGATTACACCGGCCCAGAACAGACGCCGGAGCCAACGGTGATGGTGGCCCGCCTCTTGTTCGATCCGCTGCTGGGGTGGTCCGCCGGCGGGCTGATCCGTTTCCGATCCGCCTGTGGCGGGGGCGGCTACGGGCGAATAGTTATTCGCCCCTACCGCGGCCTGCCGCTTGTCCGGATGGTCCGAGAATGACTTGCGTTTTCTGTCTTTGTGCCGCACGGGATGCTCCTGTGATTCTACGGTTGTTCCTGGAGAATCCGGTTCAGTACGTTGCGCCTTTCCTTGAGTGAGGCGAGGGGATCATAGCCCTGAGGCGCCTGGTCTCTGGCCGCCAGCCATTCAAAGGCCCGTGTCCGGGCGGCTGGCGAAATGTCCTCCAGATAGATGAAGTTCTCCAGGAGCAACCGCTGCCTCAGGTCCTCGATACTCGTCGCCTCCGAGACCATCTCCTGCAGAACGGAAGGATGACGACCCACCTCGCCGGCGTGGCGGATCACGACCGCCTCCAGGTCGGGCGACGTCTGGTCGGCGCTCAGCAGCTTGATGAGCAGTTGATACGCGGTCCGCTCCAGCCGCCATCCCAGGGTGGCTGTTTCAAAGGTGGAACCCGACCACTCGTTCGTGACCGCGTTCGCGAGACGGTCCACGACGGTGTCTGTCGCCGACAGCGTCACGTCGGCGAACAGCGGTGCTCCGGTCTCTTGTGCCAGGTACACCAGTGCCCGCTGCCTGTGTGTGGGCGACGCGAGCAGTCGCAGGGCGTCTTCGATGCCTCGTCTGCCAGCGTCGAACGGCGGTCGGTCGTCGCCTGTTCCCGCCGCTGCCAGCAGTTTGTCTCGACACTGCTTCCAGCTCGCTGCATAGGTGGCTGCTTCGGCCGTTCCTTCCGGCGGGGGCGGCTGCACTTCGATCAGCGCCGCGAATCCCACGAGTCCGTCCACGTCGAATGGAGACGGCAGCACGAACGCCAGGCGATCCTGCTCCTGCATGTCCTGTGGCGCCAGCGCGATCGTCTCGGTCGTCAGCATGCCCGTTCCGCCGGGCCCGGACGGCCCTTGGGGCTTCTCCGAATCGTCGGCCTCGGGGCCGGCCGTCTGCTTCAGATGTCCCGTCGCCACAAGCGAAACCTCCAGCGAAATCCGCCGCAAGCGGATCGCCGGCACGTTCGGTTCCGGTCCGCCCGTGGCGGATCTGCGGCGCACGTGGATCTCGAGCGTACGGATGGCGCCGGAATCCGACGTCGGCTTCTCCGCGATGCGAATGACGGCGTCGATCCCATCGGGCAGAATGCCGTGCAGCTTTTCCACGAACAGCGGCGCTTCGGAGCCTTTGACGGCGATCTGGCTCCAGAACTGTGCTCTGCTTTGAATCACGCCCACGCTGGCTCTTCTCATCAGACGCGGCACAGCCGCCACCGCCGTGCTCGCCGGGAGCACCGTGATCATTTGCGTCTGTGAGGCTACGGGTCTCAGGGTGTTCTCATGCCACTGGGTGATGGCCGCAATGGTCACGTTGATACCAAGGGAATCTTCGATGCGTCCCGGCGCGCCGGGATCGGCCGGCGATAAGCCTGTGGCGTAGCCGACGCCATACTGCAACTCGGAGCCGGGCAGAGGGTGAGCCGTCTTGAGGCCGGGACGGCAACCCGCAGACAAGGCCATCATCCAACTCATCAAGACGAGGGCAACTCGATACGGACCAGTTGAATTCCTGTGCCGGCAACTCCACTGTCGTTCCATGTTCGTCTCAGATCTGCATCCCCATGGTCGTTGCCACGGCGGGCGCCCGCCATGTTTCTTCCATAGGATAGCATGAGTCGGCGCAGAGCACAAGAATTGCCGGATCCGCCTGCGGCGGATCGGATCACAGGTCCGGTAGGGTGTGCACCGCACACCTTTGGTCTATCGAGTTGGTGTGCGATCCCGGCACGCCGGGACCCTACGCCTTAAGGGACCAAAGAGACCTCAGGGAAGGGCGAGGGCTGTCTGCCGAGCAGCTCGGTCAGTTGGGCCTCATCCAGCCGGTTGTGTTTGACCAGCGCATCGACCAGGCGATCGAATTCGTCGCGATGGGTCTCAATGAGTCTCCTGGCGACGTCCAGTTGTTCGGACACGATCCTCTCGGCCAGCATAAGGGTTTGTTCGGCGAGCGGGCGCTGGCTGTTCTCGACGAAGAGCTCATCGAGCGCCAATTGTCCGATCTCCTCGTCCATGCCGTAGACGCGAACCATCTGGATCGCCTTCTGCGATGCGTTGGGCAAGTCGCCGCCTCCACCGCCGATGGCTCGGGGCGCGCCGACGCCGATGCTCAGACCCGCGTCCGGGCCATAGCAGACCAGTTCCGCCGCGCGACCCGCCATGGAGATGCGAATATCACGAAGCAGATCTTCCTTGGTTTGCAGGTCGCGGTCGTCGTCATGTTTGCGTTCCATGTAACCGCCGGCCCCGCCGCGTCCGACGATCGTCACCTGATGGACCGGCGTGCCGCTTTTCCACGCCACCAGCGTGTGTCCCGCCTCGTGGCGGGCGATGCGGAGCAGCTTTGTCTGGTTCGTGCAGGGCAGGGCTTCGCCCATGCGCTGCTTCTCGAACGCCTCGAGCAGGATGCTGTCGGTGATGGTCGATCCCGCCAGCGCCGCCATCACTCCGGCTTCCTGGACGATGCGGGCCAGGTCGGCGATCGTCATGTATACGCTCTGATTGGCGATCGCTTCGAGAGTCTCGGCGCCGACCTCGGATTTCGATAGCTTTCCGATCGCCTGTTGCAGGTACGCCAGGCGAGCGGACCGGTCCGGCTCGTCGACCCTGATCTCGCGGTCGAAACGCCGCTTCAGCGCCGGGTCGAGCTTCTCGGCCAGGTTCGTCGCCGCCAGCACGATCACCGGGGCGTCCGCCGTCGCGCCGAACCCGTCCATTTCCGTCAGGAGGGTGTTGAGCGTTGTCTCGCGGGACTCGCTGGTGGTTGCGCCGCTGCGCGTCTTGCCCACCGCGTCGATCTCGTCGATGAATACGATCGCAGGGGCGTACTTGCGTGCCCGCTGGAACAGCTTCCGCACGTTTTCCGGACCGCTGCCTTGCCACTTGGTGATGAAGTTGCCGCCGGATTCCTCCATGAACGCACAATTCGACTCTCCGGCGACCGCCCGGGCGAGCATGGTCTTGCCGGTTCCGGGCGGGCCGCTCAGGAGAATGCCCTTGGGCGGGCGCAGCCCCAGTCCCGCGTAACGCTTGCGGTTCTTCAGCCAGTCGACCACGAAGCCCAGCGATTTCTTCGCGGCGGTCGCGCCGAAGACTTCGTCGAAGCGGGTGGAAGGACGTTCCACGTCGCTGACCAGGCCGACCACGTCTTCGGCCTCGATGACACGCTGGAGTCGGAATCCGCGAGTCCAGATCCCCAGGTGACGAGCCGACTCGTTCAGGCGGGCGACCGTGTCGAACTCCAGGCACTGGCGCTGCCGCGCGAGATCGGCGGCCACCTTTTCGCGGAACAGGCGAAGCAGAATCCCCTGAAGGGCCGCCGCGAATCCCGGCGCGCCGGGGTCGGTTTTTGAGGATCGGTCATATTCGGTTGCGATCATCCCTCGGGCGCCGCCGGCTCGGACGCAGGCCAGAAACAACTCTTCGTCGATCGGCCGGGGCCTCTTCGCGTCGTGGGGGCGCTCATTGACGTCGTACCGATCATCCACGCAAACGGTCTTTGTCGCGCCGTCGGCCTGTTGCGTCTGGAATGACAGCAGGTAAACCGGGACATCCGAGAAACGCTTGCGAATGGTCTGGAGGATCGTCCGGCCGTTGTCGAAGGCCCTGGCCGACAAGGGGAGATGATCGATCCGGCCCGCGCTCGGTAGGGGCGAATAATCATTCGCCCCTGCGCCGGCCCGATCGTGTCCCGTCGAGACCCACAGGTCCAGCAGGATCACGTTGACTTCATGGGCAGTCAGTTGACTGACCACTTCTTCCTTCGTCGCGGCCGAGATCCACTCGAACTCCGGATGGGCCTGGCGACAACGCGAGGCGAAGGCCTCATCCGCCACCAGGAGCACAGTCGATTTGTCCGGATTGAACAGGAGTCTCTGCGTCGCAGGGTGATTCTGAATCTCGGCCGGATCGACAGTGAAGAGCACCTCGTCGATCTGCTCGAGCACTTTTTCGACGCGCTGCGACTCGTAGAGGCTACAGAACTTGAACAGCTCCGATTTGACGAATCGCTCCACCTCGCTGCGCAACTGCCGGGCGTCGATGCTCGCGCCGCATCGCAGCACGAGCAGGATCGGCAGGATCGGATCGTGTCGAAACGTCTTGAAGTACTGCCGTTCGAGCAGGGCCTCGGTGCGCGTCATTTCCGTCTCGGCGATGCGTTCAAGCTCGTTGATGCCCAAATGATTGAACATCAGCGGATAGCCCTGCCCGAGCCGGCTGCAAATGGCCGGCGGAAAGGCCGGCTGGCCGGTCGTGGGATTCTTCTCGTTCGCCAGCGCGCTGAGGATCGTGCGCTTGTGATAGTCGGCGTTGACCGCGGAGATCCCGCTGGCGTTGGGATTCTCGTAGAGGCTCCGCCCGGCGTTCGTCGTGAAGATGATGATCGTGTCGCGGAAGCACACATCCTCGTCGTCGAATTTGTCGTGCAGTCGGCCGGCGTCGAGGATCTGATAGAACAGTTGCATCGTGTTCAGATGCGCCTTCTCGATCTCGTCGAACAGCAGGATGGCGTTGGGATTCTGCTTGACGAATCCCGTCAGGAGGCCGGGCTTGGCGGCCTGAAAGGACGGCGCAAAACCGACGAGCTGGTTGTCGGCCTGGTGGTCGCTGTAGGCGGTCATGTCGAACCGCTTGAAGGGACGCTTCAGATGAGCGGCGCACAGCTCGGCCATGTGGGTCTTGCCGACCCCGGGCGAACAGGTCACACACTGCTCATGATTCGTTCACAGGCAAGATCTGGTACCGATATCATCCACTTTATGGATGCGAAGTGCGCGTGTGGCGGCGGGTGTCTCAGTATCATTCCGAGGATATCGTA